>NZ_JAYGIM010000013.1:0-243069 GCF_034930985.1 Arcicella lustrica
GTGCGCCACTATGATATTGCTATCACCGTTCGACTTGCATGTATTAGGCCTGCCGCTAGCGTTCATCCTGAGCCAGGATCAAACTCTCCATTGTAAATATCTTACTATAGTTTCGTTGTCTTCTCTATGCCCTCTATTCTTAAATAAAGAATCAATAACAAAAACAACCTGTCTATTAAAAAAAATAAAATCATCTATTTCTATCAATACCTCAAAGAACTCTTTAACCTAAAAACCTTAATCCGATTCCTAAATTTTGATAGTAATTATCTTCCTAATTACTCCCTCTCCCCTTATTCCCTCAGCCCGTTGGCGTCGTTTGGGAGTGCAAAGATGTAGGATTAATCCGTAACCACCAAACTTCTTCCAAAAGTTTTTTAAAACTTTTTTTGAAATAATTCACAACATAATCCGTAAATAACTTAATATCAAACACTTATTACACACAATAAATTTGAAAAAAATTTAAACTTTTTTCCAACCATTTAATAAAACCTACATTTTAAATAAAAATTCGATCAACCATTGTTAATATGATTGACCGAATTTATTATAATTTATAAAAAAATCTATCCTAAAAATGGATACTTATAATACATCTAATCGAAAACCTACTCCATGAACATTGGTTAGTTTGACATTTGAGTCCTTATTAAGATACTTTCTTAAACGAGTAATGAATACATCAAGGCTTCTACCTTTAAAGTAATCGTCATCTCCCCAAATTGCAATTAAGATTTTATCTCTTGACTGTGTTTCATTCTTATGATTGATTAGAAATGCCAATAAGTCTGCTTCTCGATGAGTAAGGTCTTGTACTTCGTTTTCAAAAAACAATTTTAGATTCTTTATATCAAAAGTATATTTCCCAATTAGTTGAAGTCCTTGATTTATCGTTTGTCCAGTTTTCTTTCCAGTTCTTTTAAGAATTGCTTCTATTCTTAAAACCAATTCTTCAATACTAAATGGTTTGGTTAGATAGTCATCTGCACCTAATTTCAAGCCCTTGATTCTATCTTCTTTTAGTGATTTCGCCGTTAAGAAAATAATCGGCACATCACTTCCTGTAGCTCTTACAAATTCAGCAAGCGAAAAACCATCCATTTCTGGAAGCATTACATCGAAAATGCAAATATCATATTGGTTATTTTGAAAAGCTCGTTGTCCAGCTTTTCCATCCGTTTGAAGGTCGATGGTGTATCCTTCTTGTTCTAGATTGTCTTTTACTACAAAACCTAAGCTATCGTCGTCTTCGACTAGTAATATTTTTGTCATTCGTTTGATTATAAGATTATCTTCCTTTATGAATGAAGTGTATTAAAAAATATTGTGTTGCTAATGTACTTGTTTTAGCCAATATTTACAATTCGTAGCGAATTGCTACTTTTGTAAGTAATTATTCAAATAAAAAAGTCATTCCACAAAAGACTGGCTATTAAACAGGAAAAGTATGTTCTCGTTAAATCCAAACAAACAATATCCTAAAAAATTATATTCAAAAGCAGTTGTAAGGTTTCAAGATTGTGACCCTTTGAAACATTTGAACAATGCCAAATACTTCGATTATTTCTTCAATGCTCGTGAAGACCAAGTAGCAACTATTTATGAATTTGATTACAATGACTATTTTGAACATAACAAAACGTCTTGGGTGGTGTACAATCATCAAATTGCTTATGTTAGTTCAGCCAAAGTAAGTGAAAGAATTGGCATTATTTCGTCGGCTATCTATTTTAATGAAGATACTTTGGTGACTGAGTTTGTAATGACGGATGAAAATTGTACGCATTTGAAGGCCGTACTTTGGACAACCTCAAAATATATTGATGTCATTACAGGCAAGAAAACAGCACATCAGCCAGAAGTACATAATTTTTTGAACGCAATTTGCGTAGAAGGAATCGACTTTGAACACATTAATCTGAATTCAAGAATTAAAACTATCAAACAAGAATTATTGGCGGGAACATTTATTTAAGGCTTTTCTGCTCTACACATTTCAATATTTATAAAGAAAATCTGTTGGTTACCTATGTTAGCTCAAGAAGTATTAAAACAGCATTGGGGTTATGATTATTTTCGTCCATTACAAGCAGAAATCATTCGTTCTGTAATTGATGGACGAGACACTTTGGCATTGATGCCAACTGGTGGTGGAAAATCTTTGTGTTTTCAAGTACCCGCTTTGATGAATGAGGGCATTTGTATCGTAGTTTCACCATTGATTGCTTTAATTCAAGATCAAGTAGAACAACTAAAGCGAAGAGGGATTCCTGCCATTGGTATTTTTTCGGGAATGCACAAAAATCAAATTGATATTGCCTTAGATAATTGTATTTATGGCGATGTAAAGTTTTTATATGTTTCTCCCGAACGTTTGCAAACTACTATTTTCATAGAAAGAGTAAAACAGATGAAAGTAAATCTTTTGGCTGTTGACGAAGCACATTGTATCTCGCAATGGGGCCATGATTTCAGACCTCCCTACATGAAAATCGCTGAATTCAGGAAAATAATTCCGAACGTTCCACTTATTGCACTTACTGCTACTGCTACCAAAGAAGTAAAAGAAGAAATTCAAACTCGTTTAGAGATGAATTCTCCTGCTATTTTTCAACAAAGTTTTGCCCGTGAAAATTTATCATACTCCGCTTTTAAGGAAGAAGACAAAGAAAGTCGCCTTATTAAAATACTTCAAAACGTACAAGGCTCCTCAGTTATTTATGTACGAAATCGACGAAGAACTCAAGAAGTATCAGATTTATTGAATAAAAATAATATTACAACAACATTTTATCATGCAGGATTAAGTGCAGATGAACGAAGTAAAAGACAAGCAAATTGGATTAAAAATCAAGTAAGGGTTATCGTTGCTACAAACGCATTTGGAATGGGCATCGACAAACCAGATGTAAGAACGGTTATTCATTTAGATTTACCAGATACTTTAGAAGCTTATTATCAAGAAGCTGGTCGTGCTGGACGAGATGGCGAAAAAGCATACGCTGTGGCACTTTTCAATCAAGTTGATGTTGAAAATTTAGCAAAAAACATTCAGCAGAATTATCCGCCCATTGAATTAGTGAGAAAAGCATATCAGTGTTTGGGAAATTTCTTTCAGTTAGCTGTTGGTTCAGGAGAGTTTTCAAGTTTTGATTTTGATTTAGTGGAATTTCAAAAAAGGTTTGACTTACCTCCTACTGATACTTATTTTGCTTTGAAAATTCTGGAAAATGAAGGATTTATTCAACTTTCAGATTCGTTTCATAGTTCTTCTAAAATTACTTTAAAGGTTGATAATCGACAATTGTATGATTTTCAGCTAAGAAATCCGAAATATGATTCCTTCATCAAATTGGTTTTAAGAATGTATGGCGGAGAATTATTTAGTACTTTTTTGACGATTTCAGAAGTAAATATTGCCAAAGCGTATTCTGTTCCGATAAAAGATGTGGAAATGATGCTTTCGAGTTTAGAAAAATTTGATTTAATTATTTACGATAAACAGAAAGATAAACCACAAGTAACATTTTTAACAACAAGATTCGATGCTAAAAATTTGCCGCTTCAAGTACAAGAAATTAATCATCGTAAAGAAAAATCCTTACAAAAAGCTAAATCAGTTGGACATTATGTAAGTCATGAAAAAAGATGCCGAACCCAGCTTTTGTTGGAATACTTTGATGAGCAAACAGATGATACTTGTGGAATTTGTGATAATTGCTTGAAACAAAAAAAGCAAAGTAAGCAAACAATTGAGGATGATGAGCTTGTAAAAAGTAATCAACAAAAAATCAAACAGCTTTTAGCGAACGGAGCAATGACTTTGCAGTTAATTATTCAGATTATGCAACCAGCTAATCAAGCATTATTGAAAAATATTATTCGAGAAATGATTGCAGATGAAGAGTTGTCTTATGATTCGGAAGGAAAATTAAAGCTTTCAGGTACATAAATGCCTGAAAGCTTTAATGATATTTATTGATAAATTCCTGCTGCTACATTTTCAGTAATAGATTTTGGTGCAAGCCAAGCTAAGAAGGCTCCTAACTTATTCACTATACCAGGAATCACTTCTGTTTTCTTATCAAACATCGCTTTTACGGAAATCTTTGCAACTACTTCTGGCGTCATTGCTACTTTTTCAGCTGCTTTTCTCGCTTTGGCAGGTACAGCAGCTCTATCATTAAAACCAGTATCTGTTGCGCCCGGACTAATACAAGTAACAGATACAGAAGTATCTTTCAATTCATGCTTTAAAGCTCTTGAGAAATTCAGAACATAAATTTTCGTTGCTGCATAAACTGCCATTTTGGGCAAAGCTTGATAAGCTGTTGAACTAGCAATGTTCATGATATAAGCCTTAGACTGGCGCTTGAGCATTGGTAAAAACACATGGCACATTTCTGTTAAAGTCGCCATGTTTAGGTTCATCATATCTCTATTTTGTTCAATAGAATAAGTATCAAAATTGCCAACAGAACCATAACCAGCATTATTGACTAAAACCGATACCTCATATTGATTTTTAGCAACCCAGTCAAACACTTGCCTGGCAACATCAACCGTAGCTAAATCTACCGCTAAGTAATCTACCTTTACCCCGTATTTTTCTTGAAGCTCAATGGCTACTTCACGAAGTAAACCTTCCGACCTAGCAACAAGTAATAGATTATATTTTTGTTTTGCCAATTCTATGGCTATCTCTTTTCCGATTCCTTTACTGGCTCCTGTGATTAGTGCGTACATTATTTTGTTTTTTAGAATACCCCAAAATTAACAAAGCCCTACCAAATGGCAGGGCCTTGAATCAAACAAATTTTAATATTTTATTTTTTCGGCGTTTTAGCTGGAGTAGTCACTGCTGGTGTAGCAGGAGTAGTTGGCGCTAAAAATTCCTTTAATTTATCTGGATCTTCAGGTTTAATCGCAACAGCTTTATCTACAAACTCTTGAATTTTGGCTGTATCTTTTGTTACGTTTGCATGATAACCCACTAAATATCTATAAGCTTCGTACAATTGCTCTTTGTTTGCTTTTGCTGGATCTGCAACACCCAAGAATTTCTCATAATGTGGTACCGCTAACCATTTTGTTCCAGTATAATCCACGTAGTTGTTAGTTCTAGCACGGAATAAATAGAATGGCGCAAATTTGTCGTTAATAGCAATTGCATTAGCAAACATTGTATCAGCTTTCATACCGATGTTATATCTAGCCAATGTATCTTCTCTTGGCGTATAAGCTGTTGTAAAGTAAAGAGCCATAGCTGCGTTGTAAAAATCAGCACTTGCCATTGGAGCTTTCTTCTTTTGCTTCCATTCAATTGATTTTAAAGCATAATCAGCTGCTTTAGCATATTTTTTCTGACCATACACAATCGTGTAGATTGAAGCATAATGGTTGTTGATGGTATCTTCTGGAGCAGCTTTCAAAAAGTATTCAATAGCTAATGAATCTTGCTTTAAGCCTTGGTATCCTTTACCGAAATAAACATTATCTAAGTAATAAGGCTTAACACCCGCTTTTACCATTTGCTCTAAGTTTTCTATCCCTAATTGTGGATTTCCTAATTCAATATTAGAATAACCTTTCATTCTAAAGATATCATTATCTTTTGCTCCACCAGCCTCAGCTTGTGTTGTAAACTGCATCGCTCCTTCATAATCTTTCGCTAAGAACAATAATTTAGCTGTTGATAATAAGATTGCTGGAGTAGCTTCTGCTCTTTCTACGTATTTTCTAAAGAACTTAGATGATTCTTTATAACGGTTGAAAATGATATAGTATTCACCCATTCTTTTGTAGTAAGGAGCAAAAGAAGAATCAGTTTCATAAGCGCTTTGGTAATTGTTTACTGTATATTGGTAATTTTTACCTCTTAAATAAACAACACCTAATCTTACATAAGCTTTTGCAGTTTTATTAACTAAGATAGATTGTTCATAAGCAGAAGCCGCTGGACCGCCATCGTTTTTCAATAAAAACGCATCTCCTTTTACGATTTGCATATCAGCAGTTAAAGGCTTTTTAGTCTTTTCTGTGATCAAATCAATCAAACGGATTGCTTCACCTGGGTCATTTGTTTCCTCATACATTGTGTAAGCTTCAGCAATACGGAACATTACTTCTGCATTTTTCATTTTGGTATCAGCCAAAATTTTATCAAAAGCAGCTTTTGCACCAGCACCATCTTTTTTAGCCAACATCAAAGTAGCCAAACCTACAGCATTTAAAGGTTGTTTAGGTTCAGCAGCGATACCTTTTTCAAAAGTAGCTTTCGCTTCATCTAATTCACCTGCACGCAAATGAGCATATCCTAAATAATATAAATTTTCACCCGTATTATTAGCAGCTAATAATGCGGTAAATGTCGCTTTCGCTTTATTTGGCTGGTCTCCGTCCAACTGCGCTAAGCCTTGCTGAACCGTTTGTCCATTTACCGCAACGGCAAACAACAAACTTGCAGCCACCAACAGAGATTTAATCTTTACTTCCATTTTTTTAATGTTTTAGTTGTAAGTAATTAAAATAAGTATATAAAATCAGGTAATTCTTTTTCTTACACAAATTTCCAAAATATCTTCTGAATTTGGAACAAAACAAAAAATTAAATTAAAAAATTGTTACAATAAGTCAAAATTTTATTCGCATTGAAGCATTTTTAAATACTTCTATTAAAAATTAAGTATTACCTTTTAAATATTTCGATAAAAAACTATGCCAATCGACCTAATTTGTCTTTACTTGTCTTATCTGAAGTGGTTTCGTAAGTGGTAAAAGCCCACCTTTTAAAACAATTAATTGTCCTTGTTCAAGACACATATAATTAATAAATCCTGTTCCAAGCCCCATATAAGGTTCTTTTAATATTAACTTAATCTGGCGGATGAGTGGATATCTTTTTAAAGCAAGGTTATAACCAAATGGTTGATAATAATCTTCAGGGTTTGTACTAGCTTTTTCTGCAACTGACATTACATTTATTTCTCTAATAAAACCCAAAGATGCTGGATCATCTCCATCACTAATCCAGTTTGTACCAATAACTCCCATCGCATTTTTATGCGATTTAACATAATCAATTACTTGTTCGTTTGATTTTGCAGCAAAAAACGACACTTTATCATTCTTATTTATTCCAAATTTCTCTACTAAAAAAGTAAGGTTACTTGAACTTGTTCCATCAAAAACTAGTACTATATCTTCGCTCGAACCACCTTTACCAATTTCAGACCATTTCTTTTTTTCTCCTTTCATGATTGCTTCAAGTTCTTGAACAGTAATCGTTGAATCTCGATTTTCTTTATTGGTAATTAATGCCAAAGCATCACCAGCAAATTTGAAACTTCTGTAAGTGATTTTATCGTCAGCATATACTTTCTTTTCCGTTTCGTTTAATTCTCTTGTAATTACAGCAACCCTCGCTTTGTCATTTAATAACATTGCTACAGCTTCTCCTTCTGGTTTAAATACTAAATTGATTTTAGTATAAGGAAACGTTTCTTGAAAAGCCATTTTTTCCGCTTCAATAATTGGGCGAAAAGATTCATCTACAGCTACAGTAATTTCTCCTTTAGCAGGTGTGTCTAGTTCTTTTCCATCCTTATCAGTACTTCTTCCGCAAGAAAATACTGTGATTGCCAACAGAATACAACAAGGTAGATTTAATAGAGTTTTCATGGTTTTTGTGATTGTTTATTGCTTTATTTCAAATTAACTTAATGTTTATCTTCATAATGCGAGTACTTATCTTCTCCCTCATCATTTTCCTCATTCATTTTGATATACACTCGCCATGCTCTAAAAATACCATACAATAAAAGTAATGCCCCCAAAGCGTAAGCATACAACGGAGAAGGTAACATCATTTGTGAAAAAGCTGACTCTGGATAAAGTATCAAAAGCGCTCCAATTACTGAGTAAGAAAGAGCCATTAATACATTAACAAGCACAAAAATTCTGCTAGGCATTTTTTTAGATTGAGATATGAATTATTATGTATAAGTAAAGAATGAGGCATTTCATTGAAAGTATAACTCTTATTTAAGTACCATCATTGATGTCTCATACTTTATCTCTACATACATAACGAAATAAAAAACAAAAACTGATTCCCTTTGAAAAATGAAACCTGTCAGATTGCTGACAGGTTTTCATTGTTTCCTTAATGCTCAAGAATAGAAACTATTCAGAAAGCACAAAGCTAATTGGTACTGTAAATCTAGAACGAACTGCACGACCAGACTGTTTACCTGGAGTCCATTTCGGTACTGATTTAATTACTCTAACAGCTTCTTCATCGCAACCAAAACCTACTGATTTAAGTACATCTACGTTTTGGATACTACCATCAGTATTTACAACGAATTGAATATATACTTTACCAGAAACGTTTGCACGCTGAGCGGCAGCTGGGTATTTCAAGTTTTTCTGTAAGAATTTACCAAAAGCACCCATACCACCTGGGAATTCTGCTTGTTGTTCTACCGCTGTAAAGATTTCTTCTTCTTTCGGTTTTGGTGGTTCAACTGGTGCTTCAGGAGCTGTCCCTCTTGCATCCGGATCTACTGGAGGTCCAGCATCTTCGGTTTCTCCTTTTACAGTTTCAGAAGCAGTGTTACCTTTTACCTCTTCAGGAGGTGGTTCTGGTTTTGTTACCTCTTCATCTTTTTTGATTTCAGGAGGTAAGAATTTCGTTGTCGTCACCTTTGGTAATTCTTTTGGTGGTGGCGGCGGTGGTGGTGGTGGTGGTGGTGGTGGAGTTTTATTCTCTGGTGGTGGCTGATCAATTTTCATTACTTCAGCAGTTACCTCAGTTTTTGCTTTTGCTAATTGTTCATTGATTTTATTATAAATAAATGATAATGCAAAAAGAGAAGAAACCGAAGCTATACCAATTATCAGAGAACGTGAAACCACTTTCGGATAAGATTTTCTTAAGATATAAGCACCATATTCTTTGTTCTTATTCTTAAAAATAATGTCATCCAACGTTGCATTTTGGCTTATTACGTTTGACATAATTTCTGATGTTAATACTGTTAATGTTTTTCAACTTGAATGAATTTCAAATATAGAAAACCATCAAATTAAATATTCATTGAACTAAGATAAAACTATTAATTTAGTTTTCAAAATACTTTGAACTATTTTTTTAGTTTTATTCTAATTTTTATTAAAGACCTGATTTTTTGATTAGTTTTTCAGAATCTGGATCAATTTCAAGAATTGCATAACGCTTGTTACTAGTAATAGCACATTCATCAAGCAAATCTACCATATTCTTATACTTAGCTCCTTTTGTCGCTTTAATCACAATCGTAAAATTATCACCTACTCGTCTTTTATAGTCGAATAAAACGGTTCTAATTCCGTCTTTAGAATAATTTGTTTTCTGAAGTTGAGTTGATGCTTCTGTCGGTAAACCTTGATAGTAATATACTTTCTCGGCATCAGGCATCACAGTTAAGGTTTCAGACATTTTAACTTCTGATTTTTCTTCCTTCTCTGTTTTATCAGGCATATTCAACTGCATTACTACGGGCTTTGCTAACGTCGTGGTTAACATAAAAAAGGTAATCAATAAGAAACCCAAATCTACCATGGGAGTCATGTCAATTTTGGTTGACGCTTTTTTACTGCGTTTCTTACCGCCTTTTTTGCCCCCACCGTCTTGACTTATTTCTGCCATTGTATTGGGGTTTAATTGTTGGTAGTTAATGATACTCAGATAGGTTTTATAAGACCCTGCCTTTCAAAGAGAGGCAGGGTTAAAACTACTGAGTACAACTAAATAAAATCTATTGAGGTCTACCTTCAGGAGATGTAACCAATTGGAATGTGTTAATATTCTGTTCCTGTAAAGTACCAACTACTTGGTTGAATACTTTATAGTTTGAATTAGCATCACCTTTAATAGCTACCTTTAATCCTGGATTAGAAATTTTTGCATAACTAACCCAAAGGAAAAGTTCATTATTGGCTGAATCACAAGGAATTCCTTTCAAAAGCCCTTTTGCTTTTGCATCAGAAGGTTTCATTCCTAAGATTTGACGCATTGCGCCTGCTGGATATCCTACGATTTCAGAAGCATCATAATTCTTCTTCATTTCAGCAGAAACTGGTACAGAAAGGCGGTTTGCCATTCTTTCCAACATATAATCCTTTGCAGCTTTATCGTCTGTTCCTAAAAAAATACCACCTTCAGTACTAACTGATATAGTAAGGATTCCTTTTTCGCCAGTTATTGTTTTCTCTGAAATAGATGACGGTGGAACGATTGTTACGGCTTCTTCAGGTTTAAACTTTGCAGTAAGCATGAAGAAAGTAAGTAACAAGAACGCCACATCGCACATCGCTGTCATGTCTAGAGAAACACTTTGTCGTTTTGCTTTAACTTTTGGCATAATCTTGTTTAGTTATAAGTTATTAGATAGCGTCATAGAAATAAACCTATAACACTTAGCGCTTAACACAATAACTATTAATTATGGTGAGTTGCATAGTTTTGGTTGATACTTAAACCAATTTCATCAACGCTATAAGTTAATTCGTCAATTTTAGACGTAAAGAAGTTATAAGCGATAATACAAACTGCAGATGTACCGATACCTAATGCAGTATTGATTAGGGCTTCAGAGATACCATTTGCCAATGCAGTTGAGTCAGTTGAACCTCCTGAGTTACCTAAAGCCGAGAACGCTTTAATCATACCAACTACTGTTCCTAAAAGACCGATTAGCGTAGAAACTGAAGCTAACGTAGCAATGATAGTTAAGTTTTTCTCTAACATTGGCAATTCCAATGAAGTAGCTTCTTCAACTTCTTTGCTAAGAGCTGCTAATTTTTGTTCTTTGTCCAAAGAACCATCACTTGTTAACTGCTTGTATTTTTTAACAGCAGCTAAAGTAACGTTTCCTACTGAACCTTTTTGTTTGTCACACTCTTTCAATGCTGCTTCAGTATCGTCTTTGTCAAGAAGAGCTTGAATTTTACGAACAAATGCGTTAACATCACCACTTCCTTTTGCTTTACTGATTGTAATAAGACGCTCGATAGAGAATGTTAAAGCTGTTAAGAAACAAGTTAAAAGGATTGGTACAATATCACCACCTTTAAATGCAAGAGCTAAAAAATCTCCTTGGTGTGGGTGACCTTCGTTAGTTCCGCCTTCAAAACGTGAACCATCTCCCATCACAAAACGGAAAAATAACTGTGCAATAACAAAAAGAATTACAATAACCAAGCCTGCTGAAATGCCGCCTGATTTTTTTTGAGCTGGTGCTGCTGGTTTAGCAGCTGGAGTTTTTGCTTGTGTACTCATTAGTTTGGTAATTTTTGGGTTTAAGTTAAAAAACAGTTTTAGGTGATTTTTAAAATAAAAATAATGAAAATAACCTAAACGCAAAAGATTCTTTTGAAATATCTTGTTTTAGGTAATGACAAAACTAACACAAAATTCTTTTAATTATGATACCTTCTGTATGAAGTTTTTTTAAAAAAAATATTCAACAAAACCTATGTATTGTACTATAACAATAAATACAAGCATTTTGAAAGATATTTGCAGTACTATTTCAAGAATTTGACTTTTCAATGAATGTATATAACTTTTCAATGAATGTATTTTTTTCATAAAAACTCCCTAAGGATTGTTTCTAGGATGTTAATTTCATGAGTATTTTCTTTGATTTTCTGATAGTCTAAAATACTTATTGTTTTTTCTAATCGCTCATTGTTTCCTTTTATCAGAAGCTTTAGGCTATCGGGTTTGTCTAATAAATTGTTAAGCAATGCCATCATTTGTTTCAGACTTGCATCTTCTTCTAATTCAAAAAATACAAGTACTTTCTCAGCTTCTTTTATCAAGCTGTTGGCATAATGAAACGTTAAATTATCAGAGTGGTTATCAATATCATAAACAATAACTGATGGTTTTGTTTTCTTGACAAAATCAATCGACTCATTATTATAAGTAATATTATTCCGATTATTACGTACTTGGATATATAAAAAAAGATTAGACATTCGGTTGTATTATTAATTTAATGGCTAAGGTTTAATTTATTGGCACTTACAATAACAAAATCTCTTAACTTTGGCACTCATCAAGTTTCAATTGCTGTAAAGTCATGTCGAAAGTATATCAATATAATAAAGAAAATGCTCGTAGAAAGACAGGTACGTCCTCGTTGAAGGATGCTATCGAAGATATGCTTGAGCTATATAAAATCCGTTCTAAATTTAACGAAACATATATTGTAGCTTATTGGGAAAAAATTATGGGTTCGCCAATTGCTTCTCGAACCACACAAATCTATATTAATGATGGAAAATTGTTTATTCAGTTAGATTCTGCTCCACTTCGAAATGAATTATTGATGGCAAAAAATAAAATTATCGAACTAATCAATAAAGAAGTTGGAGAGAAAATTATTCAAGATGTGGTGTTTCTGTGAGGTGATTTATGAAGACAGAAACCACGCACAAGAAAGTCGATTGCTCTCAGCATAATATTACTTCTCCGAATTCTTTAATTTACTTTTCAAACTAAAATATTTGATGATATAGATGATTGCCAGCAACACCGAAAAGCCCAACAAGGCGATATACAAACCTTGGTACTTCTCAATTTCTTCTAACATTTGATGATTCTCTTTTGAAAAGCCCTTGTGTCTTTCCGTCAATTCTACCAAATCATGATTCTTTTGTGTCAAATCATTATTCTCTTGAATCAATTGGTTATACTTATCAGTAAAAGCGGCAGTAGCATTTGATTGAATGCTTTTGTACTCGTTGAGAATTTCGTTGTCTTTATCAATAATTTCGGTTAAAGCCTCTATGGTTTTTTGCATATCATCTTTTGAACGATTGCCAAAAAGCCCTGTTGACAAATTTTCTGATTCTTTATATTTCTGATACAAGATTTCTCTTTCCTCTGTGAGCTCTTTTATTTTGTCCTGAGCCTGAACATTTACAAACACAAAACAAGTAAGCAATAATAACAAGATTTTTTTCATTGATTTATCTATTGTGAAAATTGAAATACTGTTTAATAAAAATCCCACAAGAATTGGCGCTTGCGGGATTGGTATGTTAAAATCTATCAATTACAACTATAATGAATGTGTCTGATAATCAAGCTCTAATATTTCAGAAATATCTAACAATTTAACATTATAACGCTGAAAAGCTGGCGTGTCGTAATCTTCAATATCTGTTGGCATTTTATTCGAGAAATCGTCAATCATTTTACGAAGTCTTGGTGTATCATCTTCACGAGGTGGGAAAACATGTTTTATAGCTTGTTTTTCCTCTTCAATTACCTCCTCCTCTTCTTCTTCGTACACTTCTTCCTCAACTTTTGAAATTTGCAAGGTTACAGGCTCTTTCAAACCTTTTTTGGCATGATTCCCATTTAACCCTTGTTTTATAGGAGTACGGACAGGACCATCAGGTAAATCAAAGCCCGCTGCAATTACCGTGATACTCATATCATCACCAAGATTATTATCAATGATAAAACCGAGTTTGAATCCAGCAGGAGAATTTCCGATGGCTTCCATGATATGTGCAGTAATAGCCGTTTGTTCTTTTACCGCCATTACTTTTTGCTCGCTGGTAGCAATTGTAACAAGAATACGTTTTGCACCTTTAATATCACGATTATTCAATAATGGTGAATCAAGGGCTTTTTCGATTACTTCTTTTGCTCTGTTTGGACCTTTCGCCGTAGCTGTACTCATTACAGCTTGCCCAGCATTGCTCAATACTTTCTTAACATCTTTAAAGTCAGCATTGATTTTACCAGATTTTGTAATTACTTCCGCTACCGATTTCGCCGCATTTGCCAATACATCATCTGCATGTTCAAAGGCTTCCAAGATGTTTAAATCTTCGTATATTTCTAACAACTTATCATTCAGAACAACCAAAACAGTATCACAAGTACGTTGTAATTCCGCAATTCCACGATTAGCCGCTTCAATTTTTTCAGTTCCTTCCCATGAATACGGAGCCGTTACGATAGCAACTGTTAGAATATCTAATTCTTTAGCAATTCTAGCAATTTCTGGTGCAGCACCTGTACCAGTTCCTCCACCCATACCAGCAGTAATAAAAACCATTCTGGTACTTGGTTGAAGAAGTGCTTTTATTTGCGCTTCACTTTCTAATGCTGCCAATCGTCCTTGTTCTGGTTCTGTACCAGCTCCAAGTCCTTCAGTTAAGATTTCGCCTAATTGTAATTTTACAGGAACAGTGTTATCATTCAGCGCCTGTAAATCGGTATTACAAACAACAAAATCTACGTCATCAATCCCCATTTCGTACATGTGACGAACAGCATTACTTCCTCCTCCGCCGACTCCAATCACTTTAATGATATTGTCTTTTGTATCAGATGAAATTTCAATATTATGTTCAAAAAAATCCATATTATTTAAATCATTAATTAAGGATTAACCAATTAGCGAACAGTCGGTTGAATGTTTCAGAATATCGTAAATACATTATTCTTCAGTTCCCCATTTCCATTCTCTACCAAGTTCTAATTCTTTTCTAAGGTTTTGTTTTATGAAAAAATCTCTCGTCGAGTAAAAGTCTAATTTCTTTGCTGGAATTTTATCAACATTGGCAATTCCGTACAACATCATCGCTGTATATCTTACAGTATTTACCATTTCATTTTTGTTGATTAAATCAAAACGGTCACAATTGGCATGATAACACCCTACTGCATCCGGCGAAATTCCACCAATTGGCGAAGCCGTTGGAATACCTTCCAACATAAAACTTTGATGGTCTGAATGAAGCCCCGCTTGATTGATTACATTGTTTTTATATTCTGGAGAAGCCTTTTTCATGTACTCTCCTATTTTAGTAAACAATGCTACCATTTCTTCCCTACCTGATGTGTTGAATCCATTAGCGTTATTCGCCATATCCAGATTAAACATAAAGGCTACTTTCTCTAGCGAATTATTTCTTTTACTTTTTTCAATCATCGCTTTTGAACCCAATAGTCCTTCTTCTTCACCCATGAACATCACAAATTCAATCGTTCTTTTAGATTTCAAATTCAAGGCTTTGAAAGCACGAGCAATATCTAAAATAGAAAATGAACCAATACCATTATCCAATGCACCAGTAGCTAAATCCCATGAATCAAGATGACCACCAATTACGATTTTCTCATCACGGTACTTTTTGTTATCTCCTTTGATAGTTGCAATCACATTACGAGCTTTAATCATTTTACTAAAGTTCTTCATATCAATTACTCCCATCAAATTGGGTTGTTCGCTCATCCAAGAACGGATTCTGATGCCACTTTCTAAAGAAACACAAACCGCAGGAATCGCAATTAAACTACCTGTAACCGAAGCTGTACCTGTTAATAAGACATTTCCTTTTACAGTATTCACAAAAATTACTCCTGCCGCACCATATTGCATGGCTAAGGCTGTTTTTTCTGAACGATGCAAATTACGAGTACCTTTAAAAGGTGCTAATAATCCAAGATTCACTAAAGCGATTTTGCCAGGAAGCTGTTCTTTTACTGCTTGAAAATCTGGTTCTAATCCATTACCAACATCTACCAATTCCGCAGTAACTTTTGCTTCAACGGGTGTCATTGCTAAAGATACTACTTCTACATCTTGAAAATTGTCACTTTTCTTTGGAGCGATTGATAAGGTAACGGTATCTCTCGACCAAGCTTCTACTTGAAATGGCTGATACTTTACATCTTTGAAACCATACGATTTCAGCAAATTATAAGTATATTCTTCTGCTTTTTTTCCGTTTGAACTTCCCGTAAGACGGTGTCCAATTGTTTTGCAGGCATCTCCCAAAGTTTCGTAAGCACGACTGTTGGCTAATACTTCATCATTAATTTGCTTGAAGGTTTCAATTAATTCTTCGTCTTCATCCACTAATGGACTGAATGCAGCTGTTGAAGTAATAAGTATTAAAATTAAAAAAAAGTAAAGGTTTATTTTCATTTTGGTTTGTTGTGAAATAAGAAATAATAAGGGAATTTACAAAAAAACTCGACAAACTCTAAATATTAAAAATAAGAATAAACCTTAATTATTTCAGCAATACTTTTCGCATTGGCTTACTGCTTGTTCTCTACAACGTACTGTTTAGGATATATTTCTTTTTGATACTTGTCCCAATCGCCTTTACGATAGTGGTCGTCGCCAAAAAAAGTAATTACTTGATGAAACTGTTTGGCTTCTTGATAACCCGCCACAGGTTGAATCATATTGAATTTTTCATCCAAATATACAATCGTCGGAAAGCTCATTTTGCCTTGTAAAAGTGCTACTCCTGCTTGGTTATAGCCATTCTCCCAAATATATTGTTGTTTGCCAATTCTAAGAGTATCTTTCATTTCGGCATCCAATTTTACTGCATAATATTTTTGATTGACGAACTCTACTACTTTTTCGTCTGTAAATGTTTTTTGGTCCATCACTTTGCACCAACCACACCAGCCAGTATATACATCTACTAAAATTTTGCGTGGTTCTTTTTCTGTTGCAGCAAAAGCTTGTTCCAAAGTCATCCAATTGATTTTAGCTTTAACTGGTTTAGCTGCTGTTACTTGTGCTTTTCCAACAAAAGCCATCAGACAAAAAAATAATGTTACAAATATGTTTTTCATGATTCTTAGCACAATAATCTAAAAAATTGAATATTAAAATGAGCCAACAAAGTGTTGCAATTCAAAAATACTGGAGAAAATAGTACCCCTATTTACAAAGATAATTAGATAAAGTAATTTTCATTCTAACACTTTTCAAGATAATGCCAAATATAATTTCTTGTAAATAGCATTTCATTCTTCAAAAGCTTTTTATAAACAATTCTTTTTGCCCGAAAAACATCTTTGCTATACGTTAGCAATTTACAAAAGGTTTGTTTTCCTTACAAAGATTTTTGAGTAAACGGTCAACTGTTTTACTTTCAATAATTATCTTTAACCGTTATTGACTTCAAAAAAATTCATGGCTATACTTCGACACAAAAAAAGTAAACTTGTTGAGGCAGAAGAAAAACGCAACGATTTGGGCTTTGGGACTCAAATCACAGACCCTGATACTCGCTTATTAAATCGTGATGGCAGTTTCAATGTTAAACGAATTGGTGGTAATTTTTGGGGACGTTATAATATTTTCAATGAGTTAATTATTTGTTCTTGGAAACGTTTTTTCACACTCATTGTTGCCTTTTACTTAATCCTAAATTTTATTTTCGCTTGTCTTTATCAAGCCGTTGGCATTGAACACCTGCAAGGCGTTGATTTATCGACAAAAGGCTCTGGTTTTATGGATGCCTTTTTCTTTTCTTCCCAAACACTCACTACCGTAGGTTATGGAAGAATCGCCCCTATTGGTTTTGGCGCAAGTACCATCGCCGCCATTGAATCTTTATTAGGGTTATTGATTTTTGCCTTGGCTACCAGTTTATTGTATGGACGTTTTTCAAGACCAGTTGCCAGAGTTTTATATTCTGACAAAGCCGTTATTGCGCCTTATTTGGATATTACTGGCTTTATGTTTAGGATTGTAAATGAACAAGATAGACAATTAATCGACATTCAGGTGGAATTGGCGGTATCGATGCTCAAAAAGCAAAGTGATGGTAAAACTGTAAGACGATATTACGGACTGAAATTAGAAAGAAGTAAAGTAAATTTTTTCCCTGCCAATTGGACAATCGTTCATCCAATTACAGATGAAAGTCCACTTTTTGGTTTAACGCAAGATGATTTACTAGCAAGCGATGCCGAGTTTTTGGTTTTGTTAAAAGCCACAGAAGAAACTTATAACCAAACGGTGAATTCTCGGACTTCATTTCATGCACGAGAAGTAGTAATGGGTGCAAAATTTCTTCCAATGTTTAGCGATGTTCCCGGTGCTGGAGTAGTAACTTTGGACTTGCGAAAATTATCCGATATTCAAGAAGTACCATTAAGCAGCGAGTATCATCCTCATCACGAAACAAAAAATTAGAGCGTTTTTCAGCAATACTCTTTTATCATTAAAATGATTCAACCAAAAGCATTACAAAAAGGAGACACCGTTGGCTTGGTAGCATTAGCCTGTAAAGTAGATTTTGATTTAATAAAACCTGCCATTGAAGTAATTGAAAATATTTGGGGATTGAACGTAGTATTGGGCACTTCGCTAACGAGCAAGTATCATCAATTTGCTGGAACAGATGAAATTCGTGCTAACGATTTTCAATTAATGTTGGACGACCCGAACATTAAAGCTATTATTTCTGCAAGAGGTGGCTATGGAAGTTCACGATTATTAGATACAATTGATTTCACAAACTTCATCCAAAACCCAAAATGGGTTACTGGTTTTTCAGATATTACAGCTGTACTTTGTCATATTCACACGCTTGGTATTGAAAGTATTCACTCGACCATGCTAAAATTATTTATGCAAGATGGCGGAGAATTTGCTTTAGAAACACTCAGAAAAGTACTTTTCGGAGAAGGTGTAAATTATAATATTCCCGCATATTCATTAAATAGAAAAGGAATTGCCAAAGGACAATTAGTGGGTGGAAACCTTGCCATACTTACTCATATCATAGGCTCAAACTCAGATATTGATACTGATGGAAAAATTCTATTTTTAGAAGACGTCGGCGAATACTTATACTCTATCGACCGCATGATGATTCAATTGAAACGTGCTGGGAAATTACAATCTTTAGCAGGTTTGATTGTCGGACATTTTTCTGATTTAGAAGACAATGAAGTACAGTTCGGAAAAAATGCTAATGAAATTATTCAAGATGCTGTGGCAGCATATAATTTCCCTGTTTGTTATGGTTTTCCTGTTGGACATGAACCAGAAAATTGGGCATTGCCTTGTGGAAGAGAAGTACGTTTAAGCGTTGAAGAAAATGGTGTTTGGTTGAGTGAAGGTTTAAAATAATATGAAGATATTTCATTGTAAAAATAGAGATAATCAATTGTTGTATTCAATACAAAGACTTTAGTCTTTTTTATAAATCTATCTTATCTTTGTTTCTTGTTATTTTGTTCAAACCAAGCGCCATAAACACAAAAATCTATGCTTGCAAAAACCTTCGGTAGTGCCGTTCATGGTGTTGATGCTACCATTATCACTGTTGAAGTGAGTGAAGGACAAGGACAGCATTTCTTTATCGTCGGACTTCCCGACGGGGCTGTCAAAGAATCTACTCATCGGGTAGAATCCGCTATTAAACAAACAGGCTTTTTCTTTCCTCGTACCAAAGTCGTTGTAAACCTTGCTCCTGCTGATATTCGGAAGGAAGGTTCTGCTTATGATTTACCAATTGCCTTAGGAATTATTCATGCTTCTGGACAAGCCAATTTGAAAAGCCTTGAAGACTACGTAATCATGGGGGAATTAGCCTTAGATGGTGCTTTACGTCCGATAAAAGGAGTATTGCCCATTGCGATTGAAGCCCGTAAAAAAGGCTTAAAAGGTTTTATTCTTCCTACAGAAAATGCTTCTGAAGCTTCTATTGTTAATAATCTTGATATTATCGGCGTCAATACTTTAGAAGAAGCTGTCGATTTTCTAAAAGGTACGTTAAAAATAGAGCCACTAGTTACCGATACTCGTGATATTTTCTTTAGTTCTCAGAACGATTATGATGCTGATTTTTCTCATGTTCAGGGACAAGAAAACATCAAAAGAGCTTTAGAAATTGCGGCGGCTGGTGGTCATAATGCCATTATGATTGGTCCGCCCGGTGCTGGCAAAACCATGTTAGCCAAAAGAATTCCTTCGATACTTCCTCCGCTTTCTTTGCAAGAAGCTTTAGAAACGACCAAAATCCATTCTGTAGCAGGGAAATTAGGCACAAAGGCAAGTTTGATTTCTACTCGTCCTTATCGTTCACCGCACCATACTATTTCAGATGCGGCTTTAGTAGGCGGAGGAGGTAATCCACAACCCGGAGAAATATCATTAGCGCATAATGGCGTATTGTTTTTGGATGAATTACCAGAGTTCAAACGTTCAGCTTTAGAAGTAATGCGTCAGCCTTTGGAAGAAAGAAAAGTATCTATTTCAAGAGCAAGATGGGCGGTTGAGTTTCCGTCAAGTTTTATGCTGATTGCTTCGATGAACCCTTGTCCATGTGGTTATTACAATCATCCTGAAAAAGAATGTGTTTGTGGACCGGGCGTAGTGCAGAAGTATCTCAACAAAATTTCAGGACCTTTATTGGATAGAATCGACTTGCACGTAGAAGTAACGCCAGTAAAATTTGAACAATTGTCATCTAACAGAAAATCGGAAAGTTCAGCAGCTATTCGAGAAAGAGTAATAAAAGCCAGAGAAATACAAACAATTCGTTTTAAAGAC
Source organism: Arcicella lustrica (assembly GCF_034930985.1). Taxonomy (NCBI): domain Bacteria; kingdom Pseudomonadati; phylum Bacteroidota; class Cytophagia; order Cytophagales; family Flectobacillaceae; genus Arcicella; species Arcicella lustrica. Next base: position 20,394 of record NZ_JAYGIM010000013.1, read on the forward strand.
CATCCTGCGATTTACTCAAATGCCATGATGCCTTCGCAAATGGTAAAAGAAGTCTGCGAAATTAGTACTGCAGGCGTAGCTTTATTGAAAAGAGCGATGGAAAGATTACAATTATCAGCACGAGCTTACGACAGAATTTTAAGAGTAGCCCGCACGATTTCAGACTTGGCAGGCACAGAAGATATTCGCACAGAACACCTTGCCGAAGCCATACAATATAGAAGCTTGGATAGAGAGAACTGGGCGGGATGATGATGATTTAATATTCTTTTTTCATTTCATCAATCATTAGTAAATACATTTCATCGCTAATGATTATGAAATATTTGTATTAAACTATCCGATAGCGTTGTCAATTTGGTGATAGATTTCATTCCAAGTATTGGCATCAACATTAAAACTGTGGTCAGCATCAACAAAGTATAAACCAATATTCGGGCTAAATTTATACTTTTCTTTGATTTCACTACCTCCATATTCATCATTAATTCCTTGAATAATTAACATGGGTGTTTTTAGATGTTCTAAATGTAGATACCTTTCTGGCTCAACGCCATTATCTGGATTCTGGAAAGGATAACCTAAACAAATGATATGTTTGATTTTTAATTCATCCGCAATGAAAGAAGATACTCTTCCTCCCGAAGACCGTGAAATGATGACTACTTCGTTTTCAATACTTAGTTCTTGAATTCTTTTCTTTAATTTTTTACAACGCAGTTTTACTAAATCTTTTTCTTTTCGATTGAAGATTTGTTCATACAAATAGATAAAATAACTCCAATGTATGAGTGCGTAAAGAATCTGAGATAACCTAAGATTTAGCTTTTTAATGATTGCAGGAATATTTTTGTAATGACTTTCAATTAAGCGAAGTTTGTAAGTAAAACCTCCAGCAGGATCTTCCCAAACAATCTTATAATTTTTCTTTTTAGTATAATTTACTAAAACATGATTTAGTCCAGTGTCTTTTTGCCAATCGTCACGACCGGCAAATAAAAAGACTCTATTCTTTGACTTTTTTGACATTGGTATTAATAATAAAAATGGGTAAGGTTTTTTGGATTAACTCCGAAAACCTTCCCCAAATATTTTATTAATTACTCAGAAATACAAATCGTCTTGTTTGTTTATCTTCGCTTCCAATATTTTCTTAAATCTAAAGTATTTGGATACTCTGGATTTACTACTTCTATTGGCGTATCTGCTTTGAGTTCCTTTTTGTTTTCTGCCACAAATCTCGAAATCGTTGGAGTATTTCTGATTGGAATAGCTTCTTGCGTTTCGGCTGCATCTGGTGTATGTCCAAAACCCCAAAAACGGCTAATCATTCTCGATTCTGCTTCGTAACTGTTAATTGGATAAGTATCAAAACTTCTACCGCCAGGATGCGATACAAAGTACGTACAACCACCAATTACTTTATTATTCCAAGTATCTAAAATATCAAAAACCAAAGGTGCATCTGCTCCGATGGTTGGATGCAAAGCCGAAGGTGGATTCCAAGCTTTGTAACGAACTCCCGCTACAAATTCACTTTTTACACCTGTACTTCTTAATGGTACTCTGCAACCATTACAAGTTAAAATATGACGACCTTCAATAAAGCCCGTTACTTTTACTTGAATTTTTTCTAATGATGAATCCACAAATCTTGCTGTTCCTGAATTAGATAATTCTTCACCCAAAACGTGCCAAGGCTCAATTCCTGAACGGATTTCTAACTGTGTATTATCAACAGTAATACCGCCGTAATAAGGGAAACGGAATTCAAAGAAGGCATCAAACCATGAAATGTCAAATTTATAACCAGCATCTTTCAAATCGTTTACGACATCAATCATATCTAAGTACGCATAGTGCGGTAAAAGGAAACGGTCGTGTAGTTCTGTGCCCCAACGAATAAGTTTTTTCTTGTATGGTTCTTTCCAGAATTTCGCAATCAAAGCTCTAATCAATAGCGTCTGAACCAAACTCATGTGTTTATGAGGTGGCATATCGAACCCTCTGAATTCTAAAATTCCTAAACGACCCGTTGATGAATCTGGCGAATACATTTTATCAATACAGAATTCTGTACGGTGGGTATTACCAGTAACATCTACCAAAAGGTTTCTGAAAATTCTGTCAACCATCCAGAAAGGCACATTTTCACCTTCTGGAATTTGGTCGAAAGCAATTTCCATTTCGTAAAGTCGTTCTTCTCTGCCTTCGTCAAATCGTGGTGCTTGACTGGTTGGCCCGATAAATGGTCCCGAGAATAAATAACTTAATACAGGGTGATGTTGCCAATAAGTAATTAAACTTCGTAACAAATCTGGACGACGTAAAATCGGACTATCTTCTGGTTTTGCACCGCCAATCGTTACGTGGTTTCCGCCTCCAGTTCCTGTATGTTTGCCATCGACCATGAATTTTTCTGTACCCAAACGGGCATAGAAAGCTTCTTCGTACAAGGCACTGATGTTGTGTACTAACTCTTCCCAGTTTTTTGCTGGATGAATATTTACTTCAATTACACCCGGGTCAGGCGTAACATTTAGTTTTTCTAAACGATAATCTGATGGAGGTGGATAACCTTCTATACGAATTGGCATTTGAAGCTTTTCAGCCGTAGCTTCTACACAAGCCATCAAATCTAAATAATGCTCTAAATATTCTGTAGGAGGCAAGAAAACATAAAGAATACCTTCTCTTTCTTCAACAGATAAAGCAGTTGTAAAGGTTGGAATCTCGAAGATGATTTGCTTTTCGTTAGAATCCTCTTTTTCCTTATCAGTTGTTTTTTTCGCAGCGGGTAATTCATAATCTGGAGCAATATTTCCATAGCGATTTTGAACAGTTTCCCCAAATTCTCCTAATGAAGGCAAAAGTTCAAATGAACTTCGTTCAACAGGAAACTCCTTTTTATCATCCGATAAAGCTGGTAAAGAATCTAAAGGTAAACGATAACCAATGGGTGAATTCCCCGGAATTAAGTATAAATGGTTTCTTCTGAATGTCCAAGTACAACTTGTCCAAGTATCTGTTTGTCTATGCCACTTTAACGGAAAAACAAATCCTGTTGGATTATTCAAACCTTTTTCTAATAATTTCGTCAAAGTTCTTCTTTCAACAGAATCTTTGAGATTCATCGTCAAAGGGTCAATATTTACTGGTAATTTACCTTCTTCTAAAGCCCAATAAATAGGGTCTTCGTAGGCAGGAAGGATGTTACTTTGATTAATACCTAAAAACTTACTAAGTTCAAAAGTAAATGTTTCAGCATCTTGAAAGGTAAACTTCTGGTCGTTCTCTTTTGCTACTAAAGCATCATTTTTCCAAATGGTTTGTCCGTCTTTTCTCCAATAAAGTGCGTATTGCCAACGTGGAATCAATTCTCCCGGATACCATTTTCCCTGTCCGAAATGTAGTAATCCACCATGAGCAAAACGGTTTTTCAAGCGAAGTGCCAAGTCATAAGCCAATTTACGCTTCAATGTTCCATCAGCCGTAGAATTCCATTCTGGTGATTCAAAGTCATCTACCGAAACAAAAGTAGGCTCGCCACCCATCGTCATCCGAACGTCACCTTCTTGTAAGTCTTTTTCTACATCATAACCCACTTGCATGATATTATTCCATTGCTCGTCGGTATATGGCTTGGTTACTCTTGGGTCTTCATGAATTCTGGTAACATGGTTATCGAATTCAAAAGTAACATTACAAATATCTGTTGCTCCTGTTACTGGTGCGGCACTTACATAATCAGGCGTGCATGATAAAGGAATATGACCTTCACCAGCGAAAAGCCCAGAAGTCGGGTCTAGTCCAATCCAACCTGCACCCGGCACATACGCTTCTACCCAAGCGTGTAAATCTGTAAAATCGGCTACAGGCCCAGAAGGACCATCCAAAGATTTTATATCAGAAGTAAGTTGTACCAAATAACCCGATACAAATCTTGCTGCAATGCCGTGTTGTCTTAAAATTTGGACTAATAACCAAGATGAATCTCGACAAGAACCGCTTAAAGAAGTTAATGTTTCTTCACAGGTTTGTACACCCGTTTCCATCCTGATATTATAATGTAAACCATTAAATACTCTTTGGTTGAGATGAACTAAAAAATCAACGGTATTGATGTCGTAATGAACTCTGTTATTCTCAATCCAATTGATTAATTTTTCACCAGATTCTCTTTTTTCAAAATATGGACCTAACTCTCTTTTTAGCTGGTCGTCGTATTGAAAAGGGAATTTTTCAGCATATTCTTCTACAAAAAAATCAAAAGGGTTAATTACCTGTAATTTGGCAATAACCTCTACCTCCACGTGCAATTCTGTTGTTTTTTCAGGAAAAACCACTCTGGCTTGATAATTCCCAAATGGGTCTTGTTGCCAATTGATAAAATGATTTGCAGGAAAAATTTTGAATGAATATCCTTCAATCACCGTCCTTGAATGTGGTGCAGGACGTAATCTAAAAATGTGTGGCGATAGACTGACGCTTCTATCAAACTTGTATTTCGTCTTGTGAGAAATGGCAACTTTTATCGACATATAGATTGAATTTGAACGTTAGTTTAATGATTTATGTAAAAAAAGCGAAAATTAGTGTCAAAATAAAGGAGATAGTTGTAAAATTATATTTTTGCTTGAAATAGTTTATTTTATAGTGAAAGTAATTAAGCTGAGAATAGATTTTGGCTTCCTGATTTTAGGAATTGGATTTTCCTTATTGCCTTTTGGCTTCAAGATTTTGACTTAAAATGTTACTTTATGTTAAAAACGCTAAGTAAATCTGTAGTAAATCAAAGTGAAAGATATGAGGAAAATATTGAAGATTTGAGGAATTGTTTGGTGTAGTTTTTACTTTAAAAATTTAAAAGTCGGATTCCAAGATATTAAAACTTGAAATCCGACATCTGAAATTCTAACCCTATTTCGATAATTCCGTCGCTCTTTTTTGTGCCGCAAAAATACCTTCTTGTAAGTTTTGTGCTAAAAGTCCTTCTTCAAAACGTTTTAGAGCCGCTTCGGTTGTTCCTCCTTTTGAAGCCACCGCTTTGATTAATTCATCTAAACTTTTCTCTGCATTATTAATTAAATGGAATGAACCCAACATCGTTTGTTTTACCAACAAAGCAGACATCGACTCTTCAAAGCCCATTTGCTTTCCTGCTTCAATCATCGCTTTTACCAAATAGAAAAAGTAAGCTGGTCCACTACCACTCAAGGCTGTTACGGCATCCAAAAGACTTTCGTCTTCTAAGAAAACCGCTCTACCAGTTGAGTTAATCAGGTTTTCAATCTTTTTCAATTGACTCAAAGTAATATCTCCTGCTGCCGAGAAAGCTGTCATTCCCATTCCCAACAAAGCAGGTGTATTTGGCATTGCTCGCACTACCAAAGGATGATTGAGCGTACTGATTATTTTTTCAATAGAAATCCCAGCCATGATACTTAATATCAATTGTTTTGGCTGAATTACGGCACGCAATTCTTCTTGCAAAGACGGGAAATCTTGCGGTTTTACCGACAAAATGATTAAATCATATTCTCCGATTTTTGAAGAAATCGTATCAATAACTACTCCTGCTTTCTCCAGACGCAATGCTTCTGCACGTTCTGCATTTTTTTCGATAAGGAAAAGGTCTTCTTTTTTGACTAAATCATATTGGATGAACGACTTGGCAAATGCCATTCCCATATTTCCTGCTCCGATGATGGCTACTTTCATTTCAAAAAATTGATTGTGTGATAGAATTTCTGAGAAGTATTACTCAATATTCTGTTTTGATTGTTTGGAAGAACAAAATTACATGAAAAATCCCTGACAGTTTTATAAAAAATGTCAGGGATTGAAATATGCAGAATAATATTTTGAAAAATCTTTATTTTAGAATTTCTTCTAATTTTCTTTCAAGCTCTTCGCCTCTTAAGTTTTTAGCGATAATTTTCCCTTCTTTATCCAATAAAAAAGTAGCAGGAATGCCTTGTACACCATAAGCTACAGCAGCCGCTGAATTCCAATATTGTAAATCAGAAACGTGTTTCCAAATCAATCCATCTTTTTCGATGGCTTTCAACCAAGAATCTCTTTCTTGGTCAAGACTTACTGAAAAAATATCAAAATTTTTGTCTTTGAATTTGTTGTACATTCTTACAACATTTGGATTTTCTCTGCGACAAGGACCGCACCAAGATGCCCAAAAATCAAGTAATACATATTTTCCACGTAAAGACGATAAAGCTAATACTTTATCATCGGGGGTTTTCATTGCAATTTCTGGTGCTTCCGAACCTACATTTACTCCTTTCAAACGCATTACTTGTTGCAAGAAAGTTTTGATATGCACATTGGGCGAATTTCCTTTTTCTGTCTTAAATTTTTCGGCTACTTGCAATAAAGTTTCTGTATCATTTTCAGGATTCAAAAAGTTTCCAGCCGTCCACAATGCTACTAAATTCGTTCCCATTTCAGGAATCAATACTTTAATTTTATTGATATTTGCTTCTTGGGCAGCCTGAAATTCATTCTGAATTCTTTGAATAGTAGTATTATCATTTTTCGCTTGCGCCGCAGTTACCTGTATATTCCAAGATTCTACTTTGGTCTGTAATTCCTGACTAATTTTCAGAATGCGGTTGAAGTATTCAATGTTTTTTGAATTTCCTGTTAATTGAAAACTTCCTCTTTTCGCAGGCGTATCCATTCCATCTGCTACCAAATTGATATTTTCTCCACCTTCCAGAATCAATAGTACTTTTTGGCTAAGGTCCATTCCGAAGAAGTTCACTAAATAATATCCACCGCCATCAGGTATTTTACTGTTGAATTTGAATGATTTATCAGCAGCAACTTGGGCAGAATCTATCGTTATGGCAGTTCCACGACCATTAATTTCTTGAAGTAACACCTTTTTATCGGGTACAACATTCATTACTTTTCCTGTGATGACAACCGTTTTTGTCTGGGCAAAAGTGTAAATACTGACCAGTACGAATAAAACGATAAGTGATATTTTTTTCATGATTTGTGGATGAATTAAACATGTATTTATTTTTGATTTGTATTGATTTGAACGTAATCTCCTATTTTGAAAGACCTTACTTTTCTTTCCTTGATGAAAGAAAAGTAACAAAAGAAAATCAAGAAATTCCGAAACTCTCTCCGCTCAAACAGCGGAATTTCGAAAAATGCTGACGCACAAATTTTAGACAAATACAAGGAATCTAAAAACAAATCTGTTATAAATTTTCTAAGGTTTTTTGCAATAAAGCTGTGGTTACTTTAGGGTCTGCCGAACCTTTAGATTTCTTCATGATTTCACCCATGAACATACTTAAAAGTCCTTTCTTGCCATTTTTGTATTCTTTTACTTTGGCAGGATTATTGGCTAAAACCTCATCAACTAACGTTTGAAGTGTATCTGTATTGCTTTGTTGAATCAGATTCTTCGCTTCGGCAATTTGCAAAGGCGTTTTAGTATTATCAGCAATCATTCCAGGGAAAATCTGATGCGAAGCCGTTGAGTTACTTACTTTTCCATCATCAACCAATTGAATCAATTGTGCTAATTGTTCAGGAGTAATACTTAGCTGAGTAATGTCTAAATTATGGTCATTCAAATAAGATTTTACCGTTCCCATAATCCAGTTAGAAACAGCTTTGTAATGTTTTGTAAACTTACAAGTAGCTTCAAAGTATTCGGCAATTTCTCTTGAATCCGTTAAAACGTGTGCATCGTATTCTGGCAAACCATATTCTTTGGTAAATTTCGCTAAAAGCTCCCAAGGCAAAGCTGGCATTTGCGCTTTTACAGACGAAAGCCATTCTTCTGAAATCACTAAAGGCACAAGATCTGGCTCTGGGAAGTAACGATAATCATTCATTGATTCTTTCTCACGCATTCCTGAAGTACGTCCAGTGGCTGGGTCGAAACTGCGAGTTTCCTGAATAATTTTTTCGTTATTTTCTACCGCATCAATTTGTCTAACAATTTCATATTCAATGGCTTTCTGAATAAAACGCATTGAATTCATGTTTTTGATTTCAACTTTTGTACCGAAAACTTTACTTCCGACAGGCATCACAGAAATGTTTACATCGCAACGAAGTGAACCTTCTTCCATGTTTCCATCGCAAATGCCTAAGTAACGAACTAGTTTTCGTACTTCGGTCATAAACGTTGCGGCTTCTTCGGCAGATTTAATTTCTGGTTCAGTTACCATTTCAATTAATGGCGTTCCTGCACGATTATAATCTAATAAACTATCGCTTGAACCGTCGGTATGCAAAGATTTTCCTGCATCTTCTTCTAAGTGAATATGATGAAAACGAACAGTTTTTTCACCTGTAGAAAGCTTTACATGAACACCACCTCCCATACAGATAGGTGTTTTATCTTGAGTAATCTGATAGCCTTTTGGAAGATCTGGATAGAAATAATTTTTTCTATCAAAATATTGATTTTCAGTGATTTGAGAATTACACGCAATACCCATTCTCATCGCAAACTCAACAGCTCTTTTGTTTAATTTTGGTAAAGTACCAGGGTGTCCGAGTGTAATGGGCGAAATATGTGTGTTAGGTGAAGCACCGAATGAAGCAGCATCGGCCGCAAAAATTTTACTCTCAGTTTGTAACTGAGCGTGTACTTCTAAGCCGATTACGACTTCGTATTTGTCTCTTATTTCTTGATTCACAGAATGTAAAATTTCAAATTTTAGAATGCAAAGATAATAAAAAGCCAATAGTTAGTGGCTTTAGTGTTGATAAGTAAGTAAAGACACAGAAAAATATAATTTTTTTTGCAAGCTTTTCCAACTGTTTCTAACGTTTTAACGTCTTTGTAATGTAGCGGTTAGCTCTGTTGTTGTTCGATAAAATTATTCGTAGAGATAGGAACAATGACGACAGTTGGATGAGGTCTGGTGAAGACACCAGACTCGGGAAGGGAAAATCGCTAATTCACCATTACATAAGCCTCTTTAATTAAATTTTAATAGATTTTGGAAAACGAAGAACAGCTCATACAGGCCTGTCTGCAAAATGACCGAAACGCCCAACGAAAGCTATATAATGCTTACGCTGGTAGAATGTTGGTGGTCTGTGCTCGCTATACCCAAAATAAAGAAGAGGCTGAGGATGTATTACAAGAAGCATTTATTAAGATATTTCAAAATTTAAGTAAGTTCAGAGGAGAAAGTACCTTGGGTGCATGGATTAAGCGAATCGTTATCAATGTTGCCATCAATCATATTCGTGCGCAACAGCATTTTCAAGGAATGAGTGATGTACAAGAATACGAAAATCAATTTACTGATGGTTTAACAAGTATCGAAGGCATTCATTTCAAAGAATTAATTGAAATGATTCGCAAATTACCCAAAGGTTGTCAGTCGGTTTTTAACCTTTATGCCATAGAAGGTTATCAACACAAAGAAATCGCTGAAATGTTAAATATTACAGAAGGAACATCAAAGTCACAATATGCACGAGCTAAGGCCATTTTACAAAGTCAATTATCCGTAAATAGCTAATGATGAACGATTTTACAAATAATTCATTTGAGGAACAATGGCAAAACGCCTTTGACGATACTTCTTTGACTCCATCTGACGCCGTTTGGGATAAGATAGAGCAAGGATTAAGCGTTGATGCCACACCATCGTTGCCTCAAACACCCAAAAATACTTTCCCATTCTACTATTTAGGAAGTGCTTTAGTGGCATTGCTTGGTATAGGTTATTGGGTTTTTATTGCCAATACCAGCATTAGTAATGAAATTCAGCCTATTCTACAGGAGGAAATCAAGTTAGAAAAACAAACATTGTTGAAGAGTCCTGCACCTATCGTCAATGAAAAAATTGAGAAAAACATTCAACCTCTAGTCCCTGAATTACCCCTTAAAACAAAGACTCTTCCGATAGAATTATCGGAAGAGCAACCTTTAGAAATTGTAGAAGAAGAACCTTTAGAACGTACAAAACTTGCAGATTCTATTGAGCAATTAACACCTTTATCAACCAAAAGTGCTACTCGTGAATGGCAACAACCTAGCATTATTGCACCTGTCGAAGCAACGCCATATTATGAACCAACAAAACCAAAACCTCAGAAAAAGTCAATTTTTAAAAATGTAAAAGTATCAGTTGGAGTAGGAACCTATCAACAATAATTAACATGAAAAGACTCATTTTATCATCCGTTTTCCTAATGATTTTAGGAATGTTAGCTTGTTCAAAAAATGAAATAGAAGTACTTAATTCTTCACAGAAAGTAAGTGCAGAAACACTTGAAGATTATCTAGTTTTTGGTCATGTAGGCTTAGGTTGGGGCTGTAGAGCTTCTGCTATTTATATGATTAACGACGGAAAACTTTACGCAGACACCAGTAATGTTTTCTGTAAAGACCAAGAGCAATATCAATTTTCAGGGTTTAAACTACCTGATAGTGAATACGATAAAGTTAAAACTGTATTGAGTGAATATCCGACTGAGCTTTCAAGTGTTGAAAGTAGGACGTTTGGTTGCCCTGGTTGTGCAGATGGAGGAATGTTATTCTTGCAAAGAAAGGAGAAAGGAAAAGCTGTTAAATCTTGGAGAATTGACGATACTATTTTTTATCGTGAAACAGATATTATGAATCAGCCTTTCCCTAAATACTTACACGTTTTTGGTCAGAAATTAGGAACAATTTATACTAGCATAAAAGTAAAATAAAGCCATGAAAGCATTCAGAATTATTTATCCTATTCTTGCTTTTGTACTATTTTTCTCTTGCAAGAACAATGATTTACTCGGTGATGAAGAAGCAGACAATTTAAAGCTTTCAAATCTATACACAGAAATGGAAACGTATGCACAAAACAGAGCTTGCGCTGGTGATGATTGTAAAGTAATGGGAATTGGTGCGCAGGCATGTGGAGGTCCTTCTGGCTTTTTGATTTACTCTTTATCTAAAGTGGATGAAAAAGTATTGATTGAAAAGGTAAAAGCATATACCGATTTCCAAAAAGAATTGAATACAAAATATAACAGGATTTCTGATTGTGCAATGGTTTTGCCCCCAAACGTTGATTGTGTAAATGGACTTTGTACAGCTAAATAATTTGTGTTAGAATGTTTAACCTCTTAATGCCTTTTTAGGCACATTGCTCATGAAAAAACTTTTACTTAGAGCAGTCACATTTTTTGCTTTGTTGATTGCTTTTACTTCTTGTAAGGATAATTGTGTAGAAACCAATACTTACAGAGGTTATGAATCGGTAATGATTTCATTAAATGAACTCAGAACGAGTGTAAAAACACTAGCCCCACAAGATTTAGTGAATCCCGGAAAGATTTACGTGAAAGATAATTACTTGTTTATCAACGAAGTAAAAAAAGGTTTTCATGTTATCGACAATTCAAATCCTGCTTCACCCAAAGCCATCGCTTTTATACAAGTATTAGGAAATATTGACATCGCAGTTCAAGGAAATATCCTTTATGCGGATAGTTATACGGATTTTGTTGCATTCGATATTAGTAATCCTACTGCAATTAAAGAAGTATCAAGAGTCAACGAAGTATTTACTTATGGTACTGCTGATGGAATTTCTTGGAGTTATAACGCAAATAATCAAACCATTTATGATTCAAAATGGAAATGGTACACCACCACTCAAGAAGTAGCTTGCGACCCAAGACCTTATTATTATCCTGTGATGTATGATTCTTGGAATCTATCAAGCTTTTATTCTGGAAGTAGTAATAAAGCTACAGCAACAAATGGTGCTGGAGTTGGTGGTTCAACGGCAAGATTTGCCATCGTGAATAATCATTTATACGCTGTTACTAACGACGAAATGAAGCTTTTCAGCTTAGCAAATCCTGAAAAACCTGTAAAGGATGCTTCTATTAAATTAGGTTTTGGGATAGAAACCATCTTTCCTTATAAAGACAAATTATTCTTAGGAACAACCACTGGAATGCAAATTTGGAATAACGAAAATCCCAATAATCCTACTTATTTATCTCGTTTAGACCACGTTCGTGCTTGCGACCCAGTGGTAGTTGAAAATGACATTGCTTACGTGACGCTTCGTTCAGTCAATAATTTTACTCGTTGTGGCGCCGCTAATGCCAATCAGTTGGATGTAATTGATGTATCAAATCCTGCTACGCCGATATTGAAAAAATCATACACGATGGAAAGCCCTTATGGTTTGGGAATTGATAACAAAAAGCTTTTTATCTGTGAAGGTAAAGGCGGGCTGAAAACTTTCAATGCAACCAATCCTATGGATATTCAGCAAATCCAACATTTTAAAGAAATGGATACTTTTGACGTGATTCCACTGAACGGCACTTTAATGCTTATTGGTAAAGACGGTTTGTATCAATACGATTACAGAGATGTAAACAATCTGAAGTTATTAAGTAAAATATTGGTCAAAAAAGAAAACTAATAAGCCTTAAAGAACATGAAAAATAGACTAACTATATTGTTTTGCTTCCTCTTTTCAGCGAGTTTTGCTCAGGAAAAAACGAGTAAAATAGAACGTTTTTTCCAAAATAAATATGTCAATTACACCGAATTCGGGGGCTTATTTGGCAAGTCTTATCAAATTTCTCAACAAGCTTATGCCACACCTGTTGATGGAAGGACAAATTTCACGATTCAGTCGTATAATGGCTATAAAATTTTTGATAAGCTTTCTGCTGGGGTAACTGTTGGCGTCGATTGGTTTAATGCTATGCAAATTGTGCCTGTATCAGTCGGTATTAGAAATACATATGGAAAAGCAAATACAAAAAAAGTAAAACCATACATTGGTATTGATGCTGGCTATGGCTTTACTTGGTTGAATGATGACGCATCTGATAACCAGACAGCATCTGGAGGTTTGGCACTTAGTCCAGTACTTGGGTTATTAATTCCAACTGGCGGACAAGCAAATTTTGTATTGAGTGTCGGCTATAAACACAATGCTTTCAAAACAGTAACCACTTCGGGAACATCGGAGTATCCTTATACAACAACGAAAGAGTATGAATTAAATAGAATGGCTGTTAGATTGGGAGTAAACTTTTAGCGTCAATAGGCGCTAAAAATTTACTCTAAAATATTTACTTCACTACAAATGTTCAAATGTTAGGCTGAACGTTGTGCCTTTCCCAACAGTCGAATCAACAGAAATTTCACCATGATGCAGCTTGACAATCTTTTGTGTAAGCGAAAGACCTATGCCATTTCCATCTGTATATTTTTTGTTTGTTCCTCTGAAAAAAGGAGTAAAAATTTGAGCGATTTCTTCTTCACAAATACCAATTCCTTCATCAGTAAAACCAAGCTTTATTTTTTGCTCCTGAACAACAATTGAAATAATACATTTTTTATTGTCCGAAAACTTGCAGGCATTTTCAATCAAATTGGCAAACGCTACTTTCAATAAATATTCATTGCCATTCATTGAAAGTTCTTCGTCATTTTCAACTTCGTTTTTATAAATAATATCAACCAAATAGGTCGGGTATTGGCGTTGTACTTGATGACGGGCGTCTAAAAGTACTTCGTCTAAACGAGTTTCTCTGAAAGAAATCTCAGATGGGTCATAACTTGCTTTCGCAAAATCTAATAAACTGGTAGAAAGTCGGGCGAGCTTTTGGGCATCTGTTAAAGTATTTTGAATAACGCTTTGATATTCTGTAGTACTTCTTTCTTTATGTGTTGAAAGTTCCAACTCAGTAATCATCGACGCAAGGGGTGTTCTCAGTTCATGCGAAATGTTGGATACAAATTGTTTTTGAGCATCAAACGATTTTTCCAGACGGTCGAGCATCTCATTGAAAGTACTTGACAATTCGGCTAATTCATCCCTTCCCTGTGTATTGTTCAAGCGTAAATCAAGGTTTGAAGCCGTAATTTTCTTTACTTTATTCACAATGATAGTCACAGGCGAGAGTGCTTTTTTAGAAAAAAATCGACCTGCCGCATAAATCAGAATGATTGAAGCAATGAAAATAATCAGAATGGTATTTCTAAGATTTTCTAATTTTTTATAGCCAAATTGGTCATAAGCGGCAGCCATCACAATATGCTTTTCTCCTTCAATACTGAAGAGTAAGCCTACAACTTGCCAATTATCTTGATAAAAACGCACTTCATTTTTTTGCTTTACTTCATCAATCATTTGCTTGGTTTCCTTCACAAAATCAATGTCTAAAGCATCATGGTAGCGTAATTTGAAGTTTGTGTCATAAATAGCTACTTCTACTTCATTAATAGTTTCACGGTTATTTTTATAAATCGTTTGAAGTGTTTTTGAATCTACCTTTGCAGTAAAAAAAAGATTGGCTTTCGTTATTGCTTCTTTTTTCAAGCGGTTGTAAAACTCTGTTTCACGATTTTGATAAGCAGCATAATAGACCAAAGCCGCAAAAATCATCAAGATGGCTGCGGTGATTAAAGTAAAAAGTAAACTTAGTTTTTCTCTGATTGTCATTCTGCCTTAAAGATAAAACCCATTCCAGATTTTGTATGAATGAGTTTAGGTTCAAAATCTTTATCAATCTTTTTACGTAAGTAATTGATATACACGTCAATAAAGTTAGTCCCTGTATCAAAATGCGTATCCCAAACTTTATCAGCAATTTCAGTTCTACTCAGAATTCTTTCAGCATTTTGCATCATGTATTCTAGTAATTTGAATTCTTTGGGCGTTAAATTAATATCAATTCCTGAACGACTTACGGTTTTTGTCTGGTTGTTCAATTCTAAATTATCATATTTCAAGATAAATCCTTGATGGTTTGTCTTGCCATTTTGGCGTTTCATCAAAGCCCGAATACGCACGTGCAATTCTCTGAAATCAAAAGGTTTCACCAAGTAATCGTCTGCTCCAGCATCAAAACCCTCTACTTTATCATCAGTCGTTCCCAAAGCAGTAAGCATAATAATCAAAGTATCTGGCTTGGCTGAGCGAATATCTTTGCAAAGCTCTAAACCGTTGAGTTTCGGTAAAATTATATCCGTGATGATTAAATCATAATCATTTTGTAAAGCCAATTTTCGCCCCATCATGCCATCGTAAGCAAGCGTAACGGTATAATCGTTTTCTTCTAATCCTCGTTTTACCAAAGAGGCAATTCTTTCGTCGTCTTCAATAATGAGAATGTTCATGATTTTTATTTTGTGAGTATGCTTATTCCGTATTTACAAATTTAGATGAATTATTGATGACGATTGTTGTTCGTAAATGAATCTGTTAAAAATACAAAATTACAATTGTGATGAAGCCTTTATTCAAACATCTTTTTGAATAAATAATCGTTTACTCATTTAAGTATTTTTCAAACAATAAAAATGAAATACCTTCGTAGAAAATTATGCAAAATACTTTTTAAGGAACAAAAATCTTGATAAGCTTTGTTACCTTTGAGCCTTCCAATGACAAAAGCTCTTTTTAAAGAAAATAAATTGGATAAAAACAATCAACAAGACATTTTAACTGCTTGTCCTCTGATGTGTAAATTGAAAATTAGAGGAAACAATATCTTTACTAATGCGATTTTCAAAAACAATCATTATCCTCTCTATTCTATTTGTATTCAATAGTTTAGCTCAAAAAAACAAGACGGTTCCTGCAACCGATGTTTTCCCAACTCCTCCTGATACAGATATTCGTTTATTTTATATTCAGCGAAGTTCTAATTCAAATACAGTAATTTATGATGCCAACCTGACGGCGGATAAAAAACTAAATCCTAAAAGTCCAGTGCATACTTATTGGATAAAATATAATGAAGGTGGGCGCAAACAAGAATTGACTAATATTCAACGAACCCTTGCTTATGGTTTATATACTAAAGAAGTTGAGACGGAAAAAGAAAGTTATGACGGACACTTTTTGGCATATCGCAAAAGAAAGTTTGTCGTAAAAATTACTCCACAAGGCGAACCAGTAGCATTATTTCCCATTAACGGGAAAATGCAAATTCTTAAAAAAGTATTTGTAAAAGTTGACGAAAGTGGCATGATGCCTTCGGTGGTATATGTAGAGCTTTGGGGAAAAGACCCTGCAACAGGCAAAGAAGTTTACGAGAAATTCAAACCATAATATTGAGTGAGGAGTTGTGAATGCTGAGTTGTGAGTTGTGAATGTGGAGTAATATTCCGATTCCAAACTCAAAAAACTCCTCACTCAAAACTCAACATTCAAAACTCAAAATGATTCAATATCAATATAAACCCGAAAACTTTCGGCTTTCTGATCCTAACAAACATCAGTTAAAGGATTTGAAATCGGAAGAAATGATTTTATCACTTGGTCCTCAGCACCCATCAACGCATGGAGTTTTGAGAATGGAAGTGGTTTCTGATGGTGAATTGGTGGTGGATGTTGTGCCACATTTGGGTTATTTGCATCGCTGTTTTGAAAAACATGCAGAGTCGTTACCATTCAATCAAATCATACCTTATGTAGATAGAATAGATTATTTGGCAGCCATGAATTCAGAACATGCTTATGTAATGGGCGTAGAAAAACTCTTGGATTTAGAAGGAAAACTCCCCAAACGTATTGAATATATTCGTGTCTTGGTGGCAGAATTAAATCGTTTGGCTTCGCATTTTGTAGCTGTGGGTACTTATGGTTTGGATATTGGGGCATACACTGCTTTTTTGTGGGTAATGCGTGACCGGGAGCATATTCAGCGATTATTAGAATGGATTACTGGAGCAAGAATGCTCTATAATTATATTTGGGTAGGTGGTTTGTTTTATGATTTACCCGTTGGTTTTGAGGAGCGTTGTACAGAATTTATCAATTACTTAAAACCTAAAATGGTTGAGTTAAGAGAATTGATTATCGAAAACAAAATCTTCATTCAAAGGACTGCCAATGTTGGTGTATTGCCAATGGCATTGGCAATCAATTATGGTTGTACTGGTCCAGTACTAAGAGGTTCGGGACTAAAAGTTGATTTACGTAAAGTAGATGGCTATTCAGTTTATCCAGAATTAGATTTTGATATTCCTGTGGGCAAAGGCGAAATGGGAACAGTAGGCGATTGTTGGGATAGAAACTATGTTAGAGTATTAGAATGCGATGAATCTATCAAGATTATTGAACAATGTTTGATACAATTAACCAACGACCATAAACGTACTACCGAATTCAACCCACAAGCTTTAGTACCAAAAAAGATTCGTCCACAAGCGATGGATTTATATACTCGTGCCGAAAACCCAAAAGGAGAATTAGGCTTCTTTTTCCGCACCGACGGACGTTCGGATATTCCTGTACGTTTAAAAGCCAGAGCTTGTTCGCTACATAATTTATCAATCATTCCAGAAATCAGCCGTGGAGCGATGTTGGCAGATTTAGTCGCCATCATTGGCTCAATGGATTTGGTAATGGGCGAAGTGGATAGGTAAAACGGGTTTTCAACCCGTAAAAATTAAATTGGCAACTCATTACACAATTGAAAAATACTGATATTTTACTCGCTCAATCCTATTAATCTATTTATATAGCATATTTATATTGCTTGATTTAAGGGTATATATCTATTTAATAATTCTAACTAAGTTTTTTTTCAGAAGTAAATTTTATTGAAGTTACTTCATGGAGTGTAGTTTTTATACACTCAAATGCACGATCATTGAAGATTGCAATATTATATCCTTGAGGGTTTAAAGAGCTCCTAAACTCAACTCCATCGAAACCAATTGATTTAATAAATTCACATAGATATTGAGTGGGAAGGTAGTCTAACTCACTGTCTTGTCGTCGAATGGGTTTTGATAGTTCTTTTTCTAATTTCGACAAATAATTCTTATGATTTAGATATTCTCCAATAAAGTCTTCATCAAGTAAAAAGGGGCTTATTTTTGAAGTATCTCTTAAATTTAGCACATTAATGTCTTCATTAATTTTAAATTCAGCAATAGTAACATAGTCATATAATGAAGCTCTGGTTTCATATAATGTCGTTTCTTCATCATTAGAAACATACAAGTAAGATATACCTTTCGGATTAGCTCGACCAGCGGTAGATTTATCAACAGGAGGCTTCCCCATTTCAACTGCCTCAAACTTCTTTTCACCAAAACAAATTCTGGCTCGATAGAAACGTTTACCTTTTTTGTATGATTTTGGATATTTCTCCAGAAGTCTTTCAAGAAGGTCTAAGTTCAGGGTATTTTCAAGAAAAAAACGATTACTATATTTAATTTTATGAACTAAAACATCCCAGTTTATCTCCTGATTCTCAATTGATTTATCCTTATAATGAAAATCCAAAGGCGTACTCATCAACGTAGCGTTTTGTTCTAATTCTTCGGCACAAATTTTCTCAAGTAAACCCTTTATCGTGTCAGGGTTTTCTATTCTGAATAAATTATCCCAATCTCTTTTTAAACATTCATGAAGAGGTAACCCATTCTCAACAGTAGGTTTGTAAATAGAAATTAACAATTGAAAAAAGATTAATAATTCGGAAGGTAATATTAATTCTATGTTTTTTGATTCACAGAAATTACAATCACCTTTTTGAGTAGAATATGAGATTATGTAGTTTTTTAACTCAGAATCCCAAAAGCAATTCGGACAACAGTGCATTATTATAAATTGGTGAGAAGTTGAATAACTAATTCGATATGATTCACTACAGATAATTTCTTAAGTGTTCCAAGCCCAGGATAATGTTCCTTTTCACTTAGATTTAAAAACTCGATAGTAGCAGATGTTTTAAAATAGGAGTGGGATTTGAGAAATATCATTAACTTATTCAATGATTCTGCAAATTTTCCAGCAATATCTACCGTATCTTCATTAGAATTTGAAACAAAATGACCTATTCTGATTTTATTATTATCATCAGGATAAGTTAAGTGTATAACCACAGCATAAGGTAAAAAACCACCTTCGGCGAAAGGTTCTCCTATTGTTAGATAATCTGAAAACCCTGCATATCCTTCTTCTGAAAAATAAAGATGTTCTTCTGAAAAAAACTCATCAGTATTATTAGAGTAATCTTTATTCTTTTTTTGTTGCCGAAAAGAGTCGGTTAATGTAATAACTGTCTGCCTCTTAAAATTCCTGTCATATCGTTTACTGACTCTATCCGAGTTGATAACATTATACTTGACCTCCCTGTTTTTATTAAACTCATTGATGATGGCTAAATCATCTAATTGTTCATTATGGATAAGTGTGAAATTGGCATTTAGTAAATTACAATCGTCTAAAAACTTGATTTGTTTAGAAAAATCTACCTCGCTTTTTATATAAATTCCTATTTGAAAATTATCATAATCTCCAAGTCTATTTTTAATAAAATCTACTATTATTTGCTGTTTTCCTCCTTTTAGTTCTCCCTCTATAGGATTTATGATAATGGTAAAATTGATACCCTTCTGTATAAATAGAGTTAATGTTTTTTCTAAAACAGAGATGGATTCTTTTACAGGTTCAATAATGGGAGACACTTTTTTTGATTGAGCAATTTTGTCACTCAAATCTCTGAGTGCAATAAGCTCAAATTGTTTACTTCTAATAAGTGGAAAGTACATAGGTAAATAGTAGTTTATTTAAGAAATGGAGTATTCAAAAAATCATCTAAAGCTTGATATTCAGATTTAGAAAAATCTAAGCATAGACATATATGTTTTATTTCATTTAATTTTTTCTTGTTTAAATATTCAAGTTCTTTCAGATTTCTTTTTTTCAATTCTTGAAATACTAGCTTTTGTAGCTTTTCTGGAGCAATACTATTGGCTAGTTTAAGACATTCTTTAAAGAACAATGTGTTGGGTACATCTGGCAGTTTACCAAATACAGATTCTAATAAACTACAATACTCATTTTTTCTTAAAAGTTTAAATAGCGTATTAGTATCCAAAAAAGCATTAGAGATATTCGATGTTTTAATAGTCTCTAACTTAAATTTTTCATCAAGTACAATCAATCCCACATTTGAAAAATCTTTGTTTTTTTGAAGGATTGAAAGATACTTATCTTGCAATGTCCAATGTGTTACGATATAAATTTCAGAAAAAACCTTTTGATAATCAAATATTTGTGTTTTTAATCTTTCGGGGGAATCAAGTTCAGTTTTGATTTCAAACACCCTGTTTTCTCCATTAATAAATACCAAATCAGCGATAGATTTACCAACCTTAAATTCATTTATAACAATAGATGTATTTTCCTTTAGCGTTTTATCTTTTATAATTTTCTTAAGAATGGTGTTTTTATAAACATATTCATTTCTATAATTTTTAGATAATAGTTTATATATATCTTTGATAAATTCTCCATTATTTTTACTCTTAAATGACAAAAACAAATCACTATGCCGATTAATCTTATCGGTAAAATGAGTATAATCTGACTCTTTAATCACCTTTCTAAAGGTTGTATTACTGAGAATTTCAGAAGCTACTCTGTATGTATCATTTTGTTTTTGTTTTGAAAGCATTTGGTAATAATCTTATTTTAAAACTTTATACAAAATTCATACTTTAATAACCATATTCATAGAATAACAAAAAAAAAAATTACTTATCAGAGTCTAGCCCCAAACACAGCTATATTTTCAATCAACTAACATAAACTCTCTCCTTCTCTAATAATTTTCTAATAATTTTCTAAAACCTCTCTAACTGCCTTTCTCCCTTGAATCCTCCACATTTGTAACATCAATTAAAGATTTACAAGATGATGCGGCTCCGAGAAATTTCATTCATTATCACGCTTGTTTTTTTAATGTATAAACCTTCTTCAGCGCAAGAAATTTATACTTTACAAAAAGCATTACAAGCAGCCAAAGCAAATAATCCTTTGCTGGCTACTCAGCAACTTAATATTGGTATTACTGCAACCGACATTGTAAGTGCGCAACTTCGTCCAAATCTTAATTTGAACAACCAGACACTTGTACTTACTCGTCCTGCTGCCTATCCAGCTAACACCGATTGGGCAAGCGCACAGAACCGACAAGTTTGGTGGCAATTGACGAAAGTAATTCAATTGCCTTCGCAACGTCAGGCAAAAATAGATTTAGCACAGAAAAACACGGTGCTTTCACAAAAAGCCTTTGTCGAAACCGAAAGAAATGTTTTACAAGATGTGGCTTTGAAATGGTTGGATGTTTGGACAGCTCGTAAGCAATTAGATATTCTACAGATTGCTAAAACCAATACGGATAGTTTGGTGAGTATCAATAAAATTCGATTGGGCAAAGAAGTAATTACTTCAACCGACCTTACTCGTACAGCTTTATTAGCGAATCAATATGATTTACAGCTCAAATCAAATGAAAGAGTTTACCTGAATGAATTATCGAATTTAAAATTCATGTTGGGAACCCAAGATAATATTGACATTGATGTAAAAGATGATTTCTCTTTTGCTTTTTCTCCAAAACTAGATTCCCTTTTGCAACAAGCTTTGAGAGATAGAAGTGATATTCAAGCCTATAAAGCGAGTATTCAAGCGGCAGAAAGTAATATAAAATTACAGAAATCACTGGCAACACCACAGCCAACTTTAGGAATGATTTATAATCCACAAAATACAGTTCCATACATTGGTTTTTTCGGAGCGATAGATTTACCCTTTTTCTCAAGAAATCAAGGAGAAATCAAGAAGTCGTATTTGCAAAAACAACAAGCTGAAAAAGGTTTACAAGCAACCCAAACATTGATACAAACTGAGCTTTCAACGGCTTATAATACTTATCAAACTCAGAAACAGAATATAGAACAATTCAAAGATTTGCTCTCGAAATCTGAAAGTATTCTTAGTAGTGTAAAATATTCATATCTGCATGGAGGCACTACGATTGTGGATTATTTAGAAGCCCAAAGAAGCTGGCTGGATACGCAACAACAGTATTACGACACATTACAACAATATCGCCAAAGCTATATCAAACTACTTTATGCTTCTGGTTTAATCAATCAAATGGCACAATAAAACGATGAAAAATATCTTAAGCATCCTCCTTTTTTCAGTCGGCATGATGGCTTGCGGAGGAAAAGAAAATCAAGCAACAAAACCGATTGATGTATTGCCAAAAGTACAGGAGAATGGCATGAAAATCGTTTTCCCAACTTCAACAAGTATGCAGTTTTTTGCTACAGAAACTTTGGGAAGCTCTTCGCTCAATGATGAAATTACTGCTCCAGCCAAAGTGTCGGCAACGGTGGTTTCTTCACAAGAAGGTGCTTCACAGAATATCATTTTGTTTGAAAATGCTGATTTGGCAACCAATTATACTTCGCTTTTACAGCATTTGCAGAATATTCGTCAGAAAGCGACAATCATTCAGCAAAAGAAAACGATTATTGCTCGTAAAAAAGTAGAAGTAAGTCGTTTTGAAGATTTACAAAAAAATGGAGCTGGAACAGGAAAAGACGTAGCCAATGCACAAGTAGATTTATTAAGTGCTGAAACAGAGTTAGCAATCGTACAAAACGATTTAGCCAACGAAAAAACAGCCATCATCGAGCATGAAACTAAGCTAAAAACAGGCGGTTTTAATCCAGAAACATTGAAAAACTCAAATATTGGAAAGGCTTTTATCATTTGTGATATTCCTGAAAATCAAATCACGAAAATTAAAGAAGGCGGCAATTGCACTTTACAATTTACGGCTTTCCCGAATGAAAAGTTTACAGGAAAAATTGAAGAAGTTGCCGATGTAATTGACGAATCGACCAGAATGGTGAAGCTGAGAATAAGCTTAAACAATTCAAGTCAAAAGTTAAAAGCAGGAATGTTTGCTACGGTTTTGTTTGGTGTAAGCGAAGGTTCTCATATCAATATTGATAAAAATGCGGTGGTGACGGTTCAAGGTAAAAATTATGTTTTTGTAAAAAATGTGAACAATACTTTTGAACGTAGAGAAGTAAATATTGGCAATCAGATTGGTGATAGAATTGTTGTTTTTAGTGGTTTACAAAACGGAGAATCGGTTGCTGTTAAAGGAGTAATGCAGTTGAAGGGTTTGAGTTTTGGGTATTAGGATTTCAAGACGGAAGAAGCAAGAGACAAGATTTTCTTTTTGATTTGAAGAATTATAGCTCAAGTCCCGTCAGGGACGATGTATTGGTAGCAATGATGTCATGAAAATTGTACATAATCAAGTTCCGTAGGAACGACATGAGTACATGAAAAACAGAGAAGGTAAAAGACTAAGAAATTAAAATCTGACAGCCGACTTCCGAAAGCTGATAGCCAATAAAAGCCATGAAAGATATTAGAGCAAGAATTTTAAAGGGCGATTTCAGTACTTTATTGGGTTTAGACAAAAATAAAAATTTTGTCCATCCAAATGACGTAGCAATATTGATTGGTTCTTTGCCTTTGGAAGTTGCGGCTGAATCTTTAATTTCTTTACCTAAAAACTCTCAAGCTAAAGTATTTGCTTATCTCAATTTCGACTGGCAAGTACAAATCATCAAAGGTATTTCTAAAGAGAAAGCCTCAGCCATTCTAAATAATTTGCCTTCTGATGATAGGTTTGAGTTTTTTTCAAATTTGATTGGTTTAGAGCAGTCGTACTTTATTGAATACCTTTCTGAGAAAAACCGAGCTGAAATTCATGACTTTTTCGGTTATCCTGAAAACAGCGTTGCCCGACTTATCAATACAGATTTTTCTACGATTTCAAGACAAATGACTGTAGGCGAAGCGGTTGAACATTTAAGGAATAACCCAAACGACACCGAAGCCGCCAATGTAATTTATGTCATTGATGAAACAGGAAAATTGGTCGATGATATTCCCATTAGAAAATTAGTACTGAACGAATCTTTCAAAACCATTGAAAGTCTTTTAGATGGATTTTGTGTAAGCTTGACCATTGATGATACCAAAGAAATAGCCATTGATAAATTCAAAGAGTACGACCGAGATGTATTGCCAGTGGTGACAGATAAAAATGTTTTGATTGGAGTATTGACAGCCGACGACGTACTGGATTTTGCGGAACAAAGAGATACTGAAGATATTCAAAAATTTGGGGGTTTAGAATCTTTGGATTTCCCTTATGTGAAAACGCCCATTTTTACCCTTATCAAAAAAAGAGCAGGTTGGCTTATCGTGCTTTTTCTCAGCGAAATGCTTACAGCTTCTGCGATGGGTTATTTTGACGATGAAATTTCAAAAGCTGTCGTTTTAGCCCTCTTTATTCCTTTGATTATTTCAAGCGGAGGAAATAGTGGTTCACAGGCCGCAACATTGATTATCCGTGCGATGGCTTTGAAAGAAATTACTTTTAGCGACTGGTGGTTTGTGATGAAAAGAGAATTTTCATCAGGTATTATTCTCGGAATTATTCTTGGAACAATAGGTTTTATCAGAATACTTCTTTGGCAACAATTTCACTGGTTTAATTATACTGAACATTACTTATTGGTAGCCACAACAATATTTTTCTCGCTTATCGGCATCGTCATGTGGGGAACTTTGAGTGGCTCAATGATACCGATAGTCTTAAAAAAATTAGGCTTCGACCCTGCCACTTCGTCAGCACCTTTTGTGGCTACTTTAGTGGATGTAACCGGTCTTATCATTTATTTCAGCATCGCAGCATTCTTGTTGAAAGGAACGTTGCTTTAACAAAAAAAGGCTATGCTTCAAGCTCAGATTTTTATAGATGAAGATGAACTCTTTGGAACAAAATCCTTACATGAGTTTATCGTACAGTTTTTGATTGCTCAGAAAATCAAAGGATTAACCGTTTTTAAAGGCATTTCGGGTTTTGGTTCAAACAATCATTTCCATCGTCCAAACGATTTATTCAGTTTCGACGAAACGCCCATTCTGATTACTTTCATCGACGACACAGAGAAAGTAAAAGCTGTGCTGACAGCACTGAGAGTAGAAGTAAAAAGTGGATTTATTATTACGAACCAAGTAGAACAGTGGAAATAAATGATTAAGAACTTATTAATATTCAGCCTTCGTAATCGCTGGATTGTGATTGCGATAAGTACTGTGCTGATGGCGGTAGGCTATTGGTGCTTTACACAATTGAAAATAGAAGCTTATCCAGACATTGCCGATACTTGTGTGATTGTAGTAGCACAATACGACGGAAGAGCAGCTGAAGAAGTTGAACAACAAGTAACAGTACCGATAGAACGTGCCTTACAAAATACTCCCAATGTATTAGACCGTAGAAGTCGTACAATTTTTGGTTTGTCGGTTGTGCAATTAACTTTTAAAGATGGCACAGACGATTACTTCGCTCGTCAGCAAGTAATTGAACGTTTGAGTTCAGCATCTTTGCCTGATGGTGTAAATCCAGAATTAGCACCGATGAGTACTGCCGTTGGAGAAATCTATCGCTATGTGGTAGAAGCTCCAGCGAATTTTAGTCAAACACAATTAAGAGATTTGCAGGACTGGGTTATTAAACCTGCTTTATTACAAGTACCGGGCATTGCAGATGTAGTAACTTTTGGTGGCCCTTTGAAACAATATCATATCATTACTTCGCCCGAAAAACTAAGAAAGTATAACCTTACTTTACAAAATGTGACGGATGCAGTTAATGTCAATAACCAAAATACAGGCGGAAACATCTTAGCTCGTGGTGGACAAGGTTTTGCAGTTCGTGGCTTGGGAGCGATTAAAACAGAGCGAGATATTCAGAATATCGTGTTGAAATCTGACAATGGAATGCCTGTATTTATCAGAGATGTTGCAACTGTAGAAATTACCCCTCCGCCCGCCAGCGGGGTTTTGGGTTACACGGTTACAAAAGATAAATTGGATGTAAAAAGTGGCGTAGAAGGCATTATTTTGTTAAGACGTTACGAAAATCCAAGTGAAGTATTGAAGCTTTTGAAAGAAAAAATGGCGGATTTACAAGCCAGTGAATTGCCCGAAGGTGTGCATTTACGTCCGCTTTACGACCGCAGTTTCTTGATTGACCATTCTTTAGAAACCGTAGCTCATACTTTATTTGAAGGAATTTCAATCGTTGTAATTCTCTTGATATTTTTCTTGGGAAGTATCAGAAGTGCATTTGTAGTGGCTTTAACGATTCCGTTTTCATTGTTGTTTGCCTTTATTTTAATGCGTTTGACGGGCATTCCAGCCAATTTACTTTCCTTGGGAGCAATCGACTTTGGAATTATTGTTGACGGAGCATGTTTGATGGCAGAACATTTAATCAGGAAGTACAGAACTGCCACCATTGAAGAGAAAAAACAAGGCATTATCAGAATCACTTTGCTTTCTGCACAAGAAGTTGGACGTGAAATTTTCTTTTCTGTAACCATCATCATTTTGGCTTATATGCCCATTTTATTGATGACTCGTGTAGAAGGAAAACTGTTTTCGCCAATGGCACTTACTTTGGCTTTTGCTGTAATTGGTTCGATGTTGGCGGCACTTACTTTTATTCCAGTCTTGATTTCATTCAGTTACAAAAAAGCCTTAGCTGATTTTGACAAACCGATGAAAGAACATAAAAATTATGTGCTGGATTTTCTGTCGAAAAATTACGGAAATATACTGGATAAATTATTGAATCATTATAAAAGAACCGTAATTATCGGTTTCACTATTGTAGGAACATTCATTTTCTGTGGCATAAAACTCGGAACTGAATTTTTACCAACCTTGGATGAAGGTTCGATTTTCCTTAGAGGAAATTTTCCTGCGGGAATTACCATTCAGGAAAATGCCAGTTATGCTGCTAAAATCAGAAGTACCATTGCCAAGTATCCACAAATTTCATTTGTTATTACACAAACAGGTAGAAATGATGATGGAACAGACCCATTTCCAGCCAACAGAAACGAAATTTTGATTGGTTTAAAAGATTATAGTTTGTGGAGTAAAACCATTTCTAAAAAAGAATTGGTGGATAAAATCAAGACGGATTTACAACAGCAATTGCCTTCGGTTTCCTTTTCATCTGGTCAGCCCATTATCGACCAAGTAATGGAAATTGTGACAGGAAGTGCCGCAGATTTGGCAATTTCAGTAGTAGGCGACGACTTGAAAATGATGCGACAAAAAGCCGATAGCATTGCCACGATCGTAAAACAAACCACTGGAGCAGACAACGTAAATATTGAGCAAGAAGGTCCACAAGACCAATTGGCTATCAATATCAATCGTGAATCTGCGGCTCGTTTTGGAATTAACGTAGCTGATATTCAAAACATGATTGAAGCGGCGATTGGCGGAAAAACGATTTCTACTTTGTACGATGGCACAAAACGCTATGACATTGTGATACGCTTTTTGCCACAGTTCAGAAATTCCATTGATGCCATCAAAGATATTCTTGTGCCTTCGGTAAATGGGGCTTTAATTCCGATGAGTCAATTGGCAGATATTCATTTTGTAGAAGGACAAACCAATATTTACCGCTACGGAAGTAAAAGAATGGTAACTGTTCGGACGAACATCAAAGGCAGAGACCAAGGCAGTTTTGTGAAAGAATTACAAGATAAAATTGATGCTAAAGTACACGTTCCGAAAGGCTATCAAATCATTTACGGTGGACAATACGAAAACCTTGAACGTGCAGGCAAGCAATTGGCTTTCACCATTCCTTTAACGATACTTTTGGTGTTTCTTTTCTTGTTTATGTTATTCAAGAATTTGCCCAATACTTTAGTAACGATGAGTTGTATTTTATTTGCTTTGGGCGGAGGAATCGTGGCTTTGTTAATGCGTGGCTATTACTTCAACGTTTCGGCTGGCGTAGGCTTTGTAAGTATTTTCGGGATTTCGGTAATGGCAGGCGTATTATTAGTTTCAGCCATTAATCGAGCCAAAGGTGAAAACGATACCGAATTACAGCACAGTGTGTTGGTATCATCAAAAGAGCAACTGAGAGCTTTATTATCTATATTAGTTGTTGCTATCATTGGTCTTGTACCTGCGGCAATTTCGTCAGGAATTGGCTCAGACGTACAAAGACCATTAGCAACAGTAATCATTGGCGGACTAACCAGTACTTTAATTTTTGCTCCACTGATTTTGCCTTCGCTTTATTTATGGGCGGAAAAGAATAGAAAAGTTAACAAACAAGAAGAACAATAGTAAGCTTTTAAGCAAAGCTATAAAAGATTTTTTTATCCTAATCTGCTTTATATAATATGGAGGGCGCTTTCAAAGGCGCTCTCTTTTTCACAAGAATACCTAACCAATAATTTATATGAATCCAGTTTAGTCATATTATTCTGTTTTAATAGAATAGGTATCTAAACAAAAATCCCTCACAATCAATTGATTGTGAGGGATTTTTTTGTGGGCCCACTTGGAATCGAACCAAGCACCTACTGATTATGAGTCAGTTGCTCTAACCGAATGAGCTATAGGCCCTACAAAGCGTTTAATTTCTTTGTGGTGCAAAATTAGATTTTAAAAAGCATTTTTACAAAATATCTTTTTAAAAATACTTTTAAACCTTTTCAATCCTTATTCATCTAAACGTCGTTTTAAAAATAAAAATCTTAACAATGAAAAGGATATTAATCTTCGCAGTGAGCTTATTAGCCGCTACTTTTATCGTAAATGTTCAGACTTCAGTTGCACAAAATGCAGAAGCACCGAATGGTCAACGTCAAGATATGACGCCTGAACAAAGAGTTGAAGCTCAGTTAAAAAGATGGACAACATCTTTAAATTTGACGGCTGAACAAGTAAGTCAAATTAAGCCTTTGTTAACAGAAAGAACGGCGAAAAGAGAAGCAATTAGAAATGCTTCTGACAGACGTGCAGCGATGCAAGAATTGCGTGATTTGACGAAAGCACAAGATGAAAAATTGAAAACAATTTTCACAGCTGAACAATTGACAAAATACGCTGAATTACAAGAAGAAATGAGAGGTCGTGGAGGAAATGGCGGTGGTCGTAGAGAAGGCGGTAATAATTAAGATTTTTAACGACTAAATAATTGAAAAAAATAGCGATGCAGTTTTTGTATCGCTATTTTTGTTTTTTAGGACTTTGGGAGAGACTGAAAGACTTTAGGACTGGAGGATTGGAAGACGGAAGAAGCAAGACACAAGAGGCAAGATTTGGATATAGACTTTAGGACTAGAAGACGAAAGAGCAGGAAACAAGAAGTAAGATTTTGAAAGTATTCACTAATTCAAAAATCACTCATTCACAACTACAACACATGAACAAGCGCAAAATAGTTAATGACCCTGTTTATGGGTTTATCAATATACCAACCGAGCTAATTTTTGATTTGATTGAACATCCTTACTATCAGCGTTTGCGGAGAATCAAACAATTGGGCATGGCAGAGTATGTGTATCCAGGTGCTTTGCATACTCGTTTTCATCATGCTTTGGGCGCAATGTATTTGATGAACGAAGCATTAATGACTTTGCGCAGTAGAGGACACCAAATTTCTGAAGCTGAACTAGAAGCAGCACAGATTGCTATTTTATTGCACGATGTCGGTCATGGACCTTTTTCCCATGTTTTAGAATCTGTCATTTTGGATAAAGTACCACATGAACAAATTTCATTTTTATTGATGGAAGAATTGAATCGTCAATTGGGTGGAGCTTTGACTTTGGCAATACAAATGTTCACGGGTAATTATGAGCGAAAGTTTTTTACACAATTAATTTCGAGTCAATTAGATGTTGACAGAATGGATTACTTGAACCGAGATAGTTTTTTCACAGGCGTTCGTGAAGGTTTTATTGGCGCCGACAGAATCTTGAAAATGTTGGATATTGTCGATAATCAATTAGTTGTAGAACAAAAAGGGATTTACTCTATCGAAAACTTCCTGACTGCTCGCCGTCTGATGTACTGGCAAGTATATTTGCACAAAACATCTATTTGTGCTGAAACAATGCTGATACAAATCATCACCAGAGCCAGAGAATTAATCAGAGCAGGCGAAGACGTTTTTGCTACACCAGCTTTCATGATTTTCTTAAAAAAAGAAGTAAGTTTAGAAGACTTTACTGCCGATAAATCTTATTTAGAAGCCTTCGCAGAAATGGACGATTATGACATTTGGGCTTGCGTAAAAATTTGGGCAAAACATCCAGATAAATTACTTTCGAACATCAGTAAAATGTTGTTAGATAGAAATTTATTTAAAATTCATATTTCGGACGCTCCTATCGAAACATCTTTTCTTGAAAAAATTCAAATTGATTTGCTCAGTAATCCAAGTATTCAAGAAAGTGATTTACCTTACTTAATTATCCAAGGGAACACTTCTAATGCTGCTTATGTATCTGGCAAACAGAACATTAATATCCTAACAAAAGACAAAAAAGTATTGGATATTGCCGAAGCATCTGATTTACCTACAATAAAGGCATTAAGTAACATCGTCAAAAAATATTATATATGTTGGGCAAAGAATGTATATTTGCGGTAAAATATGTTAGGCGAAGCCGTCCAAAAACAAACCCCAACGACCACCACCCCAAGAATGGAATTTACCGTTGAACAAATTGCTCTGATGCTAAATGGAGAAGTAAAAGGAGATAAAAGCCTTAAAGTTAGCCAATTAGCCAAAATTGAAGATGGAACTGAAGGCAGTATTTCCTTCTTAGCAAATCTTAAATATGAGCATTTTTTATATACTACTCTGGCAACTGCTGTAATTGTTGATAAAACATTTGAGCCCAAAAAAGGATATTCTCCTACTTTAATCTTAGTTGAAAATGCCTATTCTGCCTTTACTACACTTCTTCAAGAATACCAAAAATTCATCGCAAATCAGAAAAAAGGAATAGAACAGCCCTCATTCATTAGTAGTTCAGCTACTATCGGTGAAGGCGAATATATTGGTGCTTTTAGCTATATTGCTGATAATTGTAAAATTGGTAAAAACGTAAAGATTTATCCCCACGTAACGGTTTTAGAAGCAAGTATTATTGGTGATAATTGCACTCTGTACTCGGGTGTGAAAATCTATCCAAATACTCGTATCGGCAATCATTGTACTATTCATGCCAATGCAGTAATTGGCGCAGATGGTTTTGGTTTTGCTCCGCAAGCAGACGGTACTTATCAAACAATTCCCCAATTAGGAAATGTAATATTAGAAGATTACGTAAGTATTGGCGCAAATTCTACGATTGACCGTGCCACAATCGGTTCGACCATTCTAAGAGAAGGTGTAAAAGTTGATAACTTGGTTCAAATTGCACACAATGTAGAAATCGGGAAAAATACAGTAATTGCTGCTTTAACAGGTGTTGCTGGTTCAGCAAAAATTGGAGCAAACTGTATGATTGGCGGACAAGTTGGTATTAATGGACACATCTCTGTTCCTAATAAAACCATCGTAATGGGGCAATCAGGTGTTTCTAAAGCTCCTAGTAAAGAAGGAATGATTTTAAGCGGAACTCCAGCCACAGAAAATATAGACTACTTGAAAACACAGGCTCTTATTCGTAAACTCCCTGCTACAGAAAAACGATTGAGAGAATTAGAAAATAAGTTAAAAAGCAATGAATAACAAACAGCATACCATCAAGAAATCGGTTACGATGTCAGGTGTTGGTTTACACACAGGTGTTGTAGCCAATATGACATTTTTGCCAGCTCCTACCAATCATGGATACAAATTTCAAAGAATAGATTTACCGAATCAGCCTATTGCTGATGCTGATGTAGATCACGTTGTTGATGTTTCAAGAGGAACAACCATCGAACATAACAGAGCTAGAATCAATACGGTAGAACACGTATTAGCGGCAATGGTAGGCTGTCAGGTTGATAATGTTTTGATACAATTAGATGGACCAGAACCGCCAATTATGGATGGAAGTTCAATCAAATTTGTAGAAGCTATTTTGGATGCTGGTTTAGAAGAACAAGAGGCACATCGTAAATTCTTTGAAATTCCTTCTGAAATAAGATATAAAGATGCTGAAAGAGGTGTTGAATTAGCGGCTTTGCCACTAAACGACTACCGCCTAACAGCTATGGTTGACTATAATTCTAAATTCTTAACAAGTCAACACGCTAATTTAACTGCCATTAGTCAGTTTAATGAAAGCTTTGCTAAATGCCGTACTTTCTGTTTTGTACACGAATTAGAAGCTTTATACAAAGCAGATTTAATCAAAGGTGGTGATTTATCAAATGCCATCGTCATTGCCGACCGTGATTATTCTGAAGAAGAACTTAACCATTTAGCAATGGTTTTAGGCAAACCAAAAGTAAGTGTTTCTAAAGAAAAAGGTATTCTTAATAATTTAGAATTGTATTACAATAATGAAATGGCTCGCCATAAATTATTGGATATGGTTGGTGATTTAGCTTTAGTGGGTCGCCCTATCAAAGCACAAATCTTAGCCGCTCGTCCGGGTCATGCTGCCAATGTTGAATTAGCCAAGAAAATCAAAAAGTTGATGTTGGAAACTGAGAAAAACAAAGTACCTCAGTACGATCCAAAGCAACCACCAATCTTTACTTTCGAGAGAATCTATCAATTACTTCCTCATCGTTATCCATTCCAAATGGTTGATAAAATCATTTATTTGGACGATCAAAGTGTAGTTGGTATCAAGAATGTAACCATGAATGAAAATTATTTCATGGGTCATTTCCCTAACAATCCTGTAATGCCGGGCGTTATGCAAGTAGAAGCAATGGCACAAACAGGTGGTATTCTTGTACTTAGCTCTGTTCCAGACCCAGAAAACTACTGGCCATATTTGGTAGGTATCGAAAACTGTCGATTTAGAAAGAGTGTAGTACCGGGTGATACTGTCATTTTCAAATGTGATTTATTGGCTCCTATCAGAAGAGGTATCGCCAAAATGCACGGTGTAGCTTATGTAGGCGGGCAAGTAGTTTGTGAAGCTGACATGACAGCAAGCTTAGTAAGAAAGAGTTAATTATTACGAATAACTATTCGTTGTTATCAATAAAAAAATATGACACAACCCTTAGCGTACATACATCCCGACGCCAAACTTGCTCAGAATGTGGTCGTAGAACCTTTTACGGTGATTCATCAAAATGTGGAAATTGGTGAAGGTAGCTGGATTGGCTCAAACGTAACGATTTTCCCTGGTGCAAGAATTGGTAAAAATTGTCGTATTTTTCCGGGTGCCGTAATATCTGCTATTCCACAAGATTTAAAATTTCAAGGCGAAGAAACCCTTGCCATCGTAGGTGATAACACTACAATTCGTGAATGTGTAACCCTCAACAGAGGTACTGTTGATAAGTATAAAACACAAATTGGTAAAAATTGCTTAATCATGGCTTATTGCCATATTGCTCATGATTGTATCATCGGCGACAATGTAATTATTGCCAATAACGTACAAATGGCTGGACACGTAGAAGTGGGAGATTTCGCTCGTTTTGGCGGTACTGC
This sequence comes from Arcicella lustrica, assembly GCF_034930985.1. Taxonomy (NCBI): domain Bacteria; kingdom Pseudomonadati; phylum Bacteroidota; class Cytophagia; order Cytophagales; family Flectobacillaceae; genus Arcicella; species Arcicella lustrica. Next base: position 53,730 of record NZ_JAYGIM010000013.1, read on the forward strand.
TGCTGTTCATCAGTTTGTAAAAATCGGAAAACATGTAATGATTTCAGGTGGAGCTTTGGTTAGAAAAGACATTCCTCCTTATACAAAATCTGCTCGTGAGCCACTTGGTTATGTAGGTATTAACTCGGTTGGCCTAAGAAGAAGTGGTTTTTCTGAAGAACAAATCTCGCAAATACAGGAAGCATACAGGTATATTTATTTGAAAAACTTAAATACTACTGATGCTTTAACCCAAATTGAAATCAATCTTCCTGCTTCTTCTGAACGTGATGAAATTGTAAACTTCATCCGTAACTCTGAAAGAGGTATCATGAAAGGTCTTTCTTAATATTTTTAAAAGGGTTGATAGTAAATGTTTAAAGCGTTTATTATCAACCATTTTTATTTAATCAGCACAGATAAATTGCACATCATCACTCAAAATCTTGGTAAAAAATTCAGAAATGAATGGATTTTCAGAAACGTAAATCTGACCTTTCATGCTGGAAATTCCTATACTTTTACGGGTGCGAATGGTAGTGGAAAATCTACTTTACTTCAAGTACTTTCGGGCTTTATGCCCCATAGCGAAGGAACTGTTAGTTTTCAAGATGGCGATAAAACCCTTGAAGTCGATAGTTTCTATCAACACATTAGCATCACTGCTCCTTACTTAGAACTTATCGAAGACTTTACTTTAAGCGAGCTTCTAGCCTTTCATATCAAGTTTAAGCCATTAAGAGACGGACTTACTATCAGTCAATTCATTGATTTTATAGAATTACCGCAGGCTAAAAACAAAGAGATAAAGTATTTCTCATCTGGAATGAAGCAAAGAGTAAAATTAGGGCTTTCGTTCCTATCTGACTGCGAGATTCTGATGCTTGATGAACCAACTTCTAATCTTGATAACAACGCTAGTAACTGGTACTTAAAGAATGTACAAGAATACTCCAAACAACGTTTGTTATTCATCTGCTCTAATCAACCTTCTGAATATGAATTCTGTAGTGACATTTACAATATTCATGATTTTAAGGGATAATCTACTCGAATGCTATTTCAAAATACTGAAGAATAGTCTTGTAATTATCCTGAGCGGTAAAACAATTATCCAACAGATATTCTTTTATATGATCCCATTCTTGCAAACCTCTGTAATAGAAATACTTTAGGTCTTCATCTATTATAAACGGTACAATATTATTGGCAAGGCATTCTTTAAACATAATCAACCGACCAACACGTCCGTTGCCATCTTGAAAAGGATGAATAACTTCAAACTGATAATGAAAGTCGATAATATCTTTAAAAGTTTTCTTTTCGATGTTGTGATAAGAAGAAAGTAGTTCTTTCATTTTTGCAGCAACCTCTTTAGGTGGACAAGTTTCATTACCACCAACTTCGTTTGGTAATTTTTTGTATTCGCCAACGTTAAACCAATCTTTTCTACTATCAGAAGTCCCTGATTTTAAAAGAAAATGTAACTCTTTAATGAAAGGTTCAGCTAGTTTGACTTTTGCCTTTTCAATGATTAAATCAATACAGCGAAAGTGGTTGGTGGTTTCTATGATGTCATCAACATTTATACTTTCTTGGGATGCACCAATAGTATTGGTTTCGAAAATATATCTGGTTTGGTCGTGTGTCAGCTTACTTCCTTCAATACGATTTGAATTATAGGTCAAGTCAATCTGTGTACGATGGTAAATACCACCTTTGAGCTTCATGTCCTTTTGCTCTTTGAGGTGGTTGAGTAAGGGATTGTTACTAAACTTCTTCTTATTCCCTTTTTCGGGGATGGTAGCATCATTTGGAATATTCCAAGTTTTACCTGTCAAGAAAGCACCTTGAATTCTTCCTGTAGCACAGTAATTCCGGACAGTTCTTTCTGGAATACTCCATCTTTTTGCGAATTCACTTACTGAAATATAATTCATAATTTCTCTTATATATACCGTTATCGGCAAATATACAACAAATAAACATCCTTCCTTGGACTAATCTTGCCGATAACGGCAATAATATGCTATATTAAAACTTTCGTACAAAATGTCCTAACAAAAAACAAAACCCCTAACATTTTAAATGCTAAGGGTTTGTTCTGATTATTTGTGGCCCCGGAAGGAATCGAACCTTCATCTTAGGTACCGGAAACCTACATTCTATCCATTGAACTACGGAGCCGAGAGCCTTGAATTGGATGGGCGCAAAATTACGAAAACTTCTCTAACTGCTTTACCAAAACCTCAAAATCTTTAGGATATGGCGCTTCTACTGCGATAACCTCTTCATTCAATAATTTAAAGGTCAAAGAACGAGAGTGAAGTGCTACTCTTTTCATCAAAGGCAATTCGTCGGTATCTTTTTTCAGATTAAATTTTCTTTTTAAATCAGACAAGTAAATAAACTCTCCGCCATACGTTGGGTCACAAACAATTGGTGCTTTCAAACACACCAAGTGAATTCTAATTTGGTGCATTCTGCCCGTTATAGGCATACATTCTACCAAAGTGTGGTTACGATATACTTTGATAGTATTGAAGATTGTTTCAGCCTCTTTTCCCTTCTGGCGGTCAATCATTACTTGTGTTCCATCTCTTTTCTGAGCGATGGGCAAATAGACTGAAATCATTTCAAAATCATGTGCACCATTTACTACAGCATGATAGCGTTTTTCTACCTGACGGTGCTCGAATTGCATAGCCAAATGGCGATATGCTGCTGGATTTTTAGCAATTGCTAAAGCACCAGAAGTTTCTTTATCCAAACGGTGAGCCAACTGGGCATCATCCGAATACTCTTTCGCTAAACGAAGAATACTCTGTGAATTATCAGCCTGACGTTCGTCTAATGAAGCAATGTATGGAGGTTTGTTGATAATAATATAATCGTCGTTCTCAAATATAATTAAGTCCTTGAAATTCAGTCGCATGATAATCTTTTTGTCTTTAAGCCTGCAATTTACCAAAATAGTTTCACATTAGCTTATTCATTTTGTTGCTCGATTACCTTGATGAGTTGTAGCAAAGTAGCTTGGCGAGCCTCATCTGCTTCTGGATACTCCATCTCTAAAGCCTTGATATGGTGTAAAATAATAGTACTGACAATCAATCGCATATTCTTTTTATCGTCTGCTGGCACAACATACCAAGGAGCATGTTTGGCTGCGGTTTGATTCACCACCTCTTCGTAAGCCTCTTGGTAATCATTCCAAAACTCACGTTCTTTTACATCTCCCTCTTCAAATTTCCAGTTTTTAGTTGGGTCTTTTATGCGTTCAATCAAGCGTTCAGCCTGTACTTTTTTTGATAAATTCAGAAAGAATTTTAACACAACCGTACCATTTCTATTCAAGTACTTTTCATAATTACGAATATCTTCATAACGATGCTCCCATACTTTATCTAAATCTTTAGTAAATTCTAAAGGAAGTTTTTCACTTTTTAATAAAATCTCAGGATGTACTTTTACCACCAATAGCTCTTCATAATACGAACGATTATGAAAAACCATTTTTCCTCTCTCAGGCATTTTTACCATATTTCTCCACATAAAATCATGGTCTAATTCTTCCTGAGTTGGTCTTTTAAAGCTATGTACAGAAATGCCCGCAGGATTAATTCCCGAAAGTACCGCACGCACAGTTCCATCCTTCCCTGCCGCATCCGAAGCTTGAATAATCATCAACATCGCATAACGGTTATCAGCATACATCAAACTTTGGCGTTTATCAATTACTTCTTTAATCTCCGCCATCATCAACTCATACTCCTCAGCTGATTCATAAAAATCTTTAACTTTGGTATCCGAGTTTTTGATTTTAAACTTCTTTTCGCCGTTGTACTCAAAATCCTTGATGTCTATTTTCATGATTGTTTTTTGGGGAGAGTTAATATCTTGCTTTCGCCTTGGGTTGTGTCTTCACAGTCCGCCACCACACAAACGACAGCAATGTTTTTCAAACAGGATAAACTATACAATAAATGTCTTCAATATCTTTAAAGTTTATTCTATTCTCACTTTTCAATTCATCTAAACATTCATAAAAGAGTTCTTCGTTTTTATAGAAATCATTGCTTACATATTGGAGAGATTCATATAAAATTCCAATTGTAACTTTTTTATAGTTTACTAATAGCCTGTCAATGATGGCATCTTTCATTTTATTTTTTATAAGTATAGCTCTATCGTTGAACATATTTATTAAAATTATTTTACAATTAATGTCAGTTTCACTATTCATAAAACTGTGGGCTGTGAAGACACAGCCCACGGCAAAGATTTAAACTCACCTCCTCACTCAAACCAACTCATCTTTCAAAAATCTAGCCGTATGGCTTCCTTTTACTTTGGCTACTTGCTCGGGTGTGCCTTCGGCAATGATTTGACCACCTTTTTGTCCACCTTCTGGACCAACATCTATGATATGGTCTGACACTTTTATTACATCTAAATTATGCTCGATAATCAACACGGTATTGCCTTTATCTGCCAAACGGTCGAGTACTTCCATTAAAGCTTTTATATCTTGAAAATGTAAACCCGTAGTGGGTTCATCCAAAATATACATGGTTTTGCCTGTATCTCTTTTTGAAAGTTCTTCGGCTAATTTTACTCTTTGTGCCTCGCCACCCGAAAGTGTCGTCGCTTGCTGACCAATTGTAATGTAGCCCAAACCTACTTCTTTCAACATTTGTACTTTTCGGGCAATTTTTGGCTGATTTTCAAAGTATTCTACGGCTTGTTCTACGGTCATGTCCAATACGTCTGCAATGGATTTTCCTTTGAAACGTACTTCTAAAGTCTCACGATTGAAACGTTTTCCTTTACAAGTTTCGCAAGCTACGTGTACGTCTGGCAAAAATTCCATTTCGATTTTCTTCATGCCTGCTCCTTCACAATCTTCGCAGCGTCCGCCTTTTACGTTAAAACTAAAACGTCCAGCTTTGTAGCCTCTGATTTTTGACTCTGGCAATTCGGCAAAAAGTGTACGAATGTCTGTAAACATTCCTGTATAAGTAGCAGGATTTGAACGTGGTGTTCTACCAATTGGCGACTGGTCCACTTCTATTACTTTATCCAAATGCTCTAAACCTTCTACCGATTTATGAGGCATTGGTTCACGTTTAGCATTGAAAAAATGACGATTCAAAATCGGGTACATGGTATCATGAATCAAAGAAGATTTCCCCGAACCACTTACACCCGTTACCGAAATCATTTTCCCAAGTGGCAATTTCAGCGTAACATTTTTTAAATTATTTCCTGTTGCTCCTTTGATTATCAAGAAATTACCATTTCCTTTTCTGCGTTGTTTGGGTACTTCTATCCCAATTTCTCCACTCAAGAATTTCGCCGTTGTTGAATTATTCTTTAAAAATTCTTCGGGCGTTCCTTGTCCAACAATCGAACCACCATGACGACCCGCTCCCGGCCCAATATCCACCACATAATCAGAAGCCAACATCATGTCTTTATCGTGTTCAACTACTAAAATTGAACTGCCCAAATCTCGTAAATCTTTCAAGGCTTGAATCAATTTTACATTGTCTCGCTGATGCAAACCAATACTTGGCTCGTCCATGATGTACAAAACGTTGGTCAATTGCGTACCGATTTGCGTTGCTAAACGAATACGCTGTGCTTCGCCACCCGACAATGTTCTTAATGAACGATTGAGCGTTAAGTACTCCAATCCAATACCTGTTAAGAAACCAATTCTTTTTCTGATTTCTTTCAAAATCTCTTTGGCAATTACATTTTGGCGTTCGTTCATGCGGTCTTCTAAACCTACAAACCATTCCGCCAATTCAGCGATGTCTAATTCTGCTAATTGAGCAATATTTTTTTTGTCAATCTTAAAATGAAGAGATTCTTTTTTCAAACGTAATCCCTTACAATCTGGACAAGTATTCACGACCATAAAGTCTTTTAACCACTCTTGAATTTTCTCTGAACCTGTTTCTTGCTGACGTTTCAAGAAAACAATAATGCCTTCGTACTTGGTATTCCAATCTGTTCCTTCGTATTTTTTTGAAGGAACTGGCACGGGTTCATCTGTGCCATACAACATAATTTTGATGGCTTCTTCTGGAAATTTCTCCAAGGGAGTCGTCAGATTTACTTTGTATGGTTTCAGTAATACTTCTAATTGCTTGAAAATCCACATATCACGGTACTCGCCCAAAGGTGCAATTGCTCCTTTGCTGATACTGAGTGTTTTATCGGGCAGAATAGATTCCTCTGTAATTTCTTCTACTTTTCCCAAACCTTGGCAACTCGGACACCAGCCATAAGGCGAGTTAAACGAGAAATTATTCGGCGAAGGTTCGTCGTAAGAAATTCCTGAAATTGGGTCCATCAAGTACTTTGAAAAATTTCGTACTTCTCCTTTTTCATCACGAGTCATCATCAAACCTTTGCCTTGATTCAAGGCAGTTTGAACGGATTGCGACAAACGAAAACGTTCTTCGGTTTTTACTACAATTCTATCCACTACAATTTCAATATCGTGAATCTTAAAGCGGTCGAGTTGCATTTTAGGCTGAATGTCCATCACTACACCATCGACTCTAACTTTGGTATAACCCAATTTGGCAATTTGCACGAAGAGTTCACGGTAATGTCCTTTTCTACCTTTTACAACTGGAGCGAGCAAAATCAACTTCTGATTTTGATAATCTTGCAAGATTACTTCAATGATTTGGTCGATAGACTGCTTAATCATTCTTTCGCCCGTTACGTAGCTAAACGCCTCCGCCGCACGAGCAAACAATAAACGCATGAAATCGTAAATTTCCGTAACCGTACCAACCGTAGAGCGAGGGTTTTTAGAAGTAGTTTTTTGTTCAATAGAAATTACGGGCGAAAGTCCATTGATTTTATCCACATCGGGGCGTTCCATATTCCCCAAAAAGCTACGAGCATAAGCCGAAAAGCTTTCCATATAACGTCGCTGCCCTTCGGCATAAATGGTATCAAAAGCCAAAGATGACTTTCCAGAGCCAGAAATTCCAGTGAAGACTACAAGTTTATTGCGAGGAATGATTAAATCAATATTTTTAAGGTTATGTTCTCTTGCACCGAGAATCTCAATTTGTTCGTAACCTGTAATATCAGATTTTGTATGATTGGGCATGGATAAATTTCAAGTTTGTGAGTAAGCAAATGAAACAGTCTTCATTTTAACAACAAAGTATCTTATAAAGTTACCAAAAAAGACCGCTATTCAATAAAGATTATTGCTTGGTTTTATGAATAAAAGAAGAATTAGTTTTGGCAGATTATTACCAAAACTACAATTTTAAAGAGATGTCTAGCTATTCTGTATCTACTCTGTATCTACATTATTTTTTACCAAAACCTTATCCAACTTAGCTCCATCCATATCAATAATTTCAAAAATAAGATTTTGCCAAACGATGGTGTCGCCTTGTCGTGGTATTTGTCCAAGCTCATTCAAAAGCAATCCTGCCAAAGTATTAAAAGGATATTCGCTGATGTATTCGCTCAGTTCAAAATATTGAAGAAAATCAGCTAATGGATATTGTCCATCGACTAACCAAGTACCATCTGCACGCTGGTCGAGGCGATAACCTTCATGGTCGAAATCGGAAACATTTCCTACCAAAGCTTCCAGTAAATCATTCAACGTAACAATTCCTTGCGTTTGTCCGTATTCGTCAATCACGATGCCGTAATGAACTCTACTATCTTTAAAACGTTGCAGAGCCTGATAAGCCGAAGCAGTTTCCATGATAAACTGTGGCGCTTGTAAGTAAGATTGTAAATTAAAATCCGCCTGACTAAGTGGTAAAAACAAGTCTTTCAACCTAGCAATGCCAATGATATGGTCTTTGTCTTTATCATAAACTGGATACAGTGAATGCAGTTCTTCGCTAATTACTTCAACAATTTTCTCGACAGAATAGGATGCTTTAATAAAAACCAAATCATTACGGTGCGTCATCAAAGACGAAACTTTTCTATCGCCCAAACTAAAAACTCTGCCTACAATATCTTGTTCAATTTCGTGTACTTCACCGCTGTCTGCACCTTCCTGAACAATTGCCTTAATCTCTTCTTCGGTTACTTTACTATCGGTAGAAGGCTTGATATTCAGAATTTTAATCAGCAAATCAGAAGAAAAAGTAAGCAACCAAACAAAAGGAGCAGTAAGGGTAGAAATCATATTCATCGGACGAGCAACGGCTTTGGCGATAAATTCTGGATTGGTTAATCCGATTCTTTTCGGTACTAATTCACCAAAAACTAAAGAGAAATAAGTAATTAACAATACCACAATCGCAACTGCGATGCTATGCTGATAAGGTACAAGTAAAGCAAAGCGAGCTACAAAAGCTTCAATATCATTGGTTACTTTTTCTCCGCTGTAAATACCCGTTAAAATACCAATTAAAGTAATCCCGATTTGAACGGTAGAAAAGAATCTATTGGGGTCATTGGCAATTTCTAAAGCGATTTTTGCATTACTATCTCCTTTTTTGGCAGAAGCATCCAAGCGAGCTTTTCGTGAGGAAACCAATGCTATTTCGGACATCGAAAAAATACCATTGATTAATATTAAAACAAATATGATGAAGAGTTCCATAATTGGGGAAAGTAGGCTCAAGGCATGTCCTTCAAGACTACCTGTGGTATATATCCTTCTAATTTAAAGATTAAAAGACAAATTTATGCGGAATGTGGTAAATATCGGTTGATTCCTTTTATGAAATACTTTTTCTTCTCACATTAATTCATTGAATAAGTTTGCATCTATAAAATAATAAGGCTTGAAAACATAAAGTTCCCAAGCCTTATTTCTTATTAAAAATCTTAATCTTACTTCTTTTCTGGCAATAAAATTACTTTAATCTGATTGTCAGCAAAGTACTTTTTAGCTGCCGTTTTGGTACTTTCTACGGTTACTTTTTTCAAGGCTTCTTCTTCTTTCAAAATGTATTTTACATCATCGCCTTCTTGGTATTGAGATTGTAAATAATTTACCCAAAAACCATTATCACGCAATTGTGTTTCTGTTTGGCGTTTAGTTTCTGCTTTGAATTTATCAATATCTGTTTGCTCAGCTCCTTTTTCTTTAACTTTTTGAATTTCAGCCAAAGTACGGTTTACCAATTTATCAACATTTTCTGGTGCACAACCAAACGCAATGCGGAAAGTGTAACGTTTCGCTGGAATTTTAGCAGTACTTCCACTAACGCCAACACCATAAACACCCGATTCTTCTTCTCTGAGGGTTTCAATCAATTTAATTTCTAATACTTCCGATAAAGCTTCTACTTGTGTTTCGCTTTCGGTTGTACCGTCAAAATCACCAGCCCAAACCAATGTTACTCTTGCTTTTGGTTCTGTGCCTTTGTAAACTGTTTTTTCAATTTTCCCTTTCGGTGAACGAATTCCTAAATCTTTATACGTTTCCTTGCGTTTTGTTGATGGCAAAGCACCTAAGTATTTTTCAAGTAAAGGTTTAATTTCGTCATTTTTGAAATTTCCGACAAAGAAGAATGTGAAATCGGAAGCATCAGCAAAGCGTTCTTTATAAATTTGGAAAGCACGATTAGCATCTATTTTCTCTACCCTTTCGCTCGTCATTGGTAAATTTCTCGGCGCATAATTACTTAAAATAGCATTGAGCGAATCTCCATATACTTTTTCTGGTGTCAAAGTTTTTTGCTGACTAATCAAATTATCCCGTTGATTTGCTAAAAAGCCTTTCACCACATCGGCATCAAAACGTGGTTGTGTGAAGTAACTGTACAACATTTGTAAAGCCGTTTCAAAATCTTTTGGACTACTTGAACCTGTGATATTTTCACTTATTCCTGTAATATATGGACTAATTCTGGCTACTTTTCCCGTCATCATTTTACGAAGATTTACGGTTGAAAATTCGCCTAAACCACTAATTGAAGCAATTGTAGAGGCTACTCTTGCATTGTCAGCATCTTTGTCTCCGTACAAATTAGTTCCGCCAAAACTATATCCACCAATCAAGATTTCATCATTTTTAAAATCTGTTGGTTTCAAAACAGCTTTTACGCCATTCGCAAAAGTAAACTCTGTAAGCCCTACTTCTGGAATTTGTTTCGTAGCAATTACTTTAGAACCTGTTGGTAATTTCGCAATCAAAGGTTTGTCAACCGTTTGGTCAACATAAGCTGTTACGTCTTTTCCAGTTCCATTCAACCATTCTCTGATTTGTGCTTCTGTAGGCAAAGTAGCTTTGTCTTTTTCTGGAGCCATCAAAATCACCGCACGGTTATCTTCTGTAATTAATAAATTCCCCAAAGCATTTACTTCTTCAAGCTTTACGCCTTCTAAATATTGCTTGGTAAATTCATAGCTAAATTCTGTTGAAGTAAGATTCTCATCTTCCAAGAAAGCTCCCACCAAACCTTCAATCAATCCTTCTGAATCAGTTTTATCTTTTTCTTTAAAAGCTTGTTCTTGTCCAACCATATATTGTGTTTTAGCTCTTTGTAATTCAGAAGCAGTAAACCCAAATTTCTTCGCACGAGCAACTTCTTCCAAAATCGCTTTCAAGCCTTTTTCAATATTTCCACCTTTTGCGACAACCACCGAGTTGAAAGCATCCAAATTACCCAAGAAACCGCCATAACCCGCATAACCAAATTGGAAAGGAGGATCTGCTTTTTGGGTAAGCTCCTGAATACGAGCCGAAAGCATTTGATTGAACAATGAACGAACCATTCCATCACGACGGTCTTGATAAGTAACGTCTTTGCGTTTTTCTTGTTTGTGCATAATCTGCACAATCGTATTAGGTTGTTCTGGGTCAGTAATGATAGCTACGTCTGTTCCGCCAGTAAGTTCAATTCTATATTTTGTTCTTGGTTTTTCGTTGGCAGGGTTCTGAATACCGCTAAATTTTTCGATTATCATTTTCTCGACCATCGCTACATCTACATCACCCACTACAGCAACTGCTTCTAAATTTGGTCGATAAAAATCTTGATGAAATTGTTTTAAAACATCGTATTTGAAATTCTTCAAGATGTCATCTTTACCAATCGGCAAGCGTTTGGCATATTGCGAATTTTTAAGAATAATCGGAAAAAACTTATCACGCATACGTGCTTGCGCTCCTTTTCCAGTACGAGATTCTTCCAAAACTACTCCTCTTTCTTTATCAATTTCCGACGCTTCAAGGGTTGCATTATGCGCCCAATCTTCCAAAATTTGCATTCCTTTTTTGAATACTTCAATAGAATCTGTCGGAACGGGCAACATATAAACCGTTTCATCGAAACCAGTATAAGCATTCAAATCTGCTCCAAAACGAACACCCGATTTTTGAAGAAAATTAACTAATTCATTCTTCGGGAAATTTTTCGTTCCGTTAAAATTCATGTGTTCCATGAAGTGCGCCAAGCCTTGCTGTTCATCATTTTCCAAAATAGAACCCGCTTTTACCATTAAACGCAATTGAGCCCTATTCTTAGGTTCAGCGTTTTTCATGATATAATACTTAAGTCCATTTGGAAGGATTCCCGTTTTTACTTTAGGATCCATTGGTAGAAGTTTTTTGCTCAAATCTTCTTGAGCCATCACCGAAAAGCCTGAGATAAAACTCAGCGCAACCACGGCAATAAGGGTAGTAACTTTTTTCATGATAAAGAGGACTCTCTGACCCCACCGAGAGGAAGTTTGTTTAAGTTTGTTGTATCTTGGGGTTATGCTATTGCAGATACAAAAGTAGATTGAATAAATAAAAATACAAGATAATATTACTAGTGTAAATAACGGGTATGAAGGAAAGAAAATTATAGCTAAAAAACTGTTTCTTTGTATAAGTAAATAACAATTCATCATGTATCAAACCAACATCCGAAACCGAAACTATCATTTCCCCAACCTAAAAACCTTGATGGCAAAGGCTAGTCCATTGCGTTCTGGCGATGAATTGGCTGGTGTGGCAGCAAGTACTGCTGAGGAAAGAGTAGCAGCACAAATGGCTTTGGCGGATGTTCCTTTAAAAACCTTTCTTACAGAACATCTCATTCCTTACGAAGAAGATGAAATTACTCGCTTGATTATTGATACGCATGATGAAAAAGCATTTACACTAATCAGTCATTTAACCGTTGGTGATTTTAGGAATTTTTTATTAGAAGAAAGCACCGATACACTTACGCTTAAAGCTTTACAAAAAGGTTTAACACCCGAAATGGTAGCAGCAGTAAGTAAGTTAATGCGTATCCAAGATTTGGTAACTGTTGCCTCAAAATGTGAAGTAATTACCCGATTTCGCAACACAATTGGCTTGAAAGGACATTTTTCTACTCGCCTTCAACCCAATCATCCCACAGATGATTTTAAAGGAATTGCCGCTAGTATGATTGACGGGCTTTTCTATGGAAGTGGCGATGCTGTAATTGGTATAAATCCTGCAACTGATAATGTTCCAACCGTTATTCGTTTACTTGAAATGTTGGATGCTGTTCGTCAACGATTTGACATTCCTATGCAATCTTGCATTTTGAGCCATATTACCACAACGATAAAAGCCATTGAACAAAATGCACCCGTCGATTTAGTATTTCAATCCATTGGCGGAACAGAAGCTACGAATACTTCTTTTGGTGTAAACCTGAATATTTTACAAGAAGGTTATGAAGCGGGACTTTCCTTAAAAAGAGGAATTGTAGGAAATAATCTGATGTATTTTGAAACGGGACAAGGAAGTTCACTTTCCGCCAACGCTCATCACGGACTCGACCAACAAACTTGTGAAACCCGTGCTTATGCTGTGGCAAGGCATTTTAATCCTTTGTTGGTAAATACTGTTGTGGGCTTTATTGGTCCAGAGTATTTGTATAATGGCAAACAGATTATCAGAGCAGGTTTAGAAGACCATTTTTGTGGAAAACTCTTAGGTCTACCGATGGGCGTAGATGTTTGTTACACCAACCATGCCGAAGCCGACCAAGATGATATGGATACTTTGCTTACTTTGTTGGCAACGGCAGGCTGTAATTTTATCATGGGCGTTCCCGGAGCAGACGATGTAATGCTTCATTATCAAAGTACTTCTTTTCATGATGCACTTTATGTAAGACATTTATTAGGCTTACGCCCCGCCCCAGAGTTTGAAGCATGGCTAATGAAAATGAATATTTTTGACGGGAAAATGAGGTTGAAGATGGGGAATCAGCAACTACTAAATGTAATGTTTAGATTAGAGTAATAGATGCTTGGAAATAAAAAGTTCTTGTCAATATTCATAAAAAAGCCACCAATAACATTGATGGCTTTTAAAACTTACAGGATGTTCAACCCTTATTGTCAACCGTAATATGTAATCACACCTTCAAACCTTTCACTAATTTGTATTCAACTGAGGCTACACCATATTGACTTTTTACAGATTCTTTGATGCGTTGGGTAACTTCAGACAACTTTTCATAATAAGTATTACGGAGGTCAGATACTGTTTTCAATGAACCAAGCGTAGTGGCAACATTGATATTAGCCGTGTTGATTGCTTCAAGCTTGGCTTGTAAAGTAATCAACTTTACGTTTTCATTGGCAGGATTATAAGCAGTTCCTAAACTGACTAAAATACTGATTAAATCTGAAAAATTCTGGGTTTTGCTTCCATAAGAAAGCTCTGACTGACTTATGGTATTAACATTTTCTCCTTCTTTTGCTTTTGGACTATTCTTCCCTCTAATTTTCTCGGCAATGGCAGAAATATCAGATACCTCTTTGGCATTTTTTCCTAATGTAGCCCTAACTGTAGCCAAAATTGGACTAATCAGTTTGGCGACGGAGTTTGTTTCGTTAGCAAATAATTTAAGCCTTGTTTCTACTGCGGCAGAGTAGTTGGCTCGCTGGGTAATAACCTTAGTGTTTTCGGTTTTAGTGGAAGCAATTAGGGCATCATAAGCCTCAATCGTAATTTCGGATGTTGGAGCAATATAACCTGTAAAACCTTTTAAGTGTGTTGAAATGGTGATTGCGTTAGCAAGTTTAGCACCGAAGGTAGCCTCTGTTGTTGTTGCCATTGGTAGAATGATTTAAAGGTGGAAATATTAATTTATCTATACATAAAGTTAACAAAAGAGCAAATTACTTCTACCGATTATAGCATTTTTATTTGATAAACAACTGATAATTATTCAATTATATAAATGAAGAAGGCATACCACTAAATATTATTGTCATATCACTAAATTGAATCATCACATATAAAGATTCAATCGACATATCACTAAATGAAATCCTCATATCACAAGATGTAATTCATATATCACTAAATAAAAGCCTTGTATCACAAGATGTAATTGATATATCACTAAATGAAATCTTCGTATCACTAGATGCAATTGACATATCACTAGATTAAAACTCCTTTTAATGTTTTTATAAAGCCTTGATATACATTGCCTTTACCGTATAATAAAATTAAGAACTTCTTTGAGTTTTTGTTTTTTTATTTCATTAACTTAGAATTGTTTGAACACAAATAATCAATTTGTATCCAACGAATATCTAAGTTTAGTTATAATAAAACAGCCCACACAATGTATTCTTCTCCCCTATCCATATATGTCTTATGGCATCCTAATTTTAGTGATGGCGTTTTTTTTGCTAATAAAATCTATCAAAACTTCAACAGAGATACTGATTATGTATTAAGTAGAAACTTAAATATCCCTGTGTTTTATAGAAATAAGGCTAATAAAAACAATGAAATCCTTTCTATTAATTTTCAAGAGTCAGATAAAAATGCTATTGTTTTATTAATTGACGATAATATGTTTAATGATGCTATTTGGGAAGAATATGTATCAAATATTCTTCCGAATTTAGACGATAATAATCGTATTTATCCTATTGTACTATCTTCTGTCTCTAATTATTTTTTGGAAGAGAATAATTTTTCCCGTTTCCAAAGTATCAATTTGATGAAAACTAATAATTTAGATAAACAATGGGAAATACTTAAAAGTAGGTTGTTACATGATATTACCAGAATGATGTTGGACCTTCAATCTGTCAATGACGTAGTAAACACAAACACCACAATTACACCAAGACCACCCGTAAAGCTTTTTTTGAGTCATGCCAAAGCAGATGGAGAAGAATTAGCAATTAGTTTCAAGAATTACATTGAAAACAATTTAAAAGCAAATACCTTTTTTGATACCAATGATATAGCAGATGGATATGATTTCTCTGATGAAATCAATCGTAATATTGATAAAAATACTGCTATGATAGTCTTTCTTACGGATGCTTATTCTACAAGAGAATGGTGTCAGATTGAAGTATCTACTGCCAAAAGGAAAAAGTGTCCTATCGTTGTTGTTCATCATATACAAAAACAAGAAAGAAGAAGTTTTCCTTATTTAGGCAATGTCCCCACCATCAAATGGAATGGAAGTTTTAATGATATTATAGATTTAGCAATTATCCAAGTATTGGTAAACCTCTTTGCTCAAAAGTTTTTAGAAAAACATATCGCTCTTTATGATTTAGAAAAAAAATATCATTGTCATATTCTAAGTAATCCTCCAGAGCTGTTTAATTACCTTGATATTTTAAAACTTCGTCAAGAAAATACCGATAAGCCTGTCTTGGTTTTATATCCTGACCCACCATTAGGTAATGAGGAACTAAAGATTCTTAATGAGGTAAATAATGACATCAATTTTGTAACACCATCACACTCATTCCAATATTTATAAAATATGGAAACTAACATAGATAAGCAAGAAATCAATATTACTGGGGTTTCAACGCAATTGTTGGAAATGATTGAGACAGATTTAAACACGCTTAGTCCAAACAATACAGCCCTAAATCGAAAAAAAATAGCCTTCTCTATTTCAGATTCTGAGGATTTAGAAGAACTCGGAATGTCATCATTACATTTACAAGACTCTATTATTGAATTGACAAGACACTTATTAGTACAAGGAGCAACAATTGTATATGGTGGAGATTTAAGAGAAAATGGCTTTTTAGAAAAATTTTTAGAATTATCTTTTCAATATCGAGTAAAAGACGACGCTCAATATTCCCCTTTCATTAACTATTTTGCATATCCAATTTATTGTCCACTTACTTTAGAACAAGAAGTGAAATTTAAGAAAAACAGAGTGAGGATTGTAAAGGTTAAACCAGATGCCCTATTTTTACTTGATGAAAAAGATTATCAATTTGTTGCTCCTGATACCATTGAGAATACTTTTTTATGGGCAAAAAATTTAACTAAAATGCGTAGAGAAAAGAATCTTAATAGTGATGCTCTAATATTAATGGGTGGCAAATTAGGAGGTTTTAAAGGTTGTTATGCAGGAATAATAGAGGAGGCTTACGAGGGCTTTAAAACCCAAAAGCCAATTTATTTAATAGGAATGTTTGGTGGAGCAACACGTTGTTTAATACAAACTATTACCCAAAAGACGGCATTAATTACAAGCGAACATAAAGATTATTTTTCTGAAAAGTACAAGGCTTTACAACATCTCTATCAAGAAAAAGACCCTTCAAATGTTCCTTCAATTGAATCAATAAATGCTTTCTTTCAAAATCTATCATGGAAAGACCTTCATAATGGACTTTCAGAAGAGGAAAATCTAAGACTATTTCAAACGAATCATCTGATGGAAGCCATATATTTGGTGATGAAGGGGCTTAGAAATTGTCTATAAATCAGTTATAAACTATGAACAATTACAGTTTTTTTGACCGCCTAAAAATAAAACTTTTTGGTTGGGATTACTTTATTTCATATCGTAGAGCGGATGCTTATGGGTATATGAAATCATTGGAATCCAGCCTATACAGCAGAGGGATTTATTGCTTTGTAGATGAATCTGAGATTCTTCCCGGCAATGCTTTGCCCAGAGAGATTAAAACAGGACTTAAGCGAAGCCGTAAAATGATTTTAATTGCTTCTCCACAAGCGGCAGAACCTTTAAGTATTAGGAATACAGATTGGATTGATGAAGAAATAACAACATTTTCCAAAAATATCATTGCCATTAATATCAATGAATCCTTGGCAAAGTTTAAAAATCCTAAAATTTCTAAAAATGACAGTTTTGTTTATATTCCCGAAACACTTGAAAATCTTAGAGGCTCTAAACCCTCCAATGTAGTGATTGAAGATATTGTTAGGGAACGTAATTTTAATAGTGTTAACAAAAACATGACTACTTTGGGATTGGTAATTTGTATGATGCTGACTATTATTAGTATTGTTGGTTGGAATCTTTATAATGATGAACAAATATCCAAAGAAAAAGTATTGATAAGAGAAATTAACGATGCTATTTCTAAAGCAGAAGTTTTTAAAAATATTGGATTTCCTCATTACATAGACTCTTTACAAAATAATATTCATTTAAGGGCTGATTATCAAAGCTTCAAAAATACAGATTCTGTTCAATTCAAAATGAAAAAACTATCAGCTTTAGCAAAGTAAAGATGAAACAAATATTCGCTCTCCTCTTTTTTATCCTTTTTTTTAATCCTATCCTATTAGTAGGACAAAAATCACCTTGCTGGGATATATATTACTCTGCTGAAAAAGACACAATCAAAGATGCTAAGGGCAATTATAATTATAAAAAAGCATTAGAGAAAATCAATGCTATTTATTTATGCTTAGAGAGTTTTAAAAATAAAGATGCAGACTCTATTAGAAAAAAAACCAACCTGCTCAATATTAAAATTTATAATAACATTAATGACGCAAAAATATTGGCTAACAGAGCTACTAATGAAGTTGAAAAATCTTTAGTTCGAGAGAAAAAAGCCAAGGAACAAGCCATTATAGAAAAAAATAATGCTCAAGCTCTTTATTGGACATCTCAAGCAGAAAAGATAATTCCTATACAAAGTATGAGATTATTAGAAAAAGCGTATAAAAAAACAAAAGATGTCAGTACCATAAATAATATCCGAGATGAAAGCAAAATAATCTTTCAAAAAAGTAATACCCATCAATGGCGAAAGAAAAAGATGTTTGAAAATATTTCAGAAATAAAATTTTCTCCTGATAGTAAATGGCTTTTAGTAATAAGGAAAAATCATCATTACGAAGTTTGGAACACCTCAATGCAAAATCATTATGATTTATATTATAAGAACGACAATGATAAGATAGGTGGAGTTGATTTTTCATGTGATAGTAAGTGGCTTATTATAAGTAGTTTATTTGGCAAAAGGAAAAAAGTTTTGCAAGTTGATGATGGGAAAATCTCTTCTTTTTTAAATAGTGAAAATAATATTTATGATTTATCTTTTTCTTCTAACGGTAAATGGCTTATAAGCATAGATACGAATTACCGTGCAAAAGTCTGGCAATTAGATACATTAAGGTCTCATGGTTTTTTGAGTAAAAACGAAAAAATAGAGAAAGCATCTTTCTCAAAGAATGATAAATGGCTATTAACATTAGACAAAGAGCATCACGCCAAAGTCTGGGAAGTTAATACAGGTAGATTACATTATTCCTTAAAAGATGAAAATAATATTCTTAACGCTACTCTTTCTCCAGATGGTAAGTGGCTTGTGACATTAGATGAAGAAAAGAAATTGAAAATATGGGATGTTTCAAAAAGGGCATTAAAATTCCACAAGAATAATATGTATACTTGGGATGTCTCTTTCTCTTCAGATAGTAATTTAATTATAGTAGTTGATACAACTAAAAATGTAGAGGTATGGGATATTAATAAAGATACTGTTCTTGAATTTTTGAAAAATGATAAAAATATCATTGAAGCCAAATTTTCTCCTGATTATAATTGGTTAATTACAAGAGATAGCACTTTTAATACTAAAATTAGGAATATCGATAACGGTCAAGTTCCTAATTTGTTAAAGAATGAGAATAATATTAGGGATGCTTTTTTTTCACCTGACTGTAGTTGGCTAATCACTATATATGATAGTACAGCAAGTTCTAAAGCATGGAGTTTTAGAAGCGGCGTTTTGTATGATGTATTAAAAGATGATCAGCCTATTTTCGGTGTTGGATTTTCAAATGATAGCAAATGGGTAAAGACCAATAAATTATTCAGTACATCTAAAGTATGGCAAATAAAAGAAGGGATATTTCTTGATCTTTTTAAAAATGAGAACAATATTTTTAATCCCAAATTTTCTCCCAATAGTAAATGGCTTATTACAACAGAAGATGAAGAGCAAGGTATTCAAACGTTGTGGGAAATTACTTCAGATGAAATAACTAATATCTCTAAATCTCATAAAGAAATTAAAACATCCTCATTGTCTTCAGATGGCAAATGGATCATCATTGAAAATTTTGATGATTCCATTAACATTTTGGCAACAACAACTTGGCAAGTACCTTATTTTTTAAGAGATATAAAAAATATAAAAAAAGCCTCTTTTGATTATAATAGTCAATGGCTTGTTATTCAAAAACAGTATGAAGAATATGTCGAGGTATGGGACTTGAAAAACGAACGTCCTGCGGAGTTTTTAATTGGTAAAGAGAGATATACCAATATTTCATTTTCCTCAGATGGCAAATGGTTTATTGGGAGTAAGTTTTTAGGTAATACCGATATTTTGCAGGTTGATAGTGGAGAAAAATTAGATTGTATCAAAGATAAAAATATTTTTAGAGCATCATTTTCTCCAGATAGTAAATTTTTGGCTATACTAACAGGTATTATAAGTGATATAACAATATGGCAAGTTGAGCAACAGAAAGATAGAACACCAAGTTTCTTAAAAGGTATTAATAATTATGTAAGTGTATCATTTTCTGCCGATAATAAATGGATTGTTACAAGAGAGAAATTAATAGGAAACTTTTTGAAAATAAGAGATATAAATAATGGGGAATCTCCCAAATTTATAGAAAATGAAGACAATATTGCAATTGATTTTTTTTCACCTGATGGTAAATGGTTTGTTTCGAGTAATGATATATTTCGCCAGAATACTAAAATAAGAAATATAGAAAACGGTATTCCTCCATTTTTTATGAAAAATGAAAATGGTATTCTTCAACTTGAGTTTTCTAAAAATGCTCAATTTTTGGTTATAAGACAGAACGGAAGCCACCAAGTAAAAACGTATGATACCTTTGCGGGTAAACTAATTCAAACCTTATGGTTAAATAAAGTACCAACAGATATTGATATTATAAACAATCGCTATCTCTATGTCACAGTTGGCAAAGCCATTGTTAAAACAGATTTACAAACACAGCAGGGTAATTTAATGAGTTACGGTGATGGCGAACCTTTAGATTATAAATTTGAGGAAATACAAGAATGGATAAAGGCTTTTGGAGATAAATACCTCTTGCCTTTGGATGAGGAGATAAAGAAGAAATATGGAGTGGATTGAGTGATGAGTTTTGAATGCGGAGTGAGGAGTTTTTTCTTTTTAATAGGGCGGGAATTTATTCCCGTCATTCATATTAATTTAGCATTAATTAGATTATAAAATATTTATTCCCAATTGATTGGGTGTAAATTGAATTTTAAAAATATTCATCGATTGGAGGGAATAAATTCCCACGCTATTGATACATAAATAGAATTTGATAATAATTTTCTTAATTCAATGATTAATCACTAAATCGCTCATTCATTAAATCCCTCAATGAATCACAACATGGAAATCAACAAAGCCGACCAATGGCAATTTTTGCAAAATTATACTCCCGCTCGTATTGCTCGTGGTCGGGTTGGGCATAGTTTGCCTACGACAGAGTTGTTGAAATTTCAAGCAGACCATGCGCAAGCCCGTGATGCTGTTTATTCAGATTTAAAAGTAGCAGAATTGTTTCAGTCCTTTTTACTGCATTTTAATTTGGAAGTATTAAGGCTACAAAGTGAAGTAAAATCTCGTTCACAATATTTACAAAGACCCGATTTAGGTAGAACAATCAACCAAGCATCCAGAAAAATTTTATTGGAAGAAGATGCCAGCGAATCAGATATTTGTTTTGTAATCGCCGATGGACTTTCGGCAACTGCCGTCAATGAACACGCTTTTCCTTTTTTGAATCATTTAATTCCTAAACTTCAAACTGAAAACTGGGAAATCGCCCCGATTTGCATCGTTGAACAAGGACGAGTAGCCATTGCAGATGAAATTGGCTTTTTACTAAAGGCAAGTATCGTAATCATTTTAATTGGCGAACGCCCCGGACTAACATCTCCCGACAGTATGGGTGCGTATATTACATATCAACCACAATTAGGACTGACCGACGAAAGTAGAAATTGTGTTTCGAATATTCGTCCAGAAGGATTAAATTATGAGTTAGCTTCAGAAAAGATTTTCTACTTACTTAATGAAATAAAAGTAAAAAAAATAAGTGGCGTACAATTAAAGGATGAAATGGCAGAAAAACAACTACTTTAAAAAATTGAGTATTTATCGCTAGTCTTCATTTAAGTCAAACGATTTAATATCCTTTATTTTGAATGTAATGTTGAATATATCATTCAAATTACTTGAAATATTAAAATCAACAAAAAAGAGAAAAGACCTAATATTGAGAAAAAACGGTATTATGTTGAAAGATAATCTATAAAAAGAAGGCTTATTTCAGTAAAAACTAGTTAAAAAAGTAAAGGGCGTATTTTTTGTTTCGTCAATAAATTCTTGGTGTTTACCAAATAAAAATATTAGTTCGTACAAAATTTCAGGAAATACACTTGCAATTTTCAATAAATGCTTGACTTAAACTCCATTTTTTGTACCTTTGCACTGCGTTCTTGTAACGCAGATTTTTTAGACCTAGCAACGTGGCGGCGTTGTTAGGTTTTTTTTTGTTCTTAGTTTTTAATACTTTTTACCAGTAAATTTTTGGCTACTTCATGGCTAATAAAATGATTTGATAAGTCACCAAGATTTACATTAAGTGATTTATCGAAATCGTTCAACTCTTTCACAACAATTTGGCAACCCAATGTCAAACCCATTTTGGCTAAATATTGTAAAAAAGTTGCCGAATGCTCAGAAACGCCTACCATCACAACACTTTGTCCAACAGTAATTTCTGAAAGGTTCTGATACCTCAATTCAGGCATAATTCCGAAAGTATCAGGAATTGGGTCACCGTGCGGGTCAAATTTCGGAAAACCTAAAAATTCATCTAATCTTTCAACCAATTCTTCTGAATCAATATGTTCTAATTGTTCTGCAATTTCGTGTACTTCATCCCAATTAAAACCTAACTTTTCTACCAAAAATACTTCCCATAAACGATGCTTTCTGATAACTTTCAATGCCACAGCTTCGCCAAGTTCAGTTAACCTAACACCTTGATATTTCTGATAATTAACTAATTGTTTTTCTGAAAGTTTCCTAAGCATATCCGAAACTGATGCCGCTTTGGTAAGTGTCAGTTCTGCAACAGCATTCGTGCTGACTTCACTGTCGGTTTCCGCAGAAAGCTTATAAATTATTTTAAGGTAGTTTTCTTCTGTGAATGAAGTCATGATGGCAATTTTTGGGGATAATAAGAGCATTATTTGCAACGCAAAGATATTATTTAATAAGCGAATAATTAAATTTTAGATTAATCTAAAAAAATATTTTGAATTGTACTTAACAAAAAATAAATTTACATCACTTATGTAACTATAGTCATTAAACCTTCATTGTAAATCCTTTATGAATTGATTACAAAAAGGAAATAATGATTATTACAATCGACAAACCTTACAATTACATAGCATATTTAATATGAATATAAAAAACACTATTTTAAACCATTCATTACCAGAAGTATATGGTTCTATAAAAGTGCCTAAAACGGGGTCGTTTTATAAAAAATTATGGGCTTTTACAGGACCAGGCTTAATGGTAGCGGTTGGTTATATGGATCCGGGAAACTGGGCGACAGATATTGCTGGTGGTTCAAAATTTGGTTATACGCTCCTTTCCGTAATTCTGATTTCCAACCTTTTTGCGATGCTCCTTCAGCATCTTTCCTTAAAATTAGGCATTGCCACTGGACGAGATTTAGCACAAGCCTGCCGATACGCTTATTCAAAACCTGTTGCCATTGCTTTATGGGTTTTGTGCGAAATTGCCATTGCTGCCTGCGATTTAGCAGAAGTAATTGGTTCAGCCATTGCCATTAATTTACTTTTTGGCTTACCCCTTACAGTAGGCGTCGTCATTACGGTTTTAGATGTTTTAGTACTCTTATACTTTCAAGGAAAAGGCTTTAGGGCTTTAGAATGTATTGTTGCTGGTTTGATTTTCATGATTTTCTGCTGTTTTGGTTATGAAATTTTTGTTTCACAACCATCAGTAAATGAAATTTTGGGAGGTATTTTACCCAAACCTCAAATCATCACCAATCCAGAAATGCTTTATGTTGCCATTGGAATTTTGGGTGCAACAGTAATGCCTCATAATTTGTATTTGCATTCTAGCATTGTTCAAACTCGTAATTTTGAAAAAAACAGTGAAGGAAAACGTTCTGCCATCTTTTTTGCAACGATAGATTCCAACTTGTCTTTATCACTTGCCTTTTTTATCAATGCTGCCATTCTGATTATTTCAGCGGCAACTTTCCACAATACGGGCAATCAAAATGTAGCAGACATCAACGATGCTTATCATTTACTTGACCCCGTTTTGGGTGTAAAATTCGCTGGTATATTTTTTGCTGTAGCCTTATTGGCTTCTGGTCAAAACTCTACATTAACAGGTACTTTGGCTGGGCAAATTGTCATGGAAGGTTTTTTGAATTTAAGACTAAAACCTTGGTTGAGACGACTTATTACTCGTTTAATAGCCGTAATTCCAGCGCTGATTGTTACAATTATTTATGGAGAAAAAGGTACGGGAGATTTATTGGTATTGAGTCAAGTAATTTTATCCTTACAACTTAGTTTTGCAGTGGTTCCTTTGATTGTTTTCACAAGTGATAAAACTCAAATGGGTGAATTTGTGAATTCAAAATTGATGAAAATTTGCGCTTGGATTGTAGCAATTATCATCATTGCCTTGAATGGATATTTGCTTTGGGATACTATTTTTTAGTTATTTGTATTGAAAAAATAGGTAAGCCATGAAAATACCAGAGACAAACGGATTGATTGAAAATATTTATAAGTACGTTCAAACGCACATAGAAATTGCCAAACTTGAAGTAGAAGAGCGTGTTCAAGAAACGATTAAAAAGTTGGTTATCGGAGCAATCCTTGTACTTTCAGCGGGAATGCTTTTCATGTTTTCATTGCTGACTTTGGCTTTATTTTTAAACCATGTTTTCAAAAGTGAATATCTTGGTTTTCTTGCAGTTACGATTTTGTTAGCAATTGTTGTCGCTTATGTTTTCCATCTTGGAAAAACCTTACTTAAACCTGATACAATCACAGAAAGTATTGAAGAAGAAGTTGAAACAGTATTTCAAGAAAATTAAAAAAGAATTCTTTCTTTAAATTTTCAGTCAAAAAAGCAATTTTTATTACTTTTGAGTAGTTTTAGAGACGTACACAGTTATTGTATTAGTAAGTTTCGTAATGAATTTTATTCGGACAATAACAGAACCACGTGAAGATTATGTTTCCAGTAGTAAGCCCAAAAAGAATCTCTGAACGTAAACGAGAGTTACATTTAGAAGCAAAAGCATATAAAGAAACGATTGACGGACAAGTAAGTGACCTTAAATCAGAGGCGACTCGTATCGGTACAACCGCACTGATTGTGGGTGGCGTTTTGGCCACTACTTATTTGATATTTAGTTTTTTCAGTTCAGATTCTGACAAAAAAGTAACAACTAAGGTTTCAGAAAATACTAATCTGCCTGTTGTTGTAAAAAAAGAAAAAACGAAAGAATCTTGGCTTATTTCATCTATTAAAGGTTACATGCTGTCATTTTTAATGGCAATAGCCAAAGACAAAGTCATGGAAGCCCTTTCGATTTTAAAAGAAAATCATGCAGAGAAATCTTCTCAATAAATTTTACGAGCTAAAAGCCCAAGGCAAAAAAGCATTTGCTGTCTTGATTGACCCCGACAAAGTCAATGAAGACAGCTTTTCGCATTTAATAGCTTTGAGTAAAGAACAAGCGGTAGATTTCTTTTTTGTGGGCGGTAGCTTAATTACCAGCCACATTATGGAAAAGGTTATTATTGAAATTAAAAAAAGTAGCGACATTCCTGTTATTTTATTTCCAGGAAACAGCTTACATCTTAATAATCAAGTAGATGGCGTGTTGTTTTTATCTTTAATTTCAGGAAGAAACCCTGATTATTTGATTGGACAACAAGTAATTTCCGCACCAATTCTTAAAAGAAGTGGCATAGAAGTTTTACCAACTGGCTACATGATTATTGATAGTGGTCGCCAAACAACAGTTTCGTATATTTCAAATACAACGCCAATTCCGCACGATAAACCAAGTATTGCAGCTTGTACGGCAATGGCTGGCGAAATGTTAGGATTGAAATTGATTTATATGGATGCTGGTTCTGGCGCTTATAATGCCGTTTCACCAGAAATGATTGCCGCC
Source organism: Arcicella lustrica (assembly GCF_034930985.1). NCBI lineage: Bacteria > Pseudomonadati > Bacteroidota > Cytophagia > Cytophagales > Flectobacillaceae > Arcicella > Arcicella lustrica. The sequence goes on from NZ_JAYGIM010000013.1 coordinate 79,240, forward strand.
GTACAGCAATCTGTTGAAGTTCCTTTAATTGTTGGCGGAGGAATTAATTCAGCGAAGAAAGCACAAGATGCTTTAAAAGCTGGCGCCGACGTAATTGTTGTAGGCAATGCCATTGAAGAAAGAGTAGATTTAATTAAAGAAATTGCCAAAACGGTAAGAGGCTTTAACGAGCGTTTTGTTAATTCTTAAATATAAAGGATTGTCAACTTTTTAAAAAAATTGACAATCCTAAACATTTATCAATACCCACCACGGAATTTATAAGTATCTGCTACTTTTTTAATCGCTACAATATAAGCGGCAATGCGCATTGGTACTTTAAATTGTTGCGAAGTCAAGAATACTTTATCAAAAGCATCTTTCATAATTCTATCCGAACGGCGATTAATACGGTCTAAATTCCATTTATAACCCATTCTATTTTGAACCCACTCAAAATAAGAAACCGTTACTCCGCCCGCATTTGCTAAAATATCTGGCACAACCAAAATTCCCTTATCATTGATAATATCATCGGCAGATGCTGATGTTGGGCCATTAGCACCTTCCACAATTAATTTCGCTTGAATATAAGGTGCATTTTCATTGTTAATAACATCTTCTTTGGCAGCAGGAACAAGTACATCAACATCTAGTGTCAATAATTCTTCATGACTGATTCTTTCAGCACCCGGAAAATTCTCTAAAGTACCTTTGTTCAAATCTCTGAATTTAATAGCACCTTCAATGTCTATCCCATTTTCATTATAATATGCTCCTGAAATATCAGAAATCGCTTTTACCATTACTCCACGCTCATGCAATAAATTAGCAGCGTGCGAACCTACATTTCCAAAACCCTGCACTGCCGCAGATGATTTATAAGGATTAATTTTCAATTTATCCATTCCAGCCAAAGCCGAAACCATTACTCCTCTACCTGTAGCTTCTGTTCTACCTAATGAACCGCCCAAAACCAGTGGTTTTCCTGTCACAACAGCATTTACAGTCATTCCTTTTGCTTTAGAGTACTCATCCATCAGCCAAGCCATTTCACGAGGCCCAGTACCCATATCTGGTGCAGGAATATCTCTGTCTGGTCCAAAAACATCTAACATCGAAACAGTATAAGCACGCATCAAACGTTCCATTTCGCCAGCAGACATTTCACGAGGATTACATGCAATTCCACCTTTAGCACCACCATAAGGAATATCTACTACGGCACATTTCCAAGTCATCCAAGCAGCTAAAGCTCTTACTTCATCAATATTCACGGCAGGGTCAAAACGAATACCTCCTTTCGACGGTCCAAGTATATTGGAGTGAATCACTCGATAGCCTTCAAATACTTTAATGCTTCCATTATCCATGGTAATGGGTAAACCTACAGTTACCTGACGAGCAGGTACTTTTAAGATGTAATACATTTCATCAGAGATTCCCAATAATTCAACGGCTTTATCAAAGCGTTGCATCATTGATTCTAGCGGATTTTCCTTGTCCTTAATCGGAGCTGGTTCTATGTAAGTCATTGTCTTTGTATCATCGACTACCAACCTTCTAAAAACAGTAATATTAAGAAAATACTATTTCCTGTTTTTTTCTAAATGAATGGTAATCAATGCTTGAGATTAGTTTTTGTTGATAATGCACAAACATAACACTCTTCAAACAACAAAAACAAGTACTTTTAGTGTAAGTAGAAATACCTGATTTTCAATCAAAAAACATAATTTTGAGGTTTTTTTGCTTTTTGCTTTTTAACTTTATGGAAGATAGGTTCATTTGCCAAATATTCATTGGTTTATTTCAAAAATTAAGGAATTATAAAATTTTAGAAAAATTTTATTTATTCTTGAAATATTGCAAATTTTAAAATGAACCATTTATCTTTGTGTAAATTTTAAACGCTACTAATAAAATCTTCAACCCACATAGCCTTATTAGAATATGAACACTATTGTAGAAGAAAAAACTCGTTACTCTGAGGAAGAGCTAAAAGAATTTGAAGTACTTATCACGAGCAAACTTGAAGACGCACGTGGAGAGCTAAACTATATTCGTGAAGCATTGCACAAACGCAATGATCCAGGAACTGACGTTACAGCGGGTAGCTCAAAACCAATGGAAGATGGCGCTGATACTTCAGAAAAAGAAAGTATGAGTCAATTAGCAGCACGTTTACAAAAATTTTCTACGCAATTAGAAAATGCTTTGATTCGTATCAAAAATGGTACTTATGGTGTATGTATTGATACTGGAAAATTAATTCCAAAAGAACGTTTGAGAGCGGTTCCTCATACACAACAAACGATTGAAGCTAAGTTGATGAAACAACGTTAGTTTTCTGAGAAGTAAGTTGAGCATTAAGATTGTAGGGTTTTATAAAATCTCTTCAACAAAACTTCTTGTGTCTTTTGTTTTACTCTTCAAAAATTTAAAATACTTCTGAGCTGTGAATAACATAGCTCCTTTACAATCCTGCATTATCATCATCAAACTAATAAATATGAACAACAATTCTCCTATCAACATTTCAATGAAAAAGCGGTTAGCCGCTTTTTTGTTTTTTATACTAGCTCATACTTGTTTCGGACAAGTACCTAACAGCTATTTTCTTCCTCAGAATATTAACTACGACCCAAAGATTCCAACCCCTCAGCAATATTTGGGTTATCAAGTAGGCGACTGGCACATTCAACACGAGCAACTTTTGGGCTACATGAAAAAAGTAGCCGAATTGTCGGATAGAGTAGAACTCAGCGAATATGGACGTACTTATGAAAACCGTCAATTATTACTCCTGACGATTTCTTCGCCTAAGAATCTTGCCAATGTTGATAAAATTAAAGCGGAACATCACAAATTGGTTGAACCCGATAAATCTTCCAGTTTAGATACTAAAAATATGCCTATCGTAGTTTGGATGGGCTATTCTGTACACGGAAACGAAGCAAGTGGTACAAATGCTTCGGTATTAGCTTTGTATTATTTGGCGGCGGCGCAAGGTGCTGAAATAGATTCTATTTTGAATGAATCTGTAATTTTACTCGACCCAAGAATTAATCCTGACGGTGGCGAGCGTTTTTCAAGCTGGGTAAATGCCAATAAAAGTAATAATTTAGTAGCTGACCCAAATAGCCGTGAATTGAATGAAATGTGGCCAGGTGGTCGTTTTAACCACTATTGGTTCGACTTAAACCGTGATTGGCTTTATACTCAACATCCAGAAAGTAAAGGTAGAATTCAGAAATTCCATGAATGGAAACCAAATATTCTGACCGACCACCATGAAATGGGGCCAAACTCTTCTTTCTTTTTCCAACCGGGCATTCCAGCGAGAACACATCCGCTTACTCCAAAAAAGAATATTGATATCACAGAATTAATCGGAAAATTCCATGCTTCGGCTTTAGATAAAATCGGTTCATTGTATTTTACGAAAGAAGGTTATGATGATTTTTATTACGGAAAAGGTTCTACTTTTCCAGACGTTCAAGGAAGTATCGGAATTTTGTTTGAGCAAGCCAGTTCTCGTGGTCATTTGCAAGAAACACAAAATGGCAATATGAGCTTTGCTTTTACGGTAAGAAATCAGTTTGTAACAACACTTTCTACTTTGCGTGCGGCTAAGGCTTTGCGTCAGGATTTGTTAGATTATCAAAGAAATTTCTATCAAGAAAAATCTACTTCAGCTACAAAAGCATTCGTTTTTGGCGGAGGAAATGATAAAGTAAAAGTTTGGGAAATGATAAACATTCTTCGTCAACACGAAATTGATGTTTTCAATGTATCGAAAGATGAAGTATTAGACGGAAAAACGTTCAAAAAAGGAGAAGCATTCGTTGTGCCATTAAGCCAACCACAATATCGTTTGGTTCAAGGAATTTTTGAAAAAAGAACAACTTTTGAAGATTCGCTTTTTTATGATATTTCGGCTTGGTCGATGCCACATTGTTTTAATGTACCATACTCAGAAGCAAAAGTTGCGCTTACTTTAGGCGATAAATTGACCAAAAATGATTTCCCGAAAGGAAAAATCATTGGCAATACTACTTATGGTTATGTGTTTGAATGGGACGGATACTTCGCTCCTAGAACCGCTTATGAATTACAGAAAAAAGGTTACAAGCTAAAAGTAGCAACAGAACCTTTCACGGGGGTTTTTGAAGGTGGTACAAAAAACTTTAGCTACGGAACGGTTGAAGTCACATTTGGCTCAAACCAACAAGCTGATTTTAACGCTTTAAAAAATTTGATACAAACACTTGCCGAACGTGATGGTATTGATTTTTATGCTTTGCAAACGGGATTAACGCCTTCGGGAATTGATTTAGGAAGTAGTTATTTCGCTCCGATGCGTCAGCCTAAAGTATTAATGCTGACTGGTGCAGGCGTGAATCCAAACGATGCTGGCGAAATTTGGCATTTGTTGGATACCAGAGTAAATGTTCCATTAACAATGTCGGATATTACACAAGTAAACCGCATGAGTTTGGAGAAATACAATACTTTGATTCTTTCAAGTGGTGATTACAGTACTTTGAACGAAGAGAAAATCAAAACTTGGGTACGCAACGGCGGAACATTAATTACGTTGACGGATGCTGTAGAATGGGCTGTTGCCAAAGGTTTATCACCTGTAAAAATCAAAACGATTCCTGCTGACACTGCTTCGTTTAAGCCTTATGCTTTGGCTGAACGCTACAAAGGTGCGCAACAAACAAGTGGTGCGATTTTTCAAGTAAAATTAGACCCGACTCACCCGATTGGTTATGGTTATAAAGACCAAACTTTAAGCGTTTTCAGAGATAATAATATTTACTTAGAAAAAATCAAAGATCCATACAATGCTCCATTGATTTACACAAACGACCCGCTTGTGAGTGGTTACGTAACCGAAAGGAACAAGAAATTAATGAAAAATACTCCTTCGGTAGTGGCAACGTCTTTCGGAGCGGGAAAAGTAATTGTGATGACGGATAATCCAAATTTTAGAGCATTTTGGTACGGCACAAACAAATTATTTTTAAATGCTATTTTCTTTGGCTCAACGATACTTTCAGGAGTGCGTGGTGGAGATGAAGACTAATCCATTTTGGATTGGTGATTTCGGGTTTCGGAATCTGTTTTTGAAAGCTTAAGATTTATTATCAATTTAGCCCTTAAATTTTCTAATGTAGAATTTAAGGGCTTTTTTGATTAAATATCCACTGTGTTGATCATCTGGCGTTCAATCTCTTTCATTTCACGCTTTACAGATTCGGCGATGTTTATTTGAAATGCTTTGAAATCTTTCTTTTCATCAGCATTTAATGTTGCGAAGAAAGTATCAAATTCATGTTTAATTTTATCTTTTTCTTTTTCAGAAGATGCTGAAAGCATTCTGTCAAGATATGTTTGGAAGGATTCAAATGCTTTCATAAAACAAGTATTTTAAAAGAAGACCTATTTTTGTTCTTCTTCAAGTTGGTTAATCTTTTGATTTAATTCGTTCAAAATATCTAATAGACTATCTACCGCTTCGCCGTTACCTTCAGCTAAACGAAGCATAGCATAAATTATTTCTCTAAGCTTTTTTAATTGTTCTAACATATTGATTTGATACTTAGGTGTTTGAAAATCAATACATGAATTTAAAAAATAAACTCGAATACTAGTTCAATAATATATTAAGTATTTAAATTTCCCTAACGCATTTATGAACAAACCAGCACTCAGAAAATATTATCTTTCCAAACGAAAAGCCCTTTCTCAAACAGAAGTATTGGCAAAAAGTCAGGCGATTGTCGAGCTTTTTTTTCAGCATTTCAAGCTTGATACTGTAAAATACCTTCATACTTTTCTGCCAATCATCAAGCAAAATGAAATCAATACTTTTTTATTGATTGAAAGACTCCAAACTGAATTTCCACAAGTACAAATTGTTGTGCCAAAGAGTATTCCAGACACATACCAAATGGAACATTATCTGTACAATAAAGAAGCACTTGTTGAAAATAAATGGGGAATTCCAGAACCCGTTTTTGGGGAATTGATTTCGCCAGAAAAGATGTCGATGGTACTTGTTCCTTTGTTGATTTTTGACGAGCAAGGAAATCGTGTTGGCTATGGAAAAGGATTCTATGATCGTTTCCTCCAACAATGTTCTTCAGACCTTATTAAAATCGGTTTATGTCTTGAAGAAGCAATTCCTACAATTGAAGATGTGAATGAATTTGACATCAAAATTGACTACTGTATTACGCCAAATCGACTATATCCGCTCGGATAAAAGCAAAATTTCAATAAAAAACAACATTTCCTACATATTCACTCTACTATTCCCGAGATATTCCTTTTCTCTTCCAATTTTATCAAGTAATTTTGCAAACTTTTTATTTTCCCTGACTTCTAAAGGAAATTAAATTTCAATGATTCAGAAGAGTATTCAAACCAATGATTTATTTCAACGATAAATCATTAGAAAGAAACCATGAAAACTAAGATTTTAATAGGCTTTTTGATGTTTGTAGGTTTCAAAACCTTTGCTCAGGAAGATAAAAGAACTTTGTATCCGATTGCAGTAAAAAGGCAATTGTTCGGCGTAAAATTTATTTATGACCGACAAATAATTGACAATGCTTCGGCTTTACAAATACCATTGTTGCAAGCAAGAGACTCAAAAGTAAATGTGGAGTTTTTGACTTACAAACAACAACAAAGGTTAGTAAAATTGATTAATATCGTTCCCGCAGGACTTTCACTTTATACGATTTTCAATAGAGATAAAGTATCAAGTGGCTTTTATTGGTCAACCGTGGGGAGTACTTTATTGATTTCTTCCTACTTAAATGTAAAGTCAAACATACATTTATCAAAGGCAATTAATCGGTATAACGAAGTAATCAGTAGTAACCAAATCGGTTTGAATATTCAAACCACACCCGAACATCAAGCGGTAGTGGGGATAGGGTTAAGACATAATTTTTAAGCATTTTTTTATATAAATCAATTCATAATCAATTTTAAAAATGAAAGTAGCAGTAGTCGGAGCCACAGGTTTGGTCGGTGGCGAAATCCTTAAAGTGTTAGCGGAACGTAACTTCCCAGTAACAGAAATCATTCCAGTAGCTTCTGAGCGTTCAGTAGGTAAACAGGTAGAATTTAAGGGTAAACAGTACACCGTTGTAGGTTTTGATGATGCTATTAAGATGCAACCAAACGTGGCGATTTTCTCGGCAGGTGGAAGTACTTCTTTGGAATTAGCTCCTAAATTTGCAGCGGTAGGTATTACAGTAGTAGATAACTCTTCAGCTTGGAGAATGGACCCTACTAAAAAACTAGTAGTACCAGAAATAAATGCTTTTACTTTAACATCAGAAGATAAAATTATTGCCAACCCGAATTGTTCTACAATTCAAATGGTGGTAGTAATGAATCCTTTGCACAAAAAATATAAAATCAAGCGTGTGGTTGTTTCTACGTACCAATCAGTAACTGGAACAGGAAAAGCAGCGGTTGATCAATTATTTGCAGAACGTGAAGGACGTACAGACGTTCCTGCGGTATATCCACACAAAATTGACTTGAACGTTTTACCACACATTGATGTATTCTTGGATAATGGTTATACCAAAGAAGAAATGAAAATGGTGAATGAAACCAAGAAAATCATGTTGGATGATTCGATTGCAGTAACAGCAACTACTGTTCGTATCCCAACAATTGGTGGACACTCTGAAGCAGTAAATATTGAATTTGAAAACGACTTCGACGTAGAAGAAGTAAAAAATATTTTAGCAAATGAAGAGGGTATCATTTTACAAGATGACCCTAAGAATTTTGTATATCCAATGCCAATCAATGCACATGGTAAGGATGAAGTTTTTGTTGGACGTATCCGTCGTGATGAAACTCAACCAAACACCATCAATATGTGGATTGTAGCTGACAACCTTCGTAAAGGAGCTGCTACAAACGCTGTGCAAATTGTAGAGTATTTGGCTAAAAACAATCTTATTTAGTAGTTTACAGGTTTGTTTGATAGTAAAATGAAAGCCGAGATTCTTATCTCGGCTTTTTATTTTTGTTGGCTATTCCATGTTACCTTTTCTTATTCTCCAAAACAATCATAGAGGGAGGCATTTTCTTTTCCATCTGCAATTCTTCAATATCGACCATGCCTCTTCTTAAAAACGAACCTAATAGAATGTCGGCGTCGCCATCTTGGTCCATATCTGCTACATCCATCACCATCCATTTGCCTTGATTGGCTTCTGGAAAGGTTGATACTTTAAATTGATTATTACCTTGATTATCAAGTAATAAAAAACCTTCATGTGGCTTTTGTTTAGGGTCGGTAAAGAAAGAAATAGCGGCAATATCCAAATCTCCATCTAAATCAAAATCCGCAGCCATTGCTTTTGAAGCACCAAACATCGGGTAAAAATAGCTTTGCTTAAAATTGCCTTTGCCATCATTCATGAAAATTCTGATACCATGATAACTTTTAAAGGAAATAGATAAATCTGCATTATCGCCATTGGTATAAAGTATATCCAAGAAGCCATCTTTATTAAAATCGGCTAAATCCATATAACTAGAGCCATAAACAGAAGGAAAAGAGAGTACTTGTTTCTCTTCAAAAGTACCATGACCTGAATTGTAAAAGATAAAAATACCTTCACGGGCTTGTGTCATTAGCACCACAATATCTGGTAAATTATCGCCATTCATGTCTTTGATAAAAGTATTTCTGGCTCCGGGCAATTCTTTTAAAATATGTTCTCTCCTATTCACTCCATCGTACCAAGCTAATTTCCCTAATTCATTGCCAAAATTACAGAGTACAAAATCTTCTTTTCCATCTTGATTCAAATCTCCAAAAGAAGCTTGAACTGGTCTTTGCAGAAATTCTAAAATAGGTTTTGATTGTTTTTGCGGTGTGATTTCTAAAAGACTTCCTTTTCGAAAATCATTAGGATCCATTATACCCAGCGTCAATACTCTGAGATTTTTTTGAGAGAAATCTACATCAGCAATTGGGCTTGATACTACCAAAGAATCTTTCATTACACCATTCAAATCGTATTTTTTCAAGAAACTTTGCTCTCCACGCCAAGCCGCATAAATACTTTTTTGGGCAGGATTAAACTTAACGAAAGTAACATAGGGTGTTTTATTGGCAATTCCTTCGATTTTTTTCACCGAAAAATTACTTAATCCTATCGAAATCTTTTCTTTTTTGGCTTGAGGAATTGCTTTTTCTGGAGCATTATCAACATAATATTTGATGATTTTCGCCCAGTCTTCTTTGGCAATAACAGGTTTTTCAGGAAATACTCCCGCTACGGCAAGAAACTGTAATTCCTCTGGATTCATACCTCCATATACTTTGAAAATGTCTGACTCCAAACCAAGTCGATGTGACATTTTGGGTAGAATACTTTTCTCCCAAGTAGCTTTATCCAATAAATCGGGACTAGGAAATTGATGACAACTGCTACAGTAGGTTTGTGCTAATTCTTTGCCATTTTTGTTTGAAGGAACTGGTGGAATATAGGTTTCAGATTTATTCGAATTTGAGCAATTCCACAATAAACCCGCTAAAACCAAAAGGAATAAACGATTTAACATCTCTTAAGATTATTATAAAAATGGTTATCAACAAAAAAAGGGAATTAAAAATACGTAAAATTTTTAATTCCCTTTTTGAATATGCAATTTATATAAATATTAAGCTAGTTCTGCAATCACAGTTTCGCCGCCTACTGGTCTATCTTCTAAATTTACTAAGATTTTAGCATCTAAAGGAAGGTAAATATCAATTCTTGAACCGAACTTGATAAAACCAAATTCAGAACCTTGTTCTACGGTTTGTCCTTCTTTTACGTACCAACAAATTCTACGAGCTAAAGCACCCGCAATTTGACGGAACAATACTTCAGTCCCATTATTGTGTTTTACCACAACTGTTGTTCTTTCATTATCAGTACTTGATTTTGGATGCCAAGCTACCAAGTATTTTCCTGGGTGATATTTGAAATAAGAAACGATGCCTGCAATTGGATTGAAATTGATATGCACGTTGATTGGCGACATAAAAATTGAAACTTGGCGACGTGGCTCTTTGAAGTACTCAGTTTCAACAACTTCTTCAATTACTACTACTCTACCATCTGCTGGAGCAATAATATGCTTTGGATTTTTAACCGTAGTACGAACAGGAACACGGAAAAATTGTAAAATAATCAATGCAAAAACTACGCTAAAAGCGATAACAATTTTGCGTAAAATTTCATTTTCTTCAAAAAAATAAGCAACAGCACTATTTAAAATGATTAAAAAAATGGTCGTAACTAAAATAGTACCTTTGCTTTCTCTGTGGATAGTCATGTGTTTAAGGGGTATATTTAAACAAAGTTAACTAATAATCTTTGAAAATCATGAATTCTTGGCTTTGGATAGTTATCTTAATTGTTGAATAGCAACTCCATGAAATAAAATACTTTTTATAAATATTCTAACGCAACCTTTTTCCAGAAAAGCCGTATTGATGTTGAAACGTTGTCAAAATGCCCATTATTACAGACCAAAACAATAGCCTCCAAACCATACTTGAAGGGTGCCGTAAGGGTGACTCTAAAAGTCAGGAATTGCTTTATAAGCAGTTTTATGGCTATGCTATGAGTGTCTGTTTACGTTATACCAAAACACGGGATGAAGCGGTTGAAGTAGTTAACGATGGCTTTATCAAGGTTTTTAACAATGCCGATAAAGTTGATTTAAGTAGGTCTTTTAAAAATTGGTTCAGACGAATTATGGTGAATACGGCTTTAGATTTTTATCGCCAAAACCATAAGCATTATGACCAAGATGACATTGAATATGCAGAACATTTGAGTGATAGAAGTGATGATGCTTCAGCCAATCTCTCTTATGAAGAACTATTGGCTTTAGTACAAAGATTATCACCAACCTACCGTACTGTTTTTAGTTTGTATGCAATAGATGGCTATTCGCATGATGAAATAGCCAAAATGTTAGGTTTTTCAGTAAGTGCATCGAAATCAAATTTAGCCCGTGCTAGGGTTAATTTGAGGGAAATGCTCAGTAAACGTTTTTAGTTAATCCATAAAAGAATAAAATCAAGGTTCTAATTAATAGAATCCTAACAAAAAAATGTCAGATAAGTGGTGGGATATGTCCGATGACGAACTGGATGACCTTTTCAGAGAAGCCTCTGATAAGGTGCAGATTCCGTTTGACCAATCGTCTCTGGATAAATTAAAAGTAAAAATAGACCCCAAGCCGGTGATTGTACCTGCCACTCGTTTCAAAAACGAAAGGTGGCTACTGCTATTGCTTTTACTTTGTTTCGTAGGAGCAGGAATAGGATATTACCTTACCAAAGATAATGTTTCAGTAAAATTAACAGGTCAAAAAAATCAAAAAGAAAATACATTAAATAAGCAAAAACAATCTGTAGCAACTGTTAAGGAAAATTCAGAAGACGTATTTTCTACAAAAGAGAAAACGACAGAAAAGTTAATTGCGAATGAACATAATAGTATTCAAGAAAAATTGGTCGAACAAAAATCAGCTAGAAATACCAAGCGTGAAGAAATTGGAATTACTGAAAAACAAGTAGCAAAAATAGAGGAACAAAAGACAAAGAATGAATCAGAAAAACTGATACAAAAGCAAAGTAATATCAGTTTAGTAAAGCATAAAAAAACCTCTAAGCCAATATTTAACACACATAATATCACTCCAAATGCCAAAAAAGCAATTGAAGTATCACCTACTGAAAATACTTTGTCTAATAATCTAGCAAGTAAGCAACCCAATAAACTTGCCTTATTATCAAGTAAACCCTTGAAGGCTTTAAAGACAAATTTCAACATTGTTTTACCTGCATTTGAAGAAAGTAATCCTGAACCAACGGTCAATCCAATTGTAAGTACACTTAAAAAATCACGTTTTGGTATTCGTTTAGCCATTGCTCCTGATGCCAATGCTGTTGAAAATTTGGGAGATTTTGCTTTTGGGAAATCAGCAGGAATTTTATTCGAATACAATTTAACTAAACGCTTTACCTTACAAACTGGCGCTATTTACACTTATAAACAATATACCACAGGTATAGAGAATTATCATGCTTGGGCAAAAAATTGGTCATATCGCCCAGTTTTACCAACAAGTGTTGCGGGCGATTGTAAGATATTGGATATACCAATCAATATTCGTTATAATGTATTTATGAAGCCCAAAAATACTTGGTTTGTAAGTGCTGGTGTTTCTTCGTATTTGATGCTGACCGAAAATTATGAATATTATTATCCAGAATCGGCTACAGTTCCTATCAATTTCCCTCGAAATGTATCATGGAAAAGAGATGACGATTACTTCATGAGTACTTTGAATTTATCCTTTGGTTTCGAAAAACGCATCAATCAGCATATTTCTATTCAAGCAGAGCCTTATTTGAAAACACCATTAAAAGAAGTAGGAAGAGGAAAAGTAAATCTTTACAGTAGTGGAATTTTGTTTTCTTTAAAGTATGGTTTTTAGGAAAAGACTAAACAATTTCTAAAATCATAGATTCTAAGGTTAATCCCGGACCAAAAGCACAGCTTAAAATATTTTGATTTTTATACGTATTTTCAGTGTCTTTCAAAATCTGTTTTAAGACAAAAAGTACTGTTGCTGACGACATATTCCCATAATTGCTCAAGATTTGATAAGCATATCGATTATCATTTGTATTGATTTCTAAAGCTGTTTCAATGGCTTCTAAAATAGCTTTTCCACCCGGATGAATTGCGTACAATGAAATATCTTGCTTGGTTAATCCTGAATTAGCAAAAAGTTTGTCCGTCAACGCTTTGATACCTGATTTAACTAATTTAGGAATATACGAAGTAAGCGTCATTTCAAAACCAAAATCAGCTACTTGCCAAGCCATATCTTGTTTTCCTTCAAAGTACAAATCACAAAAGAAAGATTTCATGGCTAAAGAAGGATTTTTTTGAGAAGATTCAGCTTCAATTAACACCGCCGCCGCTCCATCCGCAAAAAGCGCATTCGATAACAGAAAATCTTCATCCATTTTCTTCTGAAAATGAAGAGTACACAATTCCACACAAACCAATAATACTTTTGCTTCTGGATTCGCTTTACAAATAGTATCTGCCATTTTCAGCCCATTAAAAGCACCATAACAACCCATAAAATTAATGGCAGTTCGCTGAATATTGGTACTTAGTCCTAAAGAAGAAATTATTTCAATATCAAGCCCGGGAGCGTACATTCCTGTGCAACTTACTGTGATGATGTGCGTAATGTTGGGTAATTTACCTAGGTCAGCAATCGCTTTTAAGCAAAGTGGTAATGCGTATTGTTTGTAAGCAAGCATTCGTTGAGAAATACTTGGGAAAGGCTCTAAATCTGGAGTTCGGGGATAAAATTCGTAGTCAGAAAAGGTTTTTCCATAATCAGATAATACAGAATAACGCTGGTTAATTTTAGTAGAACGATACAAGGCTTTTAATCTTCTTTGTTCATATTCATTCATTTGTAAGGCAGAAGCCATGAATTCCGCAATTTGCATTTGTGGAAAACAATTTTCAGGAACAGCCGTACCTATTGCATTGATAAAACTCATGAATGATTGCGGGTTTACTGTTTGTTGATAACGAAAGCTAAGTATTTTAAAGCGTATTCTAATTGATATACGAAATACTTATCTAAATTGTTTTTCTTCTGTCAGTAAGATGTCAAATTATAGCATTTTATCATTCTTTTTTAGGTATTCCACTACTTTGTCAAGAATTTTGGTATGTCCTGCCTCCATTGTGATTAATTGGACATTGGGAAGTTTTGTCGCCAAAGGCAACACTTTTTCGGAAGGTAAAATGGTATCGTATTTTCCTGTAAAAATGGTTACGCTAATCTTTTCGTTGTTGATTTGCTCTGCTAGTTTTTTCAAATTGAATTTTAAATATCGAAAGCCTGTCCACGATTGATATACTTGTTTTTTCTTCGTTGGTGTATCCAACATTCTATGTGCGAAACGAATCGAACTTTCTGGAACAATGCGCATTTTGGCAAAAAACTTCGTGAAAGATAAAAGTTTGTCTTCTTGAAAAATAACGTATTTGAATACTTTTCGAGTAAGGCTAAACCGTGTCGCAAAAGCATAAATCGGATGTTCTGAAATACCATCTGGTGAAACCAAAGTCATGCTTTTTATGCGTTTTGGAAAAGCTTCTACAGTAGCTAAAGCGAATCTTCCACCCATACTAAAACCTATCACAGAAAAGGTTTCAATTTTATTTTCTGATAAAAATGTTGTGAGGAAATCTTTCCAAATAGATTTTGTAATTACTTCGTTTTGTGATGCTTGAATTGCATGAATACTTTTTCCATGAAAAGGTAAATCAAAAGCATAGATTGTATAAACGTCGCCAAAGGTTTCGGCAAAATGTTGGAAACACAAAAAATCCTGCCCAATCCCATGAAAGGCGAGCAGGATTTTTTGTCCGTTTCCGATTTTTTGAAAATATAATTTCATGAATGATTAATGACCCTTACCGCCTTTTACAACAGCATTGTCAAAGTCAATTCCTTGATTTTTCAATACACCTTGTACTCTTATTCCGAAGAATACCAAGTAAGCAAAACAAATAATTGGCACAAAATACGATTGTTGAATGCCGATTGTATCAGCCACAATTCCTTGAAGTACTGGAACAACTGCACCACCGCAAATCATCATAATCATATAGGCTGAACCTTGGTTGGTGTATTTTCCTAAGCCTGCCGTTCCTAAAGAGAAAATACATGGCCATAAAACCGAACAGAACAAACCTCCGCTGATGAAAGCAAAAAGAGTAATATCACCACTACCCAATACGCCAATTACCATTGCCAATGCGCCCATTCCAGAGAAAACTAAAAGTGTTCTAACAGGTTTTTCGTCGCAATAGAAGAATGCCGCAATCATGATTAATACACAAATGGCATAAGCGTATAAATCACTCATATCGCTTCCGTGCAAAGTATTTACGCCTAAAACAATGGCAAAAGCTACAAAAGGAACAACAACGGTTAATATCTTTTTGGTAGCTGGTGCTACATCAAAGTTACTAAGTGCGGCTGTCCAACGACCAATCATCATACTTCCCCAGAACATCGAAACGTAATGTGAAATTTGTGAAGAATCTAAACCTTGTGTTACTTTTAAATATTCTCCTAAATTACTTCCGATGGTTACTTCAACACCTACGTACATAAAAATGGCAATCATACCCAATACTAATTGTGGGTATTTTAAAACGCCTGTTCCGATTTCTACTTCTTCGTCGTTGGTAATTCTTGGTAATTTAGATACTTTGAAGAAAATGGCTAATAATACAAAAAGTGCTCCTAGAATCAAATAAGGCAATTTTACAGATTCGATTGTTGCATTTTTAGCAGCATCCGCAGCGATTGAACCAAAGATGGCAAAACTGATAATAACTGGCCCAATTGTTCCACCTAAGTTATTGACAGCACCGCCCAAGTTAATTCTGTGCGAACCCGTTTCTGGTGGTCCAAGGGCAATCATGAATGGTTGTGTAGCCGTTTGTTGTAACGAAAAGCCTAAACCAACAATAAATAACGCTGAAAGTAATAATGGAAAAGATTTCATTTCAGCGGCTGGATAAAATAACAAAGTACCTAAAGCTGAAATAATTAAACCGTACACAATTCCGTTTTTGTAGCCGATTTTGTTCAAAATATCACTCTTGATTACACTTGAAACAATAAAGTATAAAATTGAACCAACTGTGTAAGCAATGTAAAAGGCAAAATCAACTAATTGCGCCTGCCATTGTTCTAAACCAAATTTTTCTTTAAACAAAGGAATTAAAATACCGTTTGAGGCAGCAACGAAACTCCAGAAGAACCATACCGTCATGAGTGTATAAAGATGGGACTTCTGATTGGATTGTGTGGTCATTGAAAACGTGTTTTAGGGTTATTTTTTAGACTGATTAAAAAGGATAATTTTACTTTAAAGCTAATACTTTTTAATTGTTTCGTCAAAATTATATTGATAAAATACCAGAACCTTTACTTATATTGCCGATTGTTCTTGAAAATATCAAGATACTCCTTTATTGCACATAAATATCTGCTGAATCATAAACCACCACTTTCGACCATAAATGATGATTCTCTGCTCCGAATTTTTTGTGTAATGGATGTACCAAATACTTCTCTTCGTCTTCTTTGCTATCAAAAATCAACAAGACAGAAAAAGAGTAAGACGCATCAGTAACGGGTTTGTCAAAATCATTGATTGACGGCAAACCAATATGCGCAGATTTTATCACTTCTATTTTGCCCAAAGCTTTTAAAGCTGCTAATAATTGATCATGATCTTTTTTATTATTAGGGTCTTTCAACCAAAAATATACATGGTGGATAAAAGAAAGTTTCTCGCCCTTTGGCGCTGCCGTTGAATCTGTCGTTGCGATACTTGTCATAATTGTTCCTGTGGCTAATGCCGTTGCTGAATTTTCTAAAAATTGTCTTCTGGATGATTTTTGCATGATTTTATTAGAGATTTTGATTTTATTCCTATTTTGAAGAGTATAAACAACAAATATATCTTTTCTTAGCGGAACTCTATCATGAAATATCCGTGAACTATTTTATTCAAAATATCGGTTAAGCTATCGACCAAACATTTTTATATATTTGAAGTTTACTTAACACAAATTTCCCTAAAACATAAAATATGAATATTGCCATTATTGCCACTTCGCCCAGAAAGAATAGCAATTCCTTACGTTTTTCTAAATATTTGCAAAAAGTATTAAAAGCTTCAGGCTTTGAGAATAGTACAATTGTAGATTTTCATCATTTCGATATTCCTTCAGTGGGTAGAGGAACGGTACAAAAAGATGATTTAACGCTTTTTCAGGCTGAATTAATTGGTGTTTGGGAAAAAGCAGATTTGGTGTTTTTTGTAAGTCCAGAATATAATTGGACAGTTAACGGAGATTTATTAAATGCTTTGCATCAGTTGGGTTCAAAAGATTTTGTGCACCTTTTCAATAACAAAGTATTTGCTTTGGCGGGTGTTTCTAACGGACGTGGTGGTAAAGTGCCTTGCTTAGAATTGACGACTGTTATTAATAAAATTATCAATTTCACCAATCAGCATTCTGTTATTTCTCCAAGAATCTATGAGTCGCATGAAACGGCTAAGAATTTGGATGAACATGCAGATTCAACAGGAAATCATATTTATGAAAATACCGTGAAGGCTTTTGTTGATTATGCTTTGATTGTGGCGAAAAGATGGGTGAAGTAAGTAAATTGTGATTTAGTGAATTGTGAATTAGTGATTTATTTTCTTTGATTAAGAATTTACTCATTCACAATTCACAACTACATCAGCTATATCTATCATTTCTCCAAGGATAGGCAGTATTGGAATAACCTCTTTCTTCCCAAAAACCTAATTTATTTTTAGGCATAAATTCTATTCTTTTTATCCATTTAGAGCCTTTCCAAGCATACAATTGTGGCGTAATCATGCGGAGTGGACCGCCATGTTCTACGGCTAATGGTTGTCCGTCAACAGTATGACCGAGTAATACATCTGGTTTTAGGGCTTCTTCTAGCGAAACATTGGTGGTATAAGTATCGTAGCCATAACACATAATATGGGTTGCTGTTTCTTTGGGCTGTACTAAAGCCGCTAAATCTAACAAACGAACGCCTTTCCAAATCATATCTAATTTCGACCAAGTAGTTACACAATGAAAATCAGAAATATCTTCTGTTTGTGGCAAAGCCATGAAATCCTCCCATGTTAATATTACAGGATTTTCTACTTCACCGTCGATAATCAAACGCCATTTGTCTAATGGAATTTTGGGTTGATAACCTAAATCAAGTACAGGCCATTTGGTCGTCAAAGTTTGCCCAACTGGAGTAGTTGGCATTCCGTGGCGATTGATTACGCCTTTTCCTTGCGGTTTTGTATCAGCCATTGATGGCGTCGCTTTCATTTTTTCTTCAAAACGAGCCTTCAATTTCATCCTTGCCTCGATGATGCGGTCAAGTTTATTATCTTGGTTTTGTTCGTTTTCCATCTTAGTATTTTTTTAGCATTAAGCTTTTTTGTCTGTTTTTGAATCCACTGATTTGCGCAGAAAAGGTACGCTGATATTATAATCATGATTTCTGCTATATCGTTTCTTCTGCATTAATTTTCAACCATAAAAATGCACCAATCATTACAATGATTCCTAACAGTAATACAGGAAAATTATAGCCAAAGTTCGTTGCTAAATAGCCAAAACTTACTGTACTAAAATAGGCTGCGAGTAAACCTGCGGAATTCATTGCTCCAGAAATAGAGCCACTCCTTGTTCCTCCAATATCCATTGAAACAGCCCATGCTACGGGTGCGGTAACATCCATAAAAGCCATTCCCAAAGAGAGTAAAATAATGGCAACTGTATTATTAATCGTCAGAGCAGAAATTATCAAACATATTCCCGAAATACCCAAACCGACAATGGGAACAATCCTTCTCCCCCATTTTTTACCATATTTTTTAACGGCAATATCACTCAAAAAACCGCCTAAAAAGCAACCTAAAGCCGCCAATAAAAACGGCGCTGAACCGATAAGTTTCAATTCATTTTCACTGACACCTCTGCCTTGTTGTAAATATTTTGGCAACCAAGTTTGAAAGAAATATACACCTGTGGCATAGCAGGCATACATCGCCATTAAATAACCTAGATTTTTGTTTTGTAATAACTTAAAAATAGAAGTCTTCGCTCCATGATTATCTAATTGTCGTTTGGCAAGAATTTCCTTTAATTCATCTGCTGAAATATCTTTTGCATCTGTGGGTTCTTCTTTATGCCAGAACTGCCAAAAGATTACCCAAATTACGCCTACAAAACCTAATACATAAAAAGATGCTTCCCAGCCATAATGTTGTTGAATCGGGATAACAACCAGTGGCGTTAAACCCGCACCTAAGCGAGAAGCCCCCCAGATAATGGCTTGGGCTTGTCCACGTTCGTTGGCAGGAAACCATTTCGCTAAAGCAATGGCAATATTCGGATATGCTCCAGCTTCGCCAATGCCAAACAAAAATCTAACCACTAAAAGCATGGCAAAACCCGTAGAAAATCCTGTTAATATCGTAAAAAAAGACCACCAAAGAACGACTCTAATCAATACTGATTTTGCTCCGATTCTATCGCCCAATAAACCAGTAGGAATTTCAAAAAGTGCATAAGCCAAAGTAAAAGAGCCCAAAATCCAACCCCATTGTACGGCAGTTAATCCTAATTCTTTAGTGATACGCTCGCCTGCGGTGGAAAATGCGATTCGGTCGAGGAAAGTGATGACAGAAAGAATAGCAAGTACAAGCAGTACTTGATGACGCTTTTTCATATTTAGATGGTTTGGTTTTGGATGTTTAAAGATAATACTCTTTTAGGGAAATGCTATCGTAATGATTTAAACCAAACACAATTTGATATTATAAATTAGAGCTGTACTAAGGTTTGAAGTTATCCAATCTTATTTGAATAAGAACTAATAAAAAGGGTTAAATCTGTTTTTAAAAGGCAATTTGTAGCGGCAACTCTTGCAGTTGCCGTTTCAGGAGAGGCAACCGCAAGGGTTGCCTCTACACCAAGTCATTGATTAAACAAACATTTTGAATACTAATTTAATCCTTCGTACAGTACCAGTTACTAATGATAAGCTAACTATCATGATATAATTTATATCAACGATGATACTCAGCAAATGAAGCTCTATATAATTTGTATCAACGATGATACTCAAAGCATGAAGCTTTATATAATTTACATCAACGATGATACTCAGAACATGAAGTTTCATATAATTTACATCAACGATGATACTCAACACATGAAGCTTCATATAATTTATATCAACGATGATGCTCAACACATGAAGCTTTATATAATTTATATCAACAATGATGCGCTTTGTATCATCATCTTTATCTTATTGAATACTCATCAAAGCAACATAAGTTTCAAGCCCACTCCATAAATTCTGGATTCTGATATTTTCATTTTCAGCATGTTGATTATTATCATGATTGGCAATAGGCACAGTAATCGTTGGTGTTGATAAATGTTTATCGAATAAATACAAAGGCAAACTTCCTCCTGAACTTGGCATCAAAACGATGTTTTCTTTAGAAGTACTCTGTACTGCTTTGATGATAAGCTGTGCGATGGGTAAATCCATTTTAGTGCGTTGGGCATTATAGCCATCTTTGGCTTGTACACGGGCAATGAGTGGATATTTTAATCTTTCTTCATCGGTAATACTCTCGTTGGTAGTTACATAATAACCTTGTAATTTGATGTGTTCGATTACCTTTTGAACTTGTCTCTGAGCGTCATTTCCTAATACCAATCGTAAATCTAAAGCCGCCGTTGCAGAAGTAGGAATGATATTCGCCACCATTTTACCCACGTTAGCACTAGCGATTCCATTGATATTTAAAGAAGGCAAACTAATTAATTCAGCAAGCGATTTACCATCGCCTTCGGCACGCACAAAACCCAATTCATTTCTCATTTGCTCGTCGGGCGGAGGAATGTTGGCTAAAGCTTGTTTTTCTAAAGCTGATAAAGGAGTAACATCATCATAAAAACCTTTAATCAATACTTTGCCTTTGGTATCCTTCATCGTTGTCAATAAATTCACCAATAAATTAGCAGGATTCGGCGCCCAGTTTCCATAGTGTCCGCTATGTAAAGGACGCTTCGACGCAAATACTTTTACTTCCATATTTACATCACCACGTACACCAAATACTACTTGTTTTCGTCCTGATTGATGAACGGGCCCATCACAAATTACCCAAAGGTCGGCTTTGAGTTTATCTTTATGTTTCGCTAGAATTTCTTCTAAATGAGTAGAGCCAGCTTCTTCTTCGCCTTCAAAAAAGAACTTTAAATTTACCGAAGGTTTGATGCCCATTTTATTCATGGCTTGATAAGCAGATAAAATGGTAAATACGCCCGCTTTATCATCTGAAGCACTTCTACCATAAATTCTCCATTCAGGATTAATGCTTTCTGAAGCTTTTGGAACATTAATAATTTTACCCCCTTTTTCTAAAGAAGCATCCAAGAAAACCGCTTCAAAAGGTTTTATTCCCTCCGCCCATTGATTAGGATTTACTGGCTGACCATCGTAATGGGCATAAAATACTAAGGTTTTTGTAGCATTTGGCACAATTATTTCTCCATAAATAGCAGGAGGAACACCTTTGGTTGTAGCATCTAATTTTTGTGTTTTAATGCCTCGGTCTTTCATCATTTTTACGATATAATTTGCCGTTTTTTGAATACCGACAGTATCATAAACGACATTGGGAATAGACAACAAACCCATAAATTCATGAAGAAGTTGATGTTCATTCGCTTGACGAAATGAACGAGTTTTATCGACCAAAGTGCTTTGAGAAAAAACCGTTAAAACATTGATTGACAACAAAGTAAGTAAAAAGTAGCGTTTCATGGATGATTGTGATAAGTAATAGTTTGAGTGATGAATTTTTTGAGTGATGAATGTTGAGTGAGGAGTAATTTATAAATTTTCACTCAGCACTCTGCATTCACAACTCAAAACTGCCTTGTGTTATTGATTAAAACACCAATCTAAAAACAGTCCCCTGCCCTTCTACTGAATTGACTGTTATGCTACCTTTATGCAATGCCATAATTTGTTTTGACAAACTCAAACCTATGCCCGAACCATTGGTTTTTGAAGTAAAAAATGGTACAAAAATTTTATCCATCAATTCTGCCGACATACCGATACCATTGTCTTTTACTTCAATCACTACTTTTTCTTGTGGGTTCAAATACGCTCCGATTTGAATCTGTGGCGTATCAGATTCTTTAACAGCATCTATTGCATTAATCATCAAATTGATTAGTACTTGTTCTATCAGAGCCAAATCGCCTTCTATTTGTAAATCAAAATCTTTCAGGATTACATCAAATTCAATATTCTTTTGTTCAATCTGATTTTCAAGTAGAATTTCTACACTTTCAAACAAATCTCGAATATAAAAAGTGGAGAACGAAGTAATAGAAACCTTTGCTAATTGTCGATAAGTATCGGCAAATTTCAACAAATTGGCACTTCGTTTTTTGATGGTTGAAACACCCAAAGTAATATCTTCTAATAATTGCTTATTGGCTGGATTTGGATTTTCGCCACTCTTCAATCGTCCTTCCATCGTTTCAGCCAAAGAGGCAATCGGAGCAACGGAATTCATGATTTCATGCGTCATTACTCTCAATAATTTCTGATAGGCTTGTGCTTCAGTATCTTCAATGGCTTCGTTTACGTTTTGGAAAGCGATTAAATGTGTTAATTTACCTTCGTTCATAAAAGTAGTTTTGGCTAATAAAACCTGTTTATGGTCTATTTTCACCAATTGATTTTCGCCACTTTTTAAAGAACTAATTGCCTGAAAAACAAAGAGATTACGTTTTTCTAAAGAAGAAATATTTCTTAAATAAGGAATACCCAACATCTTTTTAAAGGCTTCGTTCATCCAGCCTACTTCTCCATTTTGGTCGTAAGAGAGTATTCCAGTATCCACCAACTCTAATATTTTTTGAAGATATTGATATTGTTCTTCTCGTTCGGAAGAAAGCTGTTTGAAAGTGCCATTGATTTGGTTGAAAGCTCTTCGCAATTGCCGAACCGAGACAGGTGCATTTTTTTCGGCAAATTGTAGGGAAAAATCTCTGTACTGAACAGCTTCAATAAATTGAGTCAGTTCGGTATTCGTTTTATTGATGAATTGAACAAAACTCAAAATCTGAAAAAACAGCACCAATCCGATAAAAAAGAGTAAAGTAAACTTACTGTTTACGATACAAAATGCCGCTAAAGTAATACTTCCCAAAAGTAAAAGTACCCTTAACGTCAGACTGACTTCATAGCGATTGAGTTTTAACATACGTGATTTAGAAGTTGTGATTTGTGAATGATGAGTTGTGAGCGAACTGTCGATTCGGTTTAATAATGGATTACTGGGTATTTTTTCTAATTGTTGTAAGTAACTTTTGCGGTTGCTTTCACATCAAACCGCAACCGCAAAAGATAACTACCCTTAATCCAATTGTGAATCTATGATTTTTAGCTCATTACTCAAAATGCAAAATTATTTCACTTCCGTCAATTCCAACACTACACTTGTTCTTCTTAAAGTAATATCTGGGTTCAAACCGATGTTCATCAAATAGTCGCCAGAGTACACAAGGTCTTTGGCAATGCTTGATTTTGCATCTGGATAGACGTTTATTTCTTGAATTTTATATTTCTTTTTGCGGTCTAATCCTTTCAGTTTTACAGGAGTTACACTGTACACACCATCGTATCGGTTGGTTGTTAAATACGAAAACATCACGGCGTGGTCTTGTGTGGCATTGCTAAACATCAAAGAAGCATACGGATTTTCCCAAGGGTTTTTCAAACGATACAAATCACCATGCCAAACAACATCACTGATTTTTTTGTAATTCGCCAATGCTTGCTGACTAAATTGTAATTCCTTTTCTGATAAATGACTGACTACAATATCGTAACCCATTTTACCCATCATCGCAACGTCAGTGCGATATTTGATGCCAACTTTACTCCAATCAGTAATGTGATTACACTGAGCAATGGCAGGATAAAAATATGAATATTCCCACTGCATAAATACTCTTTCAAGCGGGTCTGTATTATCACTTACCCAAAATTCAGTGAAGTATTTCAAGGCTTCATAATCGACTCTACCGCCGCCACCAGAACATAACATCATCGGTACTTTAGGATATTTCGCTCTGATTTTTTCTAATACTTTATACAAGCCTCGCACATATTCTACGTAAAGATGTGTTTGTGGCAAACCTTTTTTCTCTAAATAAGCAGAATGAGCATTATAGACAACCGCATTACAATCCCATTTGATAAAGGCAATTTCTGGATTTTTGGTAAAAAGATTATCAATTACACCATATACAAAATCTTGTACTTCTGGATTCGACAAATCTAAGGGCAATTGATTTCTGAAATAATGCTCTGGTCGCTGAGGTTCTCGAATTACCCAATCAAGGTGTTTTTCGTATAATTCTGATTTCGGATTCACCATTTCTGGTTCAACCCAAATGCCAAATTTAATCCCTGCTTTTGTTGCTTCTTTTACCAAGTAACCAATGCCGTTTGGTAATTTTTTGCGATTTTCTTGCCAATCTCCTAAACCAGCAACATCGCCATTTCTTGGATATTTATTAGCAAACCAACCATCATCCAATAAAAACATATCAACGCCTAGTTTTTTTCCGTCTTTAAAAAGTTCGGTTAATTTGGGTTCGTCAAAATCAAAATAAGTAGCTTCCCAGTTGTTCAATAAAGTAAGTCTTGAGCCTTCTCCATCCAAAATTCTATACTTTCTTGCCCAATTGTGCATATTTCTACTGGCTTCGCCTTTTCCGTTTTCAGAGAAAGTAAAGATGAACGAAGGCGTTTTAAAATCTTGATTACTTGCCAATGAATACTCCGAAGCATGTGAATTGATTCCTGCCAACAAACGAAGATTATGATAAGTATCCAATTCAAAATCTATCTTAAAATTCCCCGACCAAGCCAAAGTTCCTAATAATACTTTGCCAGCATCTTCGGTAGCTGGTTTATCGAACGACAACATAAAGGTTGGCGGTTGAAATAAATTGGCTCTTGTTCCTAGTTTAGAATCTAGCGTTTTAATACCAGCTGTCAGTTTAGTTTCTTCGGGTTTCATTTCTTTTGCCCAACCACCGTGATAATGATTGAGGTAATAATCGTCTGCCATGAAGTACAAATTAGCAGAGGCATATTTCTGCAAAGTAATATTTTTGGCTTCTTGATGTTTGATGACAGACCATTGTTCTATAACGTTCTCTTTGTAATAAACTTTATAGAAAAGTCGTACTTCAAGGGCATACACTGGGTCTTTTAGTACAATCACCGTTTCAGAAACATTGTCATCAATTTTCTTTACTTCATGACTAACGTATTTCAGTTCCAAAGAAGAATTTCCATCGGCGTGTTTTACTTCGATGGCTGGTTCTACCAAGTTCCAAGTACCACTTGGCGTATAAACAGAATTAAAAATCCCTGAATTTTCATCATTGATTTTGTACTCTTTGGTAATAAAGCCGTAGTCAGACGACTGAGCTAGTTTTTTCCCGAAGAAAACAGTTCCTAAACGGTTGTCTTTATCGGTTTGAAAGACCAAAGCATTTTGTGAAGTTTCAATAGGAATGGTAATCAGCTTTTGGGCATTGATACCAAAGCTGATGAAAAAGATTCCTAAAATGACATAGAAGGTTTTTGGAGAGTAATTGGACATTTGCTTTTTTTAGATTATTTATGCCAAAATAAGTCTTTTTACGAAGTTTAATAACCAATCTTATCATGAATTGATTAGATTTTGTACAGTATTGTCTTTATCTTTTCATCACTCTTAATAAAATTAAAGCATGAAAAAAATTAATCAAATCTCTTTCTTCTCGTTGCTATGTTTGGCTACTTTACCAACTTTAGCACAGCAAAAGCAGAAACCGCTTCATTCAGAAATGTTGCACACAGCACAGCCAGACTATCCAGTGGCTTATACTACACCAAAAGTGGAAGAAGTAACACAAGTACTTAATAGAGTCCACAAATATTTAGATGCTGTTACACCAACGAAAGTAATTAGCAACACAACAAAAAAAGAAATTACAGACTTTAGCAAAATAGATACCAGTGCAGTTG
Source organism: Arcicella lustrica (assembly GCF_034930985.1). Classification (NCBI taxonomy): domain Bacteria; kingdom Pseudomonadati; phylum Bacteroidota; class Cytophagia; order Cytophagales; family Flectobacillaceae; genus Arcicella; species Arcicella lustrica. Next base: position 105,085 of record NZ_JAYGIM010000013.1, read on the forward strand.
TAGAAAGAGGAACTTTCAGCTTAACAAGCTACGAATGGGGCGTAACTTATTCAGGAATGTTAGCTGCAAGTGAAGCAACGGGCGATGAGCGTTTCAATGAGTATGCTCGTAAACGCATGACTTTCTTGGCTGATAAAGTACCTTATTTCAAAGAAGTATTGAAGCAAAACCCAAAAAATAAAGGACTTCGCCAAGTAATTATGCCACATGCTTTGGACGACTGCGGTGCAGTTTGTTCTGCTATGATTAAAGCGACGAGAAGCAATGTTGTGAAAACAGATTTACGTCCTTTGATTGATAATTACATGAATTATATCAGTACAAAAGAATTCCGTTTTGCAGATGGTACTTTGGCTAGAAATCGCCCACAAGCGAATACCCTTTGGTTAGATGATTTATTCATGGGCGTACCTGCTTTAGCACAAATGGGTAAATTGACAGGCGATAATCGTTATTTTGATGATGCGGTAAAACAGATTTCGCAGTTTTCAAAAAGAATGTTTAATAGTCAGAAAAACGTATTTATGCACGGTTGGGTAGCAGATATGGAAACACATCCAGAATTTCACTGGGCTCGTGCAAATGGCTGGGCAGTGTTGACGATGGTTGAATTATTGGATGTTTTACCTGAAAATCATGCTGGTCGTGCGGAAGTACTTTCTTTATTAAAAGCTCATGCAAAAGGCTTGGCTTCATACCAAACGGGAAGCGGTTTCTGGCATCAATTATTAGACCGTCCAGATTCTTATCTTGAAACTTCAGCAACTGCGATTTATGCTTATTCTTTTGCAAGAGCTATCAACAAAGGTTGGCTTGATGCTAAAGCGTATGGCCCTGCTACTTTATTGGCTTGGAATGCCGTAGCAACCAAAGTAAATGCTGGCGGACAAGTGGAAGGTGTTTGTGTAGGAACAGGAATGGCTTTTGACCCAGCTTTCTATTATTATCGTCCAGTAAATGTATTGGCAGCACATGGTTATGGTCCAGTTTTATTAGCAGGTGCTGAAATGTTGAAATTGATGAAATCAGGGAAATATTCCATCAACGATAGTGCTTTGCAGTATAATAAATAATTTTGTGAGTTAGTGAATGAGTGATTTAGTGAGTAATCTACAAAATTCTCGCTATTTCAGTAATATTCTGAAAAGCCATCATTTGGATCATTCCAAAATGATGGCTTTTTTGCTTAGATTGCGTTTGGAATAGATTTTTTATTATACTCGACTAGAAAAACGTATTTCTATTTCAATGTTAATCTTTTGTTAATACAATACTTTTAAAAGTAAAGCCTCGTTTCTCAGTCAAATCAAATTAAACAATCAAATGAAAAAATTAGCTAAAATGTTAATGCTTGTTATCCCATTCGGATTAGGAGCTTTTGCAAGTACTGCACAACAAGTAATCGTAGAGAAACCTCAACCCAAAAAAATTGAAGTAACAGGAAGTGCCGAACAAGAAGTATTGCCCGATGAAATTTATGTTTCTATTACTTTAAGAGAATATTTTAAGGATAATAACAACAAGAATAAAGTTGATATTATGGTTTTAGAAAAACAACTTCAAAAAGCTGTTGAAGAAGCTGGCATTGCCAAAGAAAATTTCAGTGTTGGTGATATCAACGGTTACCGTGAATGGTTTGGGAAGAAAAAACCAACGACTTTTTTAGAAAGTAAAAGCTACATCGTGAAAGTAGCCAATTTGTACAAAATTGATGGAATCGTTGCTCGTGTAGATGATAAAGGCGTTGCTTCAACTAACATTAGCCGTTTTGAATACTCTAAAATAGAAGCATTGAGAAAAGAAGTGAAAATTAAAGCTTTACAAGCGGCTAAAGAAAAAGCGAAATACTTATTAGAAGGAATTGGCGAGCAATTGGGCGAAGCATTAGAAATCTACGAAATCGACAATGGTTATTCTCCAGCACCGATGTATTCAAATATGATGATGAAATCAGCAAGAATGGAATCTGCCGACGCAATGCCTGAAAGTACTATCGACGTTCAGAAGATAAAAGTGAGATATGAAGTAAAGGCAGTTTTTAGGATTAAGTAGGGTTAAGAAGAAAGAAACAAGAAGTAAGACAAAAGAAGCAAGACGAAAGAAGCAAAATAAAAGATACAAGACGAAAGACATAAGAAAATGATAAAGCCATAATGAGTAATTAAAATCTTTTATCTTGTTACTTGTATCTTGCTTCTTGTTTCTAAACAATTTTCTCCAATTAATAGCACGACTCTGCGGAATCGTGCTATTTTTGTTTATCAACAAAATTTCTTCAACAAACATGAAAATATCCTTATTTAGATTAACCGTCCTTTTACTTTTTAGTGTCCCAATTTTTGCACAACAAGGTATTTATTTACTCAAACCTGCCCGAATATTTGATGGTGAAAACATCCATGAAAACTGGCAAGTATTAGTTCAAAAAGATAGAATTATTGCCGTTGGCGAAAACCTAAAGATTCCTCAAAACACAGAAATTATCAATTTGCCCAATGCTACTTTATTACCCGGATTGATTGAAGGACATTCACATTTATTACTTCATCCTTACAACGAAACCACTTGGGATGACCAAGTTCTGAAAGAATCTAGGGCAGAACGCATCGTTAGAGCCACTGTTCACGCCAAAAGTACTTTAATGGCAGGCTTTACAACCGTCAGAGATTTAGGAAGTGAAGGAGCTGATTATGATGATATAGGTTTGAAACAATCTATCGAAAAAGGTATTATTCCCGGGCCAAGAATGTTAGTTGCTGGTCGTGCTTTGGTAGTTACTGGTAGCTATGGACCAAAAGGTTTTCAGTCGGACGTGACGGTAGTTCAAGGTGCGGAGGAAGCCGATGGCATAGATAATTTATCAAAAGCAGTAAGAACCCAAATCGGGAAAGGCGCTGATGTAATAAAAGTATATGCTGATTATCGTTGGGGACTTTTTAAAGATGCACAACCAACCTTTTTAGAATCAGAGTTAAAACTGGTTGTTGATATTGCTAAAAGTTCTGGTCGTGATGTAGTTGCTCATGCTTCAACCGAAGAAGGAATTCGTAGAGCAATTATAGCAGGCGTAAAAACTATTGAACATGGCGATGGCGCAACCGCCGAGACTTTTAAACTAATGAAAGAGAAAGATGTATGTTTCTGCCCGACTTTAGCCGCTGGCGATGCTACTTCTCAATACAAAGGTTGGAAAAAAGGGCAAGAACCAGAGCCAGAACGCATTCAACTAAAACGTAAAAGTTTCAAAGAAGCATTAGCCACTGGCGTGAAAATTTGCATGGGTGGCGATGTGGGTGTATTTCCACATGGAGAAAACGCTCGTGAAATGGAAATGATGGTAGAATATGGCATGAAACCGATAAATGTTTTACAGTCGAGTACTTCAGTAAATGCAGAGGTATTCAAACTAAAAGATTTAGGAAATATCAAAACAGGCTATCTAGCCGATATTATTGCCGTTCAAGGAGAACCCGAAAAGCAAATCTCAAGCCTAAAAAATGTGATATTTGTCATGAAAAATGGTATTATCTACAAAAAATAAATGCTAACCGCTGAAGACAACGATTAACTTATATATTTGTAATAAAGAATAAGCGCATATATTGATTACCGCAAACCAAATTACTATGTTTACTAAAAACGACCTCAATCAAATTCAGGAATTAGGCATTGACTTAGAAACTGTTGAGCAACAAATTCAAGATTTTACAGATGGATTTCCATTTATGCAACTTCAAAAAGCGGCTATTCCTGAAAATGGCGTAACGCAACTTTCCGAAGAAAAACTGGCAGAGTATGTAGCTCTTTATGAAAGTAAAGTAAAAAGCATTACGCCCTTGAAATTTGTTCCTGCTTCTGGTGCAGCCTCAAGAATGTTTAAGTCTTTATTTGCCTTTTTGGAAGAAGGGAAATCCGACAAATCAACGAATCAATTCTTTGAGCGATTATCTGAATTTGCGTTTTATGACGATTTACAAAAAGTTCTCCCTGAAAATGCTGATGAGAAAACCATTGCCGATTACTATTTAACAAGCAAAGGTTTAGAATACGGTACTTTACCAAAAGGACTTTTGAAGTTTCATAAATACGAAAAAGCCAACAGAACCGCTATCGAAGAGCATTTAGTAGAAGGCGCAAATTATGCTAATACAGATGGAATCGTGAAATTACATTTTACCGTTTCTCCTGAGCATTTAAGCCGTTTCAAGGCACTTTTAGATGCAGTATTGCCTACTTATGAAGCTGACTACGGTGTAAAATATGACATTACTTTTTCTGAGCAAAGAAAATCGACAGATACCATTGCCGTGAATTTGGACAATACGCCATTCCGTGAAAAAGATGGTTCGTTATTGTTCCGTCCAGCGGGTCATGGTGCTTTATTGGCTAATTTGAATGATATTGATGCCAATATTGTGTTTATTAAAAATATTGATAATGTAGTGCCAGACCGCATCAAACAAACTACTTATGATTATAAGAAAGCTTTGGCGGGCGTTTTACTTCATTATCAAGATAAGATTTTTGATTATCAACATCAATTAACAGAATGGGCTTCGCAACCTTTGATTAATGAATTGACAGAATTCTTTGAAAAAGAACTGTGTGTATTACAAAACTCAGCATTTACAGATTTGCCTCACAACGAAAAAGTAGCTTATTTCTTGAAAAAGCTGAATCGTCCATTACGTGTTTGTGGTGTGGTAAAAAATACTGGCGAGCCGGGTGGTGGTCCTTTCTGGTGTAAAAATGCTGACAGAACTACTTCATTACAAATAGTAGAATCTGCGCAAGTTGATTTAGACGATGAAGAACAAAAAGCTATTTTCAATAACTCAACACACTTCAATCCAGTTGATTTGATTTGTTCTCTGAAAAATAACAAAGGCGAAAAATTCGATTTATTGAAATTCCGTGACCCAAAAACAGGTTTTGTTACTCAAAAATCTAAAGATGGTAAAGACTTGAAAGCACAGGAATTACCAGGACTTTGGAACGGTGCAATGTCTGATTGGAATACGATTTTTGTAGAAGTTCCTTTAATTACTTTCAATCCTGTAAAAACAGTGAACGATTTATTAAGAGACGAACACCAATAGAGTGATGAATGTTGAGTGCAGAGTGAGGAGTAAAGTGAATTGTGAATGAGGAGTTTTGAGTGAGGAATAATTAAAAAAATTACTCCTCACTCAAAACTCCTCATTCATCATTAAAAAACTCCTCACTCCGCATTCATAACTCTGCATTCAAAACTATTCTAATTCCATTGGTACTTCCATCAATAATAATTCAACACCATTTTCGGTTTCGAAATTTACTTCAGTAATACCTTCCAAGCCTAATCCATCACGTAATTCTAATGTTTCGTCACTTGTATTTACGCTACCGTTTACTACAAAAATGTACAATCCGTTTCCTTCACGATTGATTTTGTAAGTAAACTCTTTCCCCGCTTCAAACTTGCCCATACTGAAATATGCATCTTGATGAATACCCAAAGTATTTGGAATATTAGCTTCAATTGGCGTAACCAACAATTGAAAATTGTTATGTTGAGCTTCCAAATCAAATTTCATTTGGTCGTAGCGTGGTGTTACATTTCCTTTATTCGGAAACAACCAAATTTGAAATAATTTTAAGGTCTCGTCTTTTTGATGGTTAAACTCTGAATGGTAAACGCCCGTTCCAGCCGACATTACTTGTACTTCGCCTTTGGTGATAATGCCGTGATTGCCTTGATTGTCTTTGTGTTCAACCACACCTTCTGTCGGAATCGTAATGATTTCCATATTATCGTGCGGGTGCATTCCGAAACCTTTTCCACCAGCAATTTGGTCATCATTCAATACTCTTAACACGCCAAAATGTACTCTTTTAGGGTCATGATAACCCGAAAATGAAAATGTTAAGCGAGTTTTCAACCAACCGTGGTCAGCCTGTCCACGAGTACCAGCTTTATGTAAAGTTTTTTTGAAGGCTGTTCCGAATATCGTTTCCATTGTTTTATTATTTAACAATTAGTTTTGAGTTGTGAACTTTCAGCCATGAGATTGTATTTTTAACTTTTAAGATTTGTCAACTTTACAAAAGTTGACAAATCTATCTCAAATCTATAAACTCCGCACTCAAAACTCCCAACTCAAAATTCAAATTACGCTTGTTTCACCAATTGAATATTGGCTATCAATTTTACTTCCTCACTTACCAATGCACTTCCTGCTTCTGTGATTGCGTTCCAAGCTAAACCAAAATCTTTACGATTGATTTTTCCTTTTAATTCAAAACCAGCTTTTACATTTCCCCAAGGGTCAGTAGCTGTTCCGTTATATTCTACGTCAAGTGTTACTGGTAAAGTAACATCTTTGATTGTTAAGTCCCCTACTAATTCAAAATCGTCACCATCTTTAGTGAAAGAAGTAGATTTGAAAGATAAAGTTGGGAATTGTTCCGCATCAAAGAAATCCGCACTTTTCAAGTGTCCATCACGTTGTTCGCTGTTTGTATTAATTGAAGCTGTATTTGCTTCAAATGAAATTGATGCACCATCAAAATCGTCTCCAGCTTCTACTGAGCCACTGAATTCCTTGAAGTTTCCTGTTACTGTAGTAATTACTAAATGTTTTACTTTAAATTGAATTTCTGAATGTGAAGCGTCGATTGCCCAAGTTGCAGTTGCCATTGTTATGTTTAGTTTATTTGTTATTGAAATATAAATGTATATACATTTAATGTTATAACATTAAAATGCAAAATAGGTTCAATTGAATTAAAAAAAATTGAAAAAATAAAATACAACCAATTCACACATTCGAACTTAGAGCTGTACGAATGATTTAATTTGTTCAAAATATTTCATTAGTTTAATTTTTTGTAGCGGCAAACCCTTGCGGTTGCCGCACTCAAAACGGCAACTGCAAGGGTTTGCCGCTACGTCAACTTAGTTTTAATCCTTGGTAAAATACTAATCCTAAATCCCAAATCTCAAATCCGCCATTTATCACTCTTACTTATATTGGATTACATTCCGTAATTTTACTTGATTAACTCACCAACACAAATGATGAATCAACAAATCTTTGTTTTGAAATTTACGTTGAAGTGGCTTCTAATAGCAGTCATTGTCGGTTTGGCAATTGGTTCTGCTTCGGCTTTCTTTTTAGTTTCACTTGATTGGACGACTCATTTTCGTGAAAATCACCAATGGCTCATTTGGTTTCTGCCATTGGGCGGTTTGGCGGTTGGTGCTATTTATCATTACTTCGGACAAGACGTAGCAAAAGGAAATAATCAATTGATTGAAGAAATTCAGCATCCTGAAAAAACAATTCCTTTTAAAATGATGCCGCTGATTTTATTGACTACTTTACTCACGCATTTGGTTGGAGGTTCGGCAGGAAGAGAAGGAACGGCTGTACAAATGGGCGGAGCAATCGCTGATTTTTTTACAAAACCTTTAAAATTCAATAACTTAGACCGAAAGATATTGTTGATGATGGGCATAAGTGCTGGTTTTGCTTCGGTTTTTGGTACTCCTTTGGCAGGAACAATTTTTGCTTTAGAAGTGGCTTTTATCGGGAAAGTGCGTTATGAAGCCATTTTGCCAAGTCTTTTTTCAGCTTTAGTGGCAGATTATACTTGTCAGGAACTTTGGCATGTTGGTCATACACATTATGCTATTCCAGAAGTACCACATTTGGCTATTTCAGCAATTCTGTGGGCAATACTTGCAGGTATTTTGTTTGGCTTAGTCGGAATGCTTTTTGCCAAAAGCACACATTTTTGGAGTAATTTATTCAAAAGTAAAATTACTTATCCACCTTTGCGACCAGTAGTCGGTGGCGTACTTTTAGCCATTTTGTTTTTTGCTGTGGGTACTTCAAAATATAATGGTTTGGGTGTTTCAGTAATTGTTGAATCGTTTAGCGAGAAATTACCTTTTTATGATTTTTTAGCGAAAATATTTTTTACATCACTTACTTTAGGTTCAGGATTTAAAGGTGGCGAAGTAACGCCCTTGTTTTATATTGGAGCAACGATGGGAAATGCTTTGACGAATTTTATTCCGCTTCCAATAGCACTTTTGGCTGGAATGGGCTTTGTGGGCGTTTTTGCGGGAGCTTCCAATACGCCAATTGCTTGTACTTTGATGGGAATTGAGTTATTTGGAGCAGAATCTGCTATTTATTTAGCATTGGCTTGCGTGATGGCTTACTCTTTTTCAGGTCATTCAGGAATTTATTCTGCCCAAAAAATTGGTGTAGGAAAACATAAAATACCCGACGAAGAGTTTTTATAAACCTTTCAACCTGAAGCCGATGAAAAAGATTATATTAATTATATTGATGTTTATGATGAATACCATATCAGAAAATTACGCTCAAGATTTAGGAAAAATACTTCACGAAAATCACGATATTTTCCGTGAATCAACGGTTACAAAACGTAGATTCGGATACCAAACTTTGGTGGACAGAATTGAACAAATGAAAAAAAAACCTTTGTTTGAAGTGTCAAAAGCTACCCAGTCGAGTGAAGGAAGAGATATTTTCTTGATAAAATGTGGAACAGGAAAAACCAAAGTACTCCTTTGGTCGCAAATGCACGGCGATGAAGCTACGGCAACAATGGCTTTGATGGACATTTTTAATTTCTTGGAAAATAAAAAAAGTACTGCCAACGAAGACCAAGCACTCACGCAATTGCGAACAGATTTGCTGAAAGAATGCACTTTTTATTTTGTTCCGATGTTGAATCCTGACGGGGCAGAAGCGTGGACACGCTACACGGCTTTGGGAATTGATATGAATCGTGATGCTTTGGCAACACAAACGCCAGAAGGAAGTTTATTAAAAAAACTAGTGTTGGATTTAAAACCAGATTTTTCATTCAATCTTCACGACAAAGGCAGACGTTATTCAGCTGGTAAAACGGGAAATTTAGCGACTATTTCTTTTTTGGCAACTGCTTATAACGAAGCTCAAGAAGTAAACGAAACTCGAAAAAAAGCCATGTTGATTATCGTCGGAATGAATCATGCTTTGCAACCATTTATTCCGAATGCAGTAGGGAAATGGCCTTCAGATTTTGAGCCACGTGCTTTTGGCGATAATATTCAAAAATGGGGTTCGACCCTGATTTTGATAGAATCAGGCGGTTTCAAAGGCGACCCAGAAAAACAGTACATCCGAAAACTGAATTTTGTTTCAATCCTTACAGGTTTGAAAATGATTTCGGATCAATCTTACGAAAAAGAAAATATCAAAGAGTACGATGCAATTCCTGTAAACGATAAAGTGATTTTTGATTTAATTATCAGAAATGTAACTATTAAAAAAGGAAATAGTACTTATCAAGCTGATATTGCCATTAATAGAAACGAAAAACCTGTAAAAGGCAGAGACTATTTTACGCAAAGTTCTGTAATTGAGGAAATTGGCGATATGTCGGTGTTTTTTGGTACAGACGAAATTGATGCCACAGGCTTGACATTCAGTGCAGAAAAAGAAATTGGTTTGGAGCAAAAAGCTGATTTTGAATTAGTAAAAGACGGAAAAGTAATTTATAAAATTAATAACGGAGTAAAATTGTAACTTGATTCAGTGAATCAGGAAAAATGTATGGAGAATCCAGTAATGATTTTAGGTGCAGGCGGTTTAGGAGCTGTCGCCCTTGATATTTTCAAAACAAATAATGTGGTCGTTTATGCTTTTTTAGACGACAACAAAGAATTACATAATACTGAAATCGACGATGTAATCGTGATGGGAAGTACTGACGACGATGATTATACCAAATTAATCGGGAAAAGATGTGAAGTATTTATCGCTGTTGATGAATTGAAAGTTCGTCAGAATTTGGTGGAAATGTTGCATAATGATAAAAAAGTACAACCTGTAAATGCTATTCACGAACAAACCGCCATTGCTGCCACAGCAACTATCGGACATGGAAATTTGATTTCAGCAGGAACAATCATTAACGCTCGTGCAGAAATCGGAAACCATAATTTACTCCACAGCCGTGTGATTGTGGATTATGATGCCAAAGTAGGAGATTTTGTTCAAATCGGTTCGGGAAGTATTATTGGTTCAGGCGTTTCTATTGACGATAACGTTTTTATTGGCTCAGGCGTAACAATTGTTTCGGGCGTGAAAATCGGAAAAGGAGCAAGAATCGGAGCCGGTTCGGTAGTCGTTGAAAGTGTGAAAGCTCGTGAAACAGTTTTCGGAAATCCAGCGAAGAAAGTATAAATCAACGTATTAAAAAATTCTCTATTTAGGAAAAGTCCATTTCCTAAATAGAGAATTTTTCATTATAATCTTAACGTATCATGATGAACTAAAAAATCTTGATATGCCAAAGCAATTCCTTGCTCTAGTACTATTGTGTGCTTCCAACCTTTAGCATGAAGTTTTGAAACATCCATTAATTTTCTTGGCGTACCATCTGGCTTAGCAGTATCCCAAATTAATTCTCCTGTAAAACCAACTACTTTTTTTACGGTTTCTGCCAATTCCTTAATCGTTACATCTGTTCCAGTTCCAACATTAATAAACTCTTCTTCACTATAATTTTCCATCAAGAAAACACAAGCTTCTGCTAAATCGTCAGCATGCAAAAATTCTCTCATTGGCGAACCCGTTCCCCAAAGCGTTACAGAAGTATTTCCAGCTAATTTAGCCTCATGAAATTTACGAATCATCGCAGGCATTACGTGCGATTTTTGTAAATCATAATTATCATTTGGTCCATAAAGATTCGTTGGCATTACCGAAATAAAATCACAGCCGTATTGTCTTCTGTACGACTCACACATTTTAATTCCTGCAATTTTGGCAATGGCATAAGGTTCATTGGTTTCTTCCAACAAGCCTGTCAACAAATATTCTTCTTTCAAAGGTTGCGGAGCTAATTTTGGATAAATACACGAAGAACCCAAAAACATCAACTTTTTCACTTTGTTCACAAAAGAACTGTGAATTACATTGTTTTGAATCGACAAATTTTCAAACAAAAAATCTGCTCTGTAAGTATTATTGGCGATAATCCCTCCTACTTTTGCCGCAGCCAAGAATACATATTCAGGCTTTTCATTCTCAAAAAAATCGGCAACGGCTTGTTGATTACGAAGGTCAAGTTCTTTAGAGGTTTTCAATACAAAATTGGTAAAACCTTTTTCCTGTAGTTTTCTATGAATTGCCGAACCCACCATTCCTCTGTGGCCAGCGATGTAAATTTTAGCGTCTTTTTCCAAGATATATATTGTATAATTTGCTCTGTTCTTGTGATAGAACGAAATTCCTTATCTTTACTTATAAAAATAAATTATTCGTATTTTCGTTCACAAAGGTAACCATTTCAAGTTGATAACAGGAAAATCTGACATGGCAAACCTGCTGATTTTCGATTCTTTTGATTCCATAATATCTTTTCGTCTATAAAAATGAAGTCTATCGTTTTCTTTTTAATACTTATATTTTCGTTCGTTTCGCAATGTTCATTTGCACAAAATGATGAATTCAAGACGAATGCCAAACCCAAAACCGATACTTCTGCCAAGAAAAAAGGTGGAATTTTAGGTGGCTTAATCCAGTCTGATTTATTAGATAATGTAAAAAATGCTAAGAAAACTATCAAAGACAATCAAGATGAATTTAAGAGGTTAAGTAGCGATGCTAGTGATTTAACGGCTGATTTGGGCTTAAAAATCAATAAATCGAAAAAGAAAAGTAAAGTAAAAAAACAGCCTAAAGATTCTTACGAAGACATAAAATTTGAGTTACGCATTGGCGAATACGGTTCTGGAACAAGGCTAACCATTGAAGAAATTCATGTACTGAGAAACCCTGATGAAGCCGAACCAAGCATTTATGCTAAAGAAATTTGGTGGTACGACCCAAAACTTAGAAGAGTAACCAACGTGCCTAGAAAAGATAAAAATTACGGAGAAGTTTGTCATGGTCCTTATAAAAAATATGTGAACGATGAGTTAGTTGAAGAAGGCTTTTTTTATGTTGGTGTAAAAGATGGACGTTGGGAAACTTACAATCAAGAGTATATTCTTCTAACAAAAGAAAAGTATAAAAAAGGTTTTTTTGCAGATTCAAAAATTAGCTATTACGACAAAGCTGAAACTAAAATCAAAGAAGTAGTTCCTGTAAAATACAATAAAGTAACGGGGGAATATCGCTCATTTTATGAAGGCGGACAGCTAAAAGAAGAAGGGAAATTTGATGATAGTGTAAAAATAGGTCGTTGGCGAGAGTATCATCAATTTGGAGCAATGGGACGCTTAAAAAAGGAAACGCTTTACCCAAAAGACAAATTTGATACTTCTGAAACAGTCGTTCTGCAAGAACGAGACAACAAAGGGAAAATCATTTACGAAGCCCCCAAAGCAAAAAAGAAAAGTGAGGATGAAGAGGAGAATTAAGACAATAAACATGAGTCATCCCGAATTTTAAAATCACAAAAAAGCGGTCGAAAAACTAATTTCGACCGCTTTTTTGTGATTGATGGGCAACGAATTCCTACTGTTTGAGCGAAGCGAGTTTAGGAATTCTTGATTTTTTTGCGGCCGCCGCTGCGGTTACTTTTTGTATCAAGACAAAAAGTAAGGACGAGAACAAATCCAAAAAACTTTTAAATCTTCTAAAACTCGCTATTTTAGGAGAAAATTCGGGATGACTCATGTTTTTTTATTTATTCAAAATCTATCGTTTATGAATATCCGAACCGCCCGAAGAGCTTGATTTAACTACTCTTGCATTGCCTTTGTGATATACATCGCTACCGCCAGTGGCTGTAATACTAATTTCTTTTTCAGCCCAAACATAGGCATCAGAACCACCAGTTGACGAAACACTACAGAAACTTGTTCTTAAATCTGAAGCTTTCAAATCACTTCCTCCCGTTGATGAAGCTTTAAAAACAGTAGCTGTTCCAACCAAAGTAACATCAGAACCACCCGTTGTTTGACAAGTAAGTTCGTCGGCATCTAGTTCTAATTTAACATCCGAACCTCCTGTAGCACTTACGTTCAGTTTAATCAAATCTAATTTATTTTCTGAATAAACATCCGAACCTCCTGTAGCAGAAATACCAGCTAAGTCTTTTATCGTAACATACACTTTTACAGGTTTAGAATTCCAATTGAACCAACCCCATTTAGAGTTTTCAACATAGATACTCAAGCCTCCATCTTTTACTTCTGTAACGATGTCGTTGATTTTATCTTTGTCTGCATTCACGATAACCGATTGGGTATTTCCTTGTTTGATATACAAATCGATACCACTTGTTACACGAATGGTTTTAAAACCAGCAAGCGAACGGTTTTCTTTAGTAAGTTGAGCAAAAGTAGTTACTACTGAAAAAAGTGTAATAAATACTATTGAAAGAGATTTAGCGATGTTTTTCATGATACCTATTGTCTAATTGTGATAATTATCTGATTGTGAATGAGCGAGTTAGTGATTGAATGAATGACGGCTTTGAAATCAATTTAAAAATCACCGAAATCCGACATCAAAAATCCGAAGTTCTACAACTCTGTCATTAGATGCAAAGGAGCAATTAAAGGTTGCATTAGCTTGGAAAAGAAATTTTGCCCATCGCTACCGAAGGAATTCCTTTTCTTGTTCCAAAATCAGATTCTCCACCAGCAACGGTTTCGTTAGCTAAAATGGCAAAGAGTACTGCTTCCTTGGCATCGCCAGAAATACCTAAATCGTCTGTTTTAAAGAAATTAGAAGGAATTAATTCTTTCAACCATTGAACCAACAATGGATTGTGCATTCCTCCACCAGAAAGATAAATATTGAAATCTGCTAACGATTGCGAGCCTACCGCCCAATGAATGGCTTCTGAAATGGTTTCTGCACTGAATCGGGTAAGAGTCGCCAATAAATCATTCACAGAAATACTTTCTGTTTTACTGATTTCCTGTGCTCTTTTGACATATTCAATACTGAATAATTCTGGTCCAGTTGTTTTTGGGAAAGGAGCAAAAAAGAAATTATCTGCTTTCAAAACTTCTAATAATCTTGCATTGACAATTCCTTGTTTGGCAATGGCTGCATCTTTATCATAAGCTAAATCTGGAAAATAAACTCTTGTGAAAGCATCAATCAGCGTATTTCCAGTTCCTGTATCCGTCACAAATACTTCTTCTGGATTCATACTTGCAGGTAAAAAAGTGAAATTGGCAATACCACCCATATTGAGCATAATGCGGTTTTCTCCCTTTTTTCCGAAAATAAAGTAATCTCCATAAACGGCTAAAGGTGCACCTTCGCCACCAGCAGCAATATGTTTTTGCCTGAAATCAGAAAGCGTAATAATACCCGTTTTTACAGCGATGTGGTCGCCGTCGCCAATTTGTAAAGTGGCATTCGGAAACATTTCTTGCTGATGCAAAATTTTAGGAGCGTGCATCACAGTTTGCCCATGAGAAGCGACCAAATCTACTTCGTCAGCATCAATTTTCCACTTTTTTAGACAATCCAAAATCATTTCAGCATGTAGTAAACCAATCCACTCATTCAGTAAAGCCAAGTGTTGAAAATCAATCGTTTTTTTGGCAAATACTTTTCTGATTTCCGTTTTGATGGCTTCGGAATAATCAACAGTTTCGAAATTCAATAGTTTAACAACGGTGTCTTCTCCACTTCCTGAAATTTCACAAAGGGCTACATCCAGTCCATCCATTGAAGTACCAGACATCAAACCAATAATTTTTCGAGAAGTTTTTCCAGCTAGTTGATAAAGTTTTTCTACGTTTTTATTCATGTTTTTGTCTAATTGATGAGTATCCGTTCAGTGTTTTCACATATTATTAATCACTTAAATTTGATTAAATATCATACTTCCCTAAACGTCTATACAAAGCGGTGCGGGTTAAACCTAATTCACGAGCGGCTTTGGTGATGTTCCCGTCATGTCTTTCGATGGCTTTCAGAATCGTTGATTTTTCCATTTCATCAATCCGTAAAGTATTAGGCTCATTACTCATGGCAATAGGATTTTCGATGGAAGAACTTAAGTCCAAATCACGAGCTGTTAATACTTGTTCATCCGACATAATTACGGCTCTTTCTATAGCGTGTTGCAATTCACGAATATTACCTGGAAAAGCATATTTACGCAATTTATCTTTGGCTTTTTCGTCAATTTCACGAAGATTTTTGTGGTATTGCTGTGCGTAAGTCTTTGTAAAATACTCTGCCAATAAAACAACATCATCACCACGACTACGAAGTGGTGGCAAAGTAATTTCTATGGTATTTAGTCGATAAATTAAATCTTTGCGATACTGATTTTGTGCCGACATTTCTTTGATTGGTGCATTTGTCGCAGAAATTAAACGAATATCAATTGCTACTGGTGCATTTGTTCCCAAACGAGTTACTTCTCTATTCTGTAAAACAGTCAATAATTTTGCTTGTTGTGGCAAAGAAATATTTCCGATTTCATCCAAAAACAAAGTGCCTTTATTGGCTGATTCAAAACGACCAGCACGGTCTTCACGGGCATCTGTAAAAGCGCCTTTTTTATGTCCAAACAATTCAGATTCAAATAAACTTTCCGTTAAAGAACCTAAATCTGCATGGACAAAAGGTTTTCCAGCTCTCATTGATTTTTGATGAATCAATTTTGCTACTTCCCCTTTTCCTGTTCCGTTTTCTCCTAAAATCAAAATATTGGCATCGGTCGGAGCAATCTTTTCGATTTTATAGAAAATATCTTGCATGGCTTCGCTTTTACCAAGTAAAGAATTGATAATGGTAGGAGCCGCACTTTTTTTATTTTTACTTGAGATGGGATTTTCTAAAGCAGATTTTTCAAGAGCTTCTTCAATAGTGACTAATAATTTTTCATTTCGCCAAGGTTTCAATACAAAATCTGTTGCTCCTTCTTTCACCGAACGTACTGCCAAATCAATGTCTCCATAAGCGGTAATCATAATTACGGCTACAGATTTATTGATTTCTCTGATTTTTCTCAACCAAAAAATACCTTCATTTCCTGTATTCAATGAACTTTTGTAGTTCATATCCAGCAAAATCAAATCGAATTGAGTTTGAGCCAATAATGATTGAATACGTTCAGGATTTTTTTCGGTAACGATTTCTTTTACTTCAGGACGAAGTAACATTTTCACAGCAACCAGTACGTCTGGGTCATCATCGATAGCAAGTATTTTGGCGTTTTTTAGAGACATGTTAGAGATTTAAGCTATGAGTGTTGAGATGTAAGCCTTTTTTAAACAGAATTGAGCATCGTTTATAAACTTATTCAACATTAAAAAGTTCAAAAACTGAAAGCTCAAAGCTCATGACTGAAAGCTGACAGCTTTTTCAAAGATACAATTTTACCAACAAAGGTTGCATGAGATTTTATCTCAAAGTTTTTAAATACAAAAAGCCTGCTGTTGATAATACACAAAAACTTCCCATTACGTACCATAAAGTAGTAAAACCAAAGTGTTCCGCCAATTGTGAGCCAATAGTTGGCGATGAAATTTGAGCAAAAGAATAACACATGGTGTACATCGCAATGTATTGTCCACGGTTAGATTCATCCGAACGTTCTATCGAAAAACTTTGCATAAATGGCATCGCAAACATTTCTCCTACAGTATTCAAAATGATTGAAATCCAGAGTATTCCTACAAAGAAATAGGTATTAAAAACCCAAAAAGATAAAGCTGTCAAGGCTGTTCCAATCGCAATCAGGTTTGTTTTCAGAAATTTCCCATCTAATTGATGTACCAAAATCATTTCTATAAAAGCAATCATCAAGCCATTACAAACCATCAATAAACCTATTTGCGATTCGGGCAAATGATACACCGTTCGGAAATACAGCGGTTCTAAACTGAATAATTGAAAAAATGAAATGGCGTATAGCGTAACACAAACAATAAAAAACCAATATACTTTATCTCGATAAGGCGAAAGCACCAATGGTTTTGTCAACTGTATTTCAGATTGATTATTACTTTTTTGAATAGGTACTTTTAGCAAAACTCTTAACAAAATAGCAGCTACAATACAAGTAATTCCATCTGCCCAAAAGAGTAAATCGTAATTGATTTCAGCAAGAATTCCACCCATCCCTCCGCCTATCGACCAACCTAAATTAATCGCCAAGCGATTCAAAGAAAAAGAACGAGTACGGTTTTCTGCCTCACTATAATGCGCTAAAGCAGCCGCATTGGCTGGACGAAAACTATCTCCAAATAAAGTAAAAATGAATACTCCTGTACAAATGGCATAAAAATTAGTGAGGTGCATTATCA
Source organism: Arcicella lustrica (assembly GCF_034930985.1). NCBI lineage: Bacteria > Pseudomonadati > Bacteroidota > Cytophagia > Cytophagales > Flectobacillaceae > Arcicella > Arcicella lustrica. The sequence continues at coordinate 122,387 of NZ_JAYGIM010000013.1, forward strand.
TCAATAACATCATTCCTGCGAACAGTAAACTAAAAAATTGGATGTAATAAAATCCAATTTTATCCGTCAGTCTTCCTCCTAAAAAAGTACCACATAATGCGCCTGTTCCATACACGCCCATCACAATACCTGCATCCGTTACGCTAAAATGTAGTTTCTGTGTTAAGTAAAGCGACAAAAAGGGCAAAACCATTGTGCCACTTCTGTTGACAAACATTACACCAGAAAGTAACCATACAGATTTGGGTAATCCTAAGTAAGCATTTCTATATAATTGTATGGATTTGGCAAACATTGTTTACGATGTAAGATTTAGAAACCGAAGACAAATTATCACTGAATTAACTTATGCTCTATGCACATATTTCTAGTTTAAGCGACAAAAAACGTGTTGTTTGACAAAAAAACAGGGAGAAATTATTTTTTTGTCAAACAAAAAATATTAACTTATGTTCAGAATTAATAGTAAATGACCTTTAAACGCATTTCACCTTAGACAAGCCCAAAAACGATGAAAAAAAAGCCTCTCATGCTAACAGCAGAATCCGTTGAAGTCTTAGTAACTAATATCGTCGAAGAATTATTGAAAGGACAAAACACTTACAAATCAGAAACAGACGCACTGAAACGAAAGATTAAAATTGGTATGCTTAGAACACTAACCTATCAAAAATTAATCAGAAAACAGCAACTCATTAACACTAGTCAACAGAACAACTAATCCATTTTAACTTTACCGCCATAAAGTTTCAATGTGTAAGATAGTTCAGATTTTTCCTTTCAAAAAGTCAGCCGTATAATTGCCTACTATCTTCGTCATTTGTTCGGGTGTTCCTTCAAAGGTAACAAAGCCTCCTTTTTCTCCACCTTCTGGGCCTAAGTCGATGATATAATCTGAAGATTTTATCACTTCCATATTATGTTCAATGATAATGACGGAGTCTCCTTGTTCTACCAAAGCATTAATGGCTTTCAATAATTTTTTAATGTCGTGAAAATGTAAACCTGTGGTAGGTTCATCAAAAATGAAAAGTGTTTTGCCTTTGTTCGGGTTTCCTTTTCCTAAGAAACTTGCCAATTTTACTCTTTGGGCTTCTCCGCCCGAAAGTGAATTAGACGATTGCCCCAATTTTACATAGCCCAAGCCTACTTCTTGGAGTGGCAATAATTTGTCGGCTAATTTGGCTTGGTCTTTCTTGAAAAGTTCAATCGCTTCATCGACCGTCATGTCTAATATATCTGCAATGTCTTTCTCATTGAATTTTACGTCTAAAATTTCTTGTTTAAAACGTTTTCCGCCGCAAGACTCACATTTCAATTTTACATCGGCCATAAATTGCATCTCAATCGTCACAAATCCTTCGCCTTGACAAGTTTCACAACGCCCACCTTCTACATTGAACGAGAAATGCGCAGGTTTATAACCTCTCGCTTTGGCAATTGGTTGTTCAGAATACAATAAGCGAATTTGGTCATAAGCCTTGATGTATGTAACAGGATTTGAGCGAGACGATTTTCCAATCGGATTTTGGTCAACCATTTCTACGGCTTCAATCTTGCCAATACTTCCACTGATTTCTGCATATTTACCTGCTTCATCGGTATAAGTTCCCAAATGACGCCCCAAAGCTGGATATAAAATCTTACGAATTAAAGTTGATTTTCCAGAACCACTTACACCCGTTACGGCAATCAAAATTCCCAAAGGAAATTTCACACTAACATCCTTTAAATTATTCTCGTAAGCCCCTTTTACTTCGATAAAACTGGTTGATTTTCTACGGAATTTTGGTACTTCTATGGTATCGTGTCCTGTTAAAAAATTAATCGTGTGCGAAAATCCAGCTTCTGGTTTTGCTTTCGCTTCAATATCATTAATGGTTTCCCAGTTTCCTTGAAAAACCAATTTTCCACCATTACTCCCAGCATCTGGACCAATATCAATAATTTGGTCAGCCGCACGCATTACTTCTTCTTCGTGTTCTACGACAATTACAGTATTGCCCATGTCTCGCAAAGACTCCAAAACAGAAACCAATCTTTGGGTATCTCTTGGATGCAAACCGATAGATGGTTCATCTAAAATATACATTGAACCCACCAAAGCGCTACCCAAAGAAGTAGCCAATTTGATGCGTTGAAATTCACCTCCCGAAAGTGTTGAAGACAAACGATTGAGTGTTAAATAACCCAAACCAACTTTCTCCATGTATTCTAAACGAGTTTCTATTTCTACTAAAATTCTTTTAGAAACACCATATTGATAATCAGGCAAATCAAGATTTTTGAAGAAATCGCTAACATCACTCAATGGCATAAGTACCAAATCAATGATTGATTTTCCTTCGATTTTCACATAACCTGCATCTTTTCGCAAACGTGAACCTTTACAATCTGGGCAAGTAGTTCGCCCACGATAGCGTGAAAGCATTACTCTGTATTGAATTTTATGCGTTTCTTTTTCCAACATCGCAAAGAAATCATCCAGACCTTGAAAATATTCATTTCCAGTCCAGAGTAATTCCTTTTGCTCGTCGCTTAAATCTTTGTAAGGTCGATGAATTGGGAAATCGAATTTTGCACCATTTTTCAATAATGGAATCAGCCATTCGCTCATTTTATCGGTTCTCCACGGAGCAATCGCTCCTTCGTAAACCGAAACACCTTTATCGGGAATGATTAAATCAGGGTCGAGTCCAAGAATTCTACCAAAACCTTCACAACGTTTACAAGCACCATAAGGATTGTTAAAGCTGAGTAAATTCAAAGAAGGTTCTTCAAAAACAATTCCATCGGCTTCAAAACGGTCGGAGAATACTTTCGTTTCATCCCCTACAATTTCGACGAAACAAGTACCATTTCCTTCAAAAAAAGCCGTTTGAATAGAATCCGAAAGACGAAATTGCGTTTCCTCCTCTGGTTGTCCGTCGGCTTCTTTTTTTATCACCACACGGTCGATGAGGATTTTATAATTATTACTGAATAAATCTATCGCAGGCAAATTTTTAAGTGCTGCTTTATCATCCAAAAGTTCTTCTAAGAATTTGGTTTCACCATCAACCACAATACGAGTATAGCCTTTTTGAAGTAAAATTTTCATTTCTTCTGAAAGCTTGCGTCCTTCTTTCAAGTAAAGTGGCGACAACACCATTACTCTTTGTCCTTCGTCTTTTGTAAACAAATAATTCACGACGTCTGTAACGGTATCTTTCCGTACTTCATTTCCAGAAATGGGCGAAAACGTTGTTCCAATTCTCGCAAAAAGTAATTTGAGATAATCATAAATTTCAGTAGTAGTTCCTACGGTAGAACGTGGGTTTTTACTCGAAACTTTTTGTTCGATAGCAATGGCTGGCGAAATTCCTTTGATATAATCGACATCAGGTTTTTCCATTCGCCCTAAGAATTGACGAGTATAAGAGCTTAAACTTTCAACGTACATTCGTTGCCCTTCGGCAAAAAGTGTATCAAAAGCCAAGGACGATTTCCCAGAACCCGACAAACCCGTAATCACGACCAGTTTGTTGCGAGGAATGGCAACATCAATATTTTTCAGATTATTTACTCTTGCCCCTTTGATGATGATAAAACGTTTAGGGTCAAGGTCTTCAAATGCAGTATGATTCTGGTTGATGATTTCGGTATTGTTCATGAAACAAAGATAAGAAATTCTGAACTGTGAAAATTGGCTTTTCAACAATCAAATAATGATAAAAGAGGCAAGAAAATAAACCTATTTACTTGTAGACAAGTTTTCTAAAAAGATTGTTTCGTGCTTTACAAGAAAATAGATAATCTTTGCGTTAAATTAGCAGATTCTATCAACGTTTCTAAGAAAAAATAAAATATAACCATGCAAAAATTACTTTTTATCATTCTAATCTCTATTACTGCTTATACTACTTCTTATTCACAAGCTCCTGTTGTTATCAAACAAGATAGTTCTGTTCGGGATTTAGACGAAGAACAAGATGTTAGAGATTTACCTTTTAGCCAAAGAATACGTTTTGGTGGCGGACTTGGCGGTTTGCAATTCGGAAACCCAACAGTAATTGGTATTTCGCCGATGGTTGGTTATCAAGCTACTAATGATTTTATCGTTGGTGTTGCGGTTGACTATCAATATTACAAACAAAGAAACTTTGCTTCGCTAAATCAATATGGGCCAAGAGTTTTCGGACAGTATCGTTTACATTTTTTAGATGATATTGCCTCTAATATGTTTGCTCAAGCAGAATTGCAAAAGTATTATTACAAACAAGCTGGGAATTCGTATGAGTATCCTGTTCAAACTTTAGCTGGAATTGGCGTTGGTTTTGGCGGTTTTCAGATTACAGCCTTATACAATTTTACTTACAAAGAGTATAATTCTCCTTACGGCAGTCCGTTGGTATTACGTGTTGGTGGATTTTTCTTCTAAAGAATACTTTATTACAATCACATAAGGCGGGTTTTCAATCCGCCTATTTTTTTGAAAAATGGAAAAAAAGAAATCAATTTTCGATAAACTAAGACCTCTTTTATTATCCCTTATCGTCGGGATTCTATCTGTGTTTTTCTTTGCAGAAATTATCTTGATAGCCTTTTTAATTTATGTTTGGTATTCAGCACCTGCCAATACAAGTGCTAATTACCTTGAAGAAGGAATTATTATCACAATCATTTTAACGATTTTAACGTATTTCATGAAAATGAAATTTGACAAATTGGTTAGTTCGGAGAAAAAGAAAAATTTACTCTAACAAAGCCAAAACATCGTCTTTGGTTAAAGATTTCACAAAGCTTTCTTCTGTCGTAATTAATTCATTGGCAAGGCGTTGTTTGCTTTGTTGTAATGCCAAAATCTTTTCTTCAACGGTATTTTTCGTAATGAATTTATAAGTAAATACTGTATTTACTTGCCCAATTCTATGCGCTCTGTCGATGGCCTGTGCCTCAATTGCAGGGTTCCACCAAGGGTCTAAAATGAATACATAATCGGCAGCGGTAAGATTAAGTCCCAAACCTCCAGCTTTTAACGAAATCAAGAAAATCTGTATGTTTTCATTTTGTTGGAATTTCTCTACTTGTGCTTGTCGGTCGTGAGTACTTCCATCCAAATAAGCATAAGGACGAGCTTCTTTATCGAGGCGTTCTCTGAAAAGGTCAAGATGTTTTACAAATTGGCTAAAAATCAACACTTTATGTCCTTTTCCTAAAATAGATTCCAACTTATCCATCACGTCTTCTAATTTCCCAGAATCTCCTTCATACTCAGTATCAACCATTCTTGGATGATTCGCCAATTGTCTCAGTTTGGTTAAACCTTGTAGCACAATCATTTGCGACATCGCCATTCCTTGCTCGTCGATATGTGCTAAAATCAAGTTCCTAAAATAAGATTTCGCTTCTTCGTATTCACGTTCTTGTTGTTCCGACATTTGTGCATAATGAATACTCTCTATCTTCGGAGGCAATTCTGTTGCTACTTGCGATTTATGTCTTCGCAACATAAAAGGTTTGATGATTGAATACAAACGATGGATTTTCGTATCATCTCCCTTTTTTTCAATCGGAACTTGAAATTCATTTCTAAAAAAATGCTGAGAACCCAACAATCCCGGATTAATGAAAGTCATTTGTGACCATAAATCCATCGTACTATTTTCAAGTGGCGTTCCAGTAAGTACCAAGCGATTCTTTGAATTCAATTGCATTACCGCTTTGGTGATATAAGAAGAAGGATTTTTTATCGCTTGCGATTCATCCAAAATCACATAATTAAAACGGTAATTTTTCAGTAAATCAATATCAATCCTGATAATGCCGTAGGTTGTCAGTACAACATCATAATTATCAAATACTTCAATGTTTTTATCCCGATAAGTACCTGTATAAGTTAATATTTTTAGTTCAGGCGTGAACTTACGGGCTTCCATTTCCCAATTATAAATCAAAGAAGTAGGCAAAATCAATAAACTTGGTTGTGCTATTTTTTGCTCTTTTTGCGATTGCAATAAGGTTAAGGTTTGCACAGTCTTTCCTAAACCCATATCATCTGCCAAGCAACCTCCAAAATGGTAATCGTTCAAAAAACGCATCCAATCGTAACCCGCTTTTTGGTATGGACGCAAACTTCCTTTGAAACCTTTCGGCAAATCATAAGCATGGATTTCATCGAAATCTCTTAATTTCTCTAACTTCCTGCTGAGTACTGCCGTCGCCAACGATTCACTTTGTAAATCTTGCACCAATGAAAGATGATGCTTTTTCAGAATAAAGCCGTCTCTTTCTGTGTGATGTTCTACAAAAGCAAATAGTTCGGAATATTGTGTAAACCAAACTTCGGGAATTACTGCAATTTCTCCGTTGGGTAAGGTAAATTCTTTCTTTTTCTGTAAAATCAAATTACGAAGTTTCAGAAAAGGTATTTCAAAATCTCCAAAATGGACAATGGCATTAATATCGAACCAATCGTTGCCTTCAGTAATATTTACTTCTATGTTTGAATAACCCAAGAAATACTTTTTGCCATCGTCTTCTACACTTTGTTCTATGGCAAAACCAGCTTCGGTTAAGGCATGATAATTCTTCTGAATCCAGGCAAAAGCTTCACTTTTTGGTAAAATCATTTTACCATTTTTAAGTTCTAAACCCAAAGTATCAAGCATTGCCAAAGTAGATTTTTCGAAGGTTAAATCTCTTCGTACTTTATGGAAAACGTAGTCATCACCCTTTTTTTCCATGCTTACATTTACTTCAGTTGAAAAACTATCAAACTTAAAAGCATATTCTCCATACTGAAAAGCCAAGCTTATTGATAATTCTATGTCTTCATCTTTCTGAAAATCAGCTTCATCATTATCGCTTAGTACAGCTTGAAGGCTTTTATTTTCGGCAAGATTCAAAATTGGAATACCTGAGTATGCTTCTGAACGAATTTCAAAACCTTTTGCATAAACATCAAACATGGTGATGATTGATGAAACAAATTTTCGATAATAATCTTCTTCTAACGTTTTAGGAATAACGATAAATCGTTTCTGTAAGAAAGGACGTAATTTCTTGCCATCTACTTCTTTAGCAAAATGGTAAAGTTTATTTTCGATGATAATCCAAGCGGGTTCATCGCAAACGATAAAGGCATTTTTATATTGAAAATCCACTTTAGAACCTGCATATTTAATCGTAGGGAAATAATGTGTATTGTCGGTATTTCTCATGAAATGAAAAAGTACGGTTGCTTTTTCGGGTAATACTTCTACTTGTTGCCAAATCGGATTACCATCACTGCCCATGATGAACAGTTTTTTTCCAAGCAACAAAGGCAACATTTCTGCTTTTACTTTTTCTACATAAACAGCAATCATTTCTTGCAAAGCTTTTTCTCCCTTTTGTGGGTCATATACTTTCAAGAAAAAATCGACGACAGAGCGTTTTTTTGAGCCTACAAATTTTTTATAAATATTTTCTGATTGAAGAGAATTTATCAGTTTTACGAGTTGTAAATCAATTTTATCTAAACCGTGCGCAAACTCGTTGATGTTTTTTATTGAAACATTTTGGTTCAATAAAGTTAGTTCTTCTTTATCGTCGAGCTGAACAATAAAAGCTTCAAAGAGGTATCCGAGGTACTCGTGGCTGAGTATCGAATAAATGATTTGAAATGGTTGAGAAGTAGAAACTTTCATGATATGTTAAATAGATTCAATGTTTTGAAATACAGTAGAGGTAATGAATTTTCAACGATAAAAGTTGCTGGACAGAGCGAGAAGTACATTTATTTGTATAATTATGAATTTTAAATATAGACAAATATGATGAGACTTCCCAAATAATTCATCACAAATTTGGAGGAATAGGCATTAAAAAATAAAAGCCCAGACTTGCGTCGGAGCTTTATATTGTAGTAAATCTATGAAAGATTTTATCATGAGTGAATCATTACTTTTTCTTTCTTCTCGCTTTTTTCGCTTCCGTTAATAGTTTTTTGGCTTCTTCTCTTTGCGAAGATTTACGTTCCGAATCTTCAATTACTTGTTTGAAGTATTCAATTGCCTTATCATAATCTTGTTCTTGCGAAGCGAGTTTTCCTAAAGCTATCATTGATGACCAATAATAACCTGAATTGGTAGAACCAGTTTGTTTGGCAAAATCTATCGTTTTTTGATAATAAGCTCTTGCTTCTTGGGCATCTCTATCATAATTCATGGCATAATAACCCAAAATATAAGCGGCATATCTACCACTTACGCCTTCGTAACCAGGATAATGTTCTTCGATTTTTTGAAGAATACTTTTGGCAATCGTTTTGGCTTCCGTTACTCTACCCGCTACAAAAGCACTTCTTGCATAAAATCTTTGAAAGAACGGATTGTCGGGATAAGTTTCATAAGTGTATTTCGACAAATTCAAGGCTTTTTCATTCATGTTTTCCATGCCATAAATTTGTAATAAAAAGTAACGGGCTTCTGTACGAGTGTAAAAAGCATTATAGCTCACTTTTTCTAACTGACTGATTCCTTTTGGTTTATCGCCTTTTGGAAACAACCAAAGTACTGGACGAAGCATGGCATAATTTTCTTTTACATAATGAAAATAGTAATTATACAATCCGTCGCCAAACATTAATTCTGGACTAAAATCAGAGAAACTTCTTGAACGGTCGAGATATTTCAAGGCATTTTTTGCAGCAAAAGTAGCTTTCGTCCAATGTTTTCTTTCAGAATGTAAACGTCCTTTAAAAGCATAAGCTGCTGCCATAAAGAAAGCCGCTTCTGGGTTTTCAGAATCATCCCAAATTTTTTCTGCTTTTTCAATACTCTTATCCATGTAATCAATACAACGTTCGTCGTAAATTACATTTTCGGTATTAGGCACAATTTTCCACCATTCCATTAAGCCCAATAAAAAATCAGGCAGTGGATGTTCTGGATATTTTACTTTCAAATAATTGAATTCACGCTCGGCTTCGTAAAACTTAAAATTATACATGTGATTGATTGCCTGCGTAGCTTCAATCTGAACTTCAGCCGTTAGCAAAAGCATTCCTTTTGAACGCTCCTGTTCTGCTTTTTCAGTATCTTTCCACCATTGTGCATTGGCGATTTGCTGTTGCGAAAACATCAGAAAGCACAAGAGGAATACTTTTATATAAATCGAAAAATTAAATATTTTTTTCATGGATGATTGTCTTTTCTGGATGTAAATTTAAGGAAATTTTAAGTATTGCTCTAACGAATGATACAACGAAAAGCATTATTAAAAAGTGTTATGTTCATAGATATTCTGTTTTCGGGAGGGCTTAATGCTTTCTAAACTATTTGGCTAGCTCTTTAGATTAGCGTATTTTTACAAATTAGCAATCAAGTATTTATGAAATCCACGATACAAGTACACGACAAACATTTTGAAGTATTCATTGAACAAAGTGTTTTAGAAAAGCGAATCACTGCACTCGCTTCATCCATCAATCAAGATTATGCGGGAAAACAACCTTTGTTTTTAGCCATTTTGAATGGTTCATTTATGTTTGCCGCCGAATTGATGAAATCCATCACGGTTTCTTGTGAAATTACTTTTCTGAGAGTTTCATCATATCAAGCAACTGAATCTACGGGTAAAGTACATCAAATTTTGGGCTTGTCAGAAAGTATCGAAAATCGTGATATTATCATTATTGAAGATATTATTGATACTGGTTTGACGATGATTGAAATCAAAAAGCAATTGTTGGCACAAAATCCAAGTTCTTTGTCAGTAGCAACACTTTTCCAAAAACCAGAAGCATTGAAACAACCAATTGAGATTGAATACATTGGATTCGAAATTGAAAATAAATTTGTGTTGGGTTATGGTTTAGATTACGATGGATTGGGCAGAAATTTAGCCGATTTATATGTGTTGAGCGAGTGAGTTTTAACGGTCTGATTTAGGGTAAAGTGAAAATTTCAACTTCGATTTTCTTGACTATTATTATAAGTTATCAATGAAAATTCAGCGCCATTTTTATAATTAACCACCAGCATATCAATATTTTAAATTCAAAAATCATCATTCATAATTCATCACTCTTACTTATTTTGTGTCCATTCAACACAAAAAAGAGAACAGATGTTCTAAATCCGTCCTTCGAAAGCTAAATATCATACTTTATTTAGTTAAATTTGCGGTTCGACAAACAATTCAAGAATGAGTAAAAGTGTTTTATATTTTGAACTAACCACTCCCGTTGAAGATAATCGCCCTGTCTATATTTCAGGCAGTTTCAACGAATGGCTTCCAGATAAAGAAGAGTTCCGTTTAAACAAAGTTGAAGACGGAAAATACATATTGAAGTTACCAGATACCATTAAATTGCCTGAAAGCTTTGAGTATAAATATACAAAAGGCGGATGGAATCAAGTAGAATTAGATGAATTTGGTAAACCCACAGCAAACAGAATTGCCAAAGTAAGAACAGGCGTTTTAAAAGATTTTGTACCACACTGGAGATTAGACGGCGAAAATCTTTCTGGAGATTTAATGCCAGAAATTCGCTTGATTTCAGATGCTTTTGAAATTCCTCAGTTTGATAGAAAGCGTGCTGTTTATATCTTGCTTCCTCATAATTACGAAACATCAGAAAAACATTATCCTGTAATTTATTTACAAGATGCCCAAAATTTATTTGGGGGTGGTTCTGAATTTGGTAATTGGGGTATTGATAAACAATTAGCCGTTTTGGCTGCTCGTGGTCATGGCGATGTGATTGTTGTGGCTGTAGCACATGGTGGCGAACAACGTTATCAAGAGTATTCTCCGTACAATAACCCAAAAATGGGAAAAGGTCAGGGACGAAAATATGCACAGTTTCTCTCAAAAACATTAAAACCATATATTGATAACAATTTTAGAACTTTGCCAGAACGTGAATTCACAGGTATTGGCGGAAGTTCTTTAGGTGGCTTAATCAGTATTTATGCAGGTTTGATGTTTCCAGAAGTATTTGGGAAATTGATGGTATTTTCTCCGTCGCTTTGGGTTTCGCCCAATATTTATTTTGATGCCATTGATTTTATCTCTCATTTACCAACCAATATTTATATTTATGCTGGTGGCGATGAAGGAACAATGATGCTTCCAAATGTTGAGAAACTGAAACAAACCTTTCAAAGACAAGGCATTAGAAAAACGGAAATCAATCTTTCTTATGAACCAGAAGGCTTACATAACGAAGATCAATGGGGCAAAGAATTTCCTAAAGCAATAGAATGGTTATTTTTTAATCAATAAGCACTCAATATAGTTTAAGCTAAGTTGTTATTTGTTGTAAATAGATGATAATTAAACCCTTGAAATACTAACCAATATTTACCAATCTCTTCTTAGTTAAAATAATTTTATCTGTAAAAGGCTCATTTATTTACAATTTTGTAAGTAGATGAGCCTTTTATTTGTTTTTATACTTTAGTTTTTTCTCAAATCAATTTTATTGATTTTGAGAATATTATCAAAGGTATGATACTTCAATAAAGCATTTTTTTTTGTTGAATATCTTATATTTTTAATAATCTTTGACATTAGCATTTATTGGTATATTTGTGAATCATCAGGTAACAATTCCATTATGAATCGTAAAGAACAGTTAAGAAAAATTTCGATTACAGAACAATTTGATTTATGTATTATCGGTGGAGGAGCAACGGGAGCAGGTATTGCGCTGGATGCAAGCCTGAGAGGATTAAAAGTATTATTAATTGACAAATATGATTTTGCTGGACAAACCACTTCAAAGTCCACCAAACTGATTCACGGAGGCGTTCGTTACTTGGAGCAAGCTGTTAAAAAATTGGATTGGGAACAATACAAAATGGTACAGAAAAGTTTGCATGAAAGAGATACGCTGATAAAAAACGCTCCACACCTTACTCGTCCATTAGCTTTATTAACGCCTTGTTATACTTGGATAGAAGGCATTTATTTAACTATCGGACTAAAACTTTATGAATGGATTGCGGGAAATCATGGCATTGGAGCAAGTAAATGGCTATCTCGCAAAGAAGCCTTGAAAACAATTCCTGAATTAAAGAAAGAAAACCTTACTTCGGCAGTGTTATATTATGATGGGCAATTGGATGATGCTCGTTACTGTTTGGCAATACTTCAAAAAGCAGAAACTTTAGGGGCAACAATCTTGAATTATGCCGAAGCCATTCGCTTTGAAAAAGATAATCTTGGAAAATTGACGGAGCTTCATTTCAAGGATACTTTAAATGGTGAGACTTTCACTGTTCAATCAAAAGTATTTATCAATGCTACAGGACCATTTGCTGACCATGTTCGTAAAATGGCAAATCCAAAATTAAAACCAAGAATGAAAGTAAGTCGTGGAGCGCACATTGTTCTCCCAGCTTCTTTGATGAAGAATGAAACCGCCATTTTAGTCCCAAAAACAGATGATGGTAGAGTACTCTTTATCATTCCTTGGCAAGACCACCTTTTGGTAGGAACAACCGATGAGGAAGATAAACTTTCTGAAAATCCAGATTTAGAGCAATATGAAATACCTTATTTATTAAGCTACGTAAATCGTTATTTAGAAAAAGAAGTAAGTCCATCAGAAATTACCAGTGGTTTTGCAGGACAAAGACCATTGTTGGGAAAGGCCGAAAAGAGTTCAGATACTAAATCACTCGTCCGTGACCATGAAGTAGAAATTGATAAAAACAGTCAATTAGTCAGCATTATGGGCGGAAAATGGACGACTTACCGATTAATGGCAAAAGATACCATCGACCAAATTTATGAACATCTTTGGCAACAAGAACCTGTTACTTGTACTTCAGATCATCAATTGTTGCATGGAGCCGAAGATTATCGTTTTGAAGATTGGGAAAAGCTTTCAGCACAATATCAAGTATCGCCAGCAATTGCGCAGCATTTGATGAAAAAATACGGTGTATTCGCTGAAAAAGTATTAAAACTAACCGACAATCAACCAGAATTAAAAGCATTAATTCATCCCAATCATCCATTTATCAAAGCAGAAATTGTCTATGTGATTCAAGAAGAAATGGCAATGACCAGTAAAGATATTCTGGATAGAAGATTAGGATTGGCATTGAGAGATGCCAAAGTGGCGAAAGATTCGGAGGAAATGGTAGAAAGTTATTTAGTACAATTTAGTAGATAAGTGGCAAAAAAATATTTCATTTCTATTGAGTGAATAATTCGCTCAATAGAAATGAAATAAATAACATTTCAAATTACTCTGAAAGATCTAACCAACGTAATTCTTTTTCGTCAAGTTCGTTGGTGGTTTCTTCGATTTGCTTTGCCCAAGCTGTCAAATCTTCGTAGCTACCGCCATTATTGAGTCTTTCAGTAAGTTCTGCCTTTTTCTTTTCTAATTTTTCAATGGCTTTTCCTAAATCATCATACTCTTTTTGTTCTTTGAAAGAAAGCTTTCTTTTCGTCGTTGAAATCTGAACAGAAGGTTCTAATTTATGATTATTCGTAGAAACTGGTTCGCTTTTCACTTTCGGTTTTTCGCCTAAAGTAATTTCATTTTCTTCCAACCATTCTCTGTAATCGGTATAGTTTCCGGGGAAATCTCTGATTTGTCCATCGCCTTCAAAAACAAAAAGGTGTTCAACCAATTTATCCATAAAGTAACGGTCGTGAGAAACCAACAATAAACAACCACCAAAAGCAATCAAGAAATCTTCTAAGATATTCAACGTCTGAATATCAAGGTCATTGGTAGGTTCATCAAGAATCAAAAAGTTTGGGTTTTTGATGAGTACTTTCATCAATTGCAAACGTCTTTTTTCTCCCCCTGATAATTTATCAACCGCCGCATATTGTACTTTCGGTTCAAACTTAAAGTGCGTTAAAAACTGACTTGCTGAAATAGTTTCGCCCGTTCCGACCGTAACAACCTCAGCAATATCTTTGATAACATCAATTACTTTATCGCCCGGTTTGAAATCCAAATCACCTTGTGTATAGTAACCGTACACAACGGTTTCGCCCGTAGTAATACTTCCAGAATCTGGTTGTAAATTTTGGGTAATCATATTCAAGAAAGTAGATTTCCCAATACCATTTTTTCCGATAATTCCGATACGGTCTTTGCGTTGAAAAATGTATGAAAAGTCTTCTACAATTTTTTGATTTCCGAAACCTTTATTCAATCCTTCAATTTCCAAAATCTTACTTCCTTGACGAGACATTTTTACGTTCAAGGTTACTTTAGAATCATCTTTAGTTTGCGAAGCCTTTTCTTTCAGTTCATGAAAAGCATCAATTCTGTACTGAGCTTTCGTGCCACGAGCTTTTGGCTGGCGACGCATCCATTCCAATTCTGTACGTAAAGTATTCTTTGCTTTATCAATACTTGCAGCTTCCGAAGCCTCACGTTCTGCCTTTTTCTCCAAGAAATAACTATAGTTTCCACGATACGGATAAATCGTTCCGTTATCTAATTCAGCAATGTTATTACAAACTCTATCCAAGAAATAACGATCGTGCGTTACCAAAAGCAAAGTAATATTTTGTGCAGAAAGCGTTTGTTCCAGCCATTCGATAGTTTCCAAATCCAAGTGGTTGGTAGGCTCATCGAAAATCATTAAATCTGGTTCTTCGATTAATACTTTTGCCATTGCCACACGCTTGCGTTGCCCACCAGAAAGTTGAGAAATTTTGCGTTCAAAATCATGAATTCCCAATTTTCCCAAAACCTGTTTTACTCTACTTTCATAATCCCAAGCATCGTGTTTGTCCATCATTTCCAAAGCGTCCGACAGTAAATCAGAATCTTCTGGATTTTCCATTGCCCTTTCATACATTTTCAAGGCTTGGTTAGCTGGAGAATCACCTGTAAAAAGTGTATCCATAACGCTAAGGTTTTCGTCAAAATCAGGGTTTTGGAAAAGATACCCAACCGAAATGCCTTTGCGGATACTTACTGTACCTTCGTCAGAAGGAATCAAACCTGCTAAAATGTTCATTAAAGTAGTTTTACCCGCACCATTTTGTCCGACTAACGCTACTTTATCTCCCTTCGAGATACCAAAATTTATGTTACGAAATAACCAACGTTCGCTGTAGTTTTTCGAGATATTTTCTGCTGATAAATAATTCATAGCACAAAGGTAGGAAGTAAAGCTGTAAAAGGGTAGATAGTTGGGAGAATTCAACTTAGGGAAATAGCATACTTTACATTACTCCCTCCTATCAAGTCAATTCTCCATTGAACACATAAACTTTTTTTTGGAAACAAGTCAAATTATTTTTGGGTTTACGACTTATCTGAATTTTGATTAATCTTGTAAGTTGTAAGCGTTAAAAAACCAAAACTTAAAACTCATGTTACAATTTCTTAAATATGTTTTAGCTACTATTGTTGGGTTAATTGTTTTCTCCATCGTTAGCTTTATCCTTGTTATTGGTATTGCAGCGGCTGTGGGTGCTTCTCAAGAAGACATAACTCTTAAAGATAACTCTGTCTTAAAATTAGACCTCAATCATGCCATCGAAGAAAATGTAAGTGATGAAGAAAATCCTTTCAAAGATTTAGGTGGTCCATTCATGGATAATAATGAAAGTATCGGAATGGTACAAATCAGAGAAGCCCTAAAACGTGCCGCTGCTGATAGTCATATCAAAGGCATTTACTTACAAGCACATTATCCTCAAGCTGGCTACGCTCAACTTGAAGAAATCCGTAATGCACTTTTAGCTTTCAAAAAATCTGGGAAATTCATTTATAGTTACGGTGAATCTTTTACGGAAAAAGGATATTATGTTTCATCTGTTTCTGATAAAATCTATTTGAATCCAGCTGGCGGAATGGATTTCAACGGAATCAGTGCAGAAGTAAGTTTCTACAAAGGTGCTTTGGATAAATTAGACATCAAGCCAGTCGTTTTCAGAGTAGGCGAATACAAATCTGCTGTTGAACCTTATCTCCGTGAAAACATGAGTGATGCCAACAAAGCACAATACTCTTCTTTGTTAAATAGCATCAACGACCATATTTTCGGACAAATCGCTGCTTCTCGTGATATTACTGTGGCTGAATTGAAAAAAGTAGCAGATGAATTAATCGCTTATAAACCTAAAGGTGCTTTAGCGGCAAAATTGGTAACGGATGTTGGTTATTACGATGAATTTGAAGCCGATTTCAAAAAGAAATTAAAGAAAGAATCTGAAGATAAAATTGATTTTGTAAGTCTTGCTAAATTCTTAAAAGCTGAATCTGCGATTCCTTTCAACGATACACAAAATAAAATTGCGGTAGTTGTTGGTGAAGGTGCTATTATTGGTTCAAAAGCTGATAAAGGAAATATTGGTTCGGATGATTGGGTTGCTGAATTGCGTAAAGCTCGTGATGATAAAAAAGTAAAAGCTATTGTATTAAGAATTGATAGTCCGGGAGGCTCTTCATTGGCTTCTGATGTGATGTGGAGAGAAGTAGAATTAGCGAGAAAAGTAAAACCAGTAATCGCTTCAATGGCTGATTATGCAGCTTCAGGCGGTTATTATATGGCGATGGCTGCTGATACAATTGTGGCAGAACCAACAACGATTACGGGTTCAATCGGAATTTTTGCGCAGTTTTTCAACTTTGAGAATTTCTTGAAAAACAAATTGGGAATCACTAATGACCGTGTAAATACCAACGCTCACTCTGATTTTCCAACTGTTACTCGTGAAATGACTGATTTTGAAAAAGATTGGTTTCAAAGAAGTGTAGATGCAGGTTATGAAACCTTTACTTCTAAAGCGGCAAAAGGACGAAAAATGAGTATCGAAAAACTGAAATCATTAGCTGGCGGACACGTTTGGTCGGGTATCGAAGCGAAATCAAATGGATTAGTGGATGTGTTAGGTGGTTTAGAAGATGCTATTAAAATTGCGGCTAAAAAGGCGAAATTGAAAGAAGGTGACTATAAAGCAAAATTTTATCCTCAGCCAAAATCTTTCTTTGAAGAGATTTTCGACAAAAAAGAGGATGCTGTTCAAGCTAAAATTATGAAAGCTCAATTTGGTGAATTAGCTCCTTACGTAAAACAAATTCAAGATTTGAAAGCTCGTGAAGGCTTAATGACTTTAATGCCAGAAGTAATTGAGTTTAAGTAATTGCAGGCAACAATAATAATTTCAGCGTAAATTTATAGGGAATATTTCCCGTAGATTTACGCTGAAATATTTTCCAGACAACCCAAATTGTTATTTACGGATTAAAAGAAAATCTTTGAATAAATAATCAAAAAAGCTTGATGAAATGAAAAAACTGATACTCTTTTTTGGAATTGCCTTATTGTTATCTTCTTGTGCGAAAGAATCTACGATTTTTGTAGTGCGTCATGCCGAGAAAGATTTAGTATATAAAGGTGATGACCATTTTCGTCCTTTAAATACTGCTGGACATCAACGAGCAGGAGTTTTAGCCAAGCGATTAGCTAATGAAAAAATAGCTAAAATTTACGCTACAGAATACTTAAGAGTACAACAAACTGGAGATTCTTTAAGAATCAATCAAAAAATAGATACGGCTATTTACAGTGCTAAAACTGCTTACTTTTTCGATAAAATCAAGCAGGATAACATGCAAGGTAAAAACATTTTAATCATCGGACATTCTAATACTGTCCCAGAAGTTATTCGATTTTTAGGCGTGAAATTTGATTTAAAAATCATTCCTGATACAGAATACGACAATCTTTATCTTGTAAAAATGAAAGGTAAAAAAGTAATTGATTTCAAGGCTGAAAAGTTCTAAAACTTCAAGCCTAAATCAAGTAAGATTAAACCATTTTTCGTGATTAAATCTTTATACGCTTTGGTATTATTGATTTCTGTGAGTCCTCTTTGATATTGTATGCCAAAAATAAAAGAATCATCTCCTCCGCTAATTCTTTTTTCAAATCCTAAACCTAATAATAAACCAACATCGCCCATGTTAAATATACTGGGCTGGTTACCTACTCTTTGACTATATTGAAAAAGTGGATTACTCGCTTTGTCGATTGGTTTTTCTGCGATTTTCAAATCAAATATTCCACCGAATTGCAAGTACACAGGCGTATCTGAAAAAACACCATCACTAAAAATCTTTAGCGTTACAGGTACTTGTAAGTATTGTAAATTGAAAGCGGCTTTGTTGCCAACACGTTCATCAGTACTGAGCTGATACTCCGTAAACAAATCATTATTATAAAAATTATTCCCTACCGAATAGCTTTCGCCTTTAACGGTGTACCATAAACCTGTGCTAAAAGCGTATTTCTCGGCAAAGTAAAAATCAATGATTGGGCCTAAGCTCATTTTCAAGTTAATGCCCGAAGCATCTAAGTCTCTGAAATCTTTAGAAGTTTCTACTTCATTGAGCGTAATATTCGGGGAAAACTTGAAGCCAATTTTTAATTTATACAAACCACTACGGTAGCCACTGCTGTATCTGGAACCATATCCATAATTCTGAGAATAGACACTGGATGCCATCAACAGAATAAAAAGGACTAAGAATGCGTTTTTCTTCATAATTTTGTATTGTTAAATAAGTTGTTTCCCATTAAAACACGGCTGACTGCGGTAAAACTATTAATCCAAAAGCTTATGCTTCTAAAATTAAAAATATATTGTATCTCCATTTTCATCTTAAGTCTGGCTTTTGCTTGTTCTTCTGAAGGAAATGAAGCTTCTAACCCTGATGTAAGTAAGGTACAAGTAAATGTTACTATTCAACGACTTGACAAAGAATTACTTGCATGCAAAGACAAAAATCAGCTCATAAATTTTTTCAATACACACAAAAGCTTCACCAGTACTTATTTTCAGGTTTTACCCCAAGACTTTGAGAAATTAGCGGAAAGATTATTGCCAGTTATTACCAATCAAGCTTTTCAAGATTTTTATAAACAGTCTCAAGAACCAGCTTTTTTCGGAAATACTCAGCTCGAAGATGATTTCAAAGAAGCTTTTCAGCATCTCAAATATTACTACCCAGACTTTAAAGAGCCTAAAATTATTACAATTTTTACAGGTTTTTTTGCTCAAGATGTACTAAGTAGTCCTGAATTAATGATTTCGGACTCATTAATTATTATTGGACTAGATTATTTCATGGGAAAGAAGGGCAAATTCCTGCCAGACATCTACGATTATCAATTAAGGAAAGCCGCACCCAATGCCATTGTGCCACAAGCTGTACTTTTACTTTCTGCCAAATACAATGCAACCAAACCTTCTGAAAAATCGTTATTGGCTGATATGGTTTGGTATGGTAAAAGTTATGTTTTCGGTCATACAATGATGCCCTCTAAAGCAGATAGTTTGTTTATTGGTTATTCTGACTTACAATTGACTGACTGCTATACCTTTCAAAAAGATATTTGGGCGCATTTTATTGATAATAAATTACTCTATACCAACGATGCTCCCATCAAAGCAAAGTATATCATGGAAAGACCAGTAACGGCAGAAATTGGAGCATCTTGCCCAGGAGCTATTGGTCGTTGGTTAGGTTGGCGAATTGTTGGAAAGTACTTTGATGAAAACGAAAAACTGACGATTCAAGAATTAATGAAGCAAACAGATGCTCAGAAAATTTTTGAACAATCAAATTATAAAGGATTACCTGACGAAGAATGATGTTCGAATTGGGATTGAGGATTTCGGATTGGGGATTTTTTACAAGCCGTAGTTTTTTAAACCTATAAGGATTTACATAATTATCTATTAATGAGAGATTTATTCTCAAATCCTTATAGGTTTTACAAAACAAATAGAAAACACATACCATTTAGCCTATGGCGTAGAGCCTAAAGCAAGTAAATACATTTGACTCAAAGCTGAAAGCCGATGGCTGAAGGCTAATTAATAATTAAACCCAATAATGGCAAAGCGCAGTAGCAGTTTTGGAGCAGGAGTTTCTCCAGAAGATAAGAAAAAAGTAAGCAAAGAAGGTTTCAAAAAAGCTTTAAAGATTTTCAGATTTACCCTTCCCTATAAAGGCACATTTGCCATAGGTTTCGTGTTTTTGATACTCTCTCAAATCACCACCATGAGTATTCCTTTATTAATGGGGCAAATGGTTGGGGCGATTGTTTCACCAGACCAAATGGCAAATGCAAGTACAGGAATAAGTGGTGGAATGGTAGCAGACAAATTGCAAAATGTTTTTCATGAAGCACCAAAGTTCACCTTAAATGAAGTAACCTTAATTTTTGTGGGGCTGTTGATTCTTCAATCAGTATTCTCATTCTTTAGAGTAATTACTTTCACAAGAGTATCGGAGCAGTCTATGCGTGACCTCCGCAATGCACTTTATTCTAAAATTATTACTTTGCCAGTACCATTTTTCGAGAAAAATCGTGTTGGTGAATTAATGAGTAGAATTACTACCGACGTTTCTCAATTACAAGATATTCTTTCTATTACTTCGGCAGAACTTTTCCGCCAAATATTTACATTGATTGGCGGTATTATCTTGATTTCGTTTTTATCAAGTAAGCTCACGCTTTTCATGTTGTTGACTTTCCCACTTTTAGTTGTTTCGGCGATTATTTTCGGAAAATTCATCCGTAAAAATGCGAAGAAAGTACAAGACGAATTAGCGGCTACCAATATCATCGTTGAAGAAACCTTGCAATCTATCAACGTCGTAAAAGCATTTACTAACGAAAGCCTTGAAGCACATCGCTATGGTTTGTCAGTACAAAAAGTAGTTGATTATGCTTTGAAAGCCGCTACATTCAGAGGTGGTTTTATTTCCTTTATCATCTTTGTATTGTTTGGTGGTGTTGTGGGCGTAGTTTGGTATGGTGGAAACTTGGTTTTACAAGGCGAATTAGTGTTCAAAGACCTTTTCACGTTCATTATTTATACAGGTTTCATTGGTGGTTCTGTGGGTGGCTTGGGTGATATGTATGCACAAATTCAAAAAACAGTAGGTGCATCTGAACGTATTTTAGAAATTTTAGGAGAAGAATCTGAAGTAAAAATTACTGACATTACCGTTCCAATCAAAGTGACTAAAACAGAAGCTTCAAGTACTGCAACACCAAAGATTCAGTATCGCAATGTTGCTTTCCAATATCCTTCTCGTCCAGATATGCCTGTTTTGAAAGATATTTCTTTATCGGTAAAATCAGGTGAAAAAATAGCTTTGGTAGGTCATTCAGGAGCAGGAAAATCTACGATTGTACAATTGTTGATGCGCTATTATCATCTTGCAAAAGGTGAAATCTTAGTGGATGGTAAAAACATCAATACTTTCGATATTACTGATTTAAGAAAAAACATCGCCATTGTACCTCAAGAAGTAATGCTTTTTGGCGGAACAATTTATGAAAACATTGCTTATGGAAATCCAGAAGCAGATGAAACCTTAGTGATTGAAGCAGCCAGAAAAGCGAATGCTTTAGAGTTTATTAATTCGTTTCCAGAAGGATTTAAAACCATCGTCGGCGAACGTGGCGTGAAGCTTTCGGGTGGTCAGCGTCAAAGAATTGCAATTGCTCGTGCTATTTTGAAAGACCCTGCCATTTTGGTGCTGGATGAAGCAACAAGTGCTCTGGATTCGGAATCTGAAAGATTGGTACAAGATGCTTTAGACCGTTTGATGCAAGACCGTACTACCATTATTATTGCTCACCGTTTGGCTACCATTCGTAATGTCGATACTATTTATGTGTTGAAAGATGGTGGAGTAGCCGAAAAAGGAACGCATGATGAATTGGTTTTGATTGATGAAGGAATTTATGCTAACTTAGTAAAGTTGCAGTTTGACAATGCAATGATGATAGAATGAAACCAGCGATAAAAGATACATTAAAAACATATAACCTTCGCCAGACTGATTGTCGTGAAGGTATTCTGGACGTTTTCATGAGTAAAGAACACGCTCTTGCTCATGCCGACGTGGAAGCGCAATTAACGGAACAATTTGATAGAGTAACGGTTTATAGAACGCTAAAAACGTTTGTTGATAAAGGATTGATTCATAAAGTATTGGATGATGAGGGTGGTGTAAAATATGCACTTTGTAAGGATAATTGCCATGCAGGAGACCATACGCATCATCACGACCATGTGCATTTTAAATGTACAGCTTGCGGATTGACTACTTGTTTAGACCATGTGGTGATTCCTAATTTTATCCTTCCAGAAGGCTACAAACGTGTGGAAACAAATTTGTTGGTACAGGGAATTTGTAAGGGCTGTAATCGTTAATGGACTTTAGGACTTGAAGACAGAAGAGGCAAGATTCAAGAAGCAAGATTTTTTTGGGGAGACTTTAGGATTTTGGACTTGAAGAATTTATTGATTATGCAAATTTGAGACTAAAGACGGAAGAGGCAAGACACAAGAAGCAAGATTTTTTGGGGAGACTTTAGGATTTGAAGATATAAGAGGCAAGACAAAAGAAGCAAGATTATAGTTTCAAGCACTTCAATACTTTAGATATTAAAAAATGGGCTATTCAGAGATGGATAGCTCATTTTTTTGTGCTTATATTTAACTTTTCTTTTGACGCTAATTGCATAGATTTTAGGATTTAAAGATTTATAGAACTGCAAGAAAACAGAGACATAAAGCAAAGTACTTTTTTTGTACTCGTATTTTATTTTTCTTTTTAAAAATGCCTTTTTTCTATACAGGAAAATGTTGTTCCTAATCAGGAATGCTTTATTGCTGGTCAGAAAAATGGTATCCTTAATTGAAAAAATTATTTTGCTATTCTTTTTTTATTCCCTTCCCAATAGAAAAGATATTTTGCTTTGAAATTCATCATGTTAAATTATTACTAAACAAACATAGTTTTATAAATGCTGTTTGGCGAATAATCTTTTGATAATTGAATATTTTAGCAAATTATTACTTATTTGTAGTTTAAATCTTCATCAAACAATTTCTTATTCATGAAAAAGCATCTTTTTCTATTTTTTGCAATGCTTTCGGCAGGCAATACAATGGCACAAAGTCCATTATTGCTTCGTCAGCCAAGTATTAACAATGATGGTTCTGTCGTTTCCTTTTCTTATCAAGGTGATATTTGGACAGTACCAAGTACGGGAGGAAATGCCACCCGATTGACCATTCACGAGGCTTATGAAAGTAATCCAATCTTTAGTCCTGATGGCAAACAAATCGCCTTTTCAGGCACACGCTTTGGCAATAATGATATTTTTGTAATGCCTTCAACAGGCGGTTTACCAAAACGTTTAACATTTCATTCTAGTCAGGATTTAGTAGCAAGTTGGACGCAGACAGATAAAATCTTATTCTCGACCAGCCGTGAATTTAAGCAAATTGAACGCCCACAAGAAGTATATTCAATCAGTGCTAAAGGAGGAACTGAATCAAGAATGCTTGATGCTGTTGGTTTCGACCCAGTACTTTCTCCTGATGGGAATTTGCTTGCTTTTGTACGTGGAGACATTAATCCCGTTGCTCGTCAAGCTTATAATGGAAGCTCGAACAGAGACATCTGGATTTATAATACCAAAGCAAAAAGCTTTAACAAAATTGCTTTGTTCGAAACCAACGATATTATTCCACAATGGGGAAAAAATGGTTTGTTATACTTCTTGAGCAGTGTTGATGGTGCGTATAATCTCTATCAAATCAAAATTTTTGGCGACGGAAAAGCAGAAGGTACTCCTAAAAAATTAACACAATTCAAGGATGAATCTATTCGTCATTTCAGTATTTCAAAAGATGGCAATACCATTGTTTTTGAAAAAGAGATGGGGCTTTTTACTTACAATGTAGCGAGCGGTTCGGTTGCAAAAATTAATGTAAACATCAATGCAGACGAACGTTTTGATGCCGCTGAACAAAAAACTTTTGCGACAGGCTTAGAAGAATACAAAGTATCCCCAAATGGCAAATTACTAGCGTATAGCCTTCGTGGTGAGATTTTTATCAAAGAAGCAGATAAAGAAAAAACAAAGAGTATCAATATTTCTCAACACGCTTTCCGTGATATTGCTCCTACTTGGTTGAATGATTCAACGTTGTTATTCACAAGTGATAGAAACAATGGCAATTTTGATTTGTATTTGGTGAATTCATCTGATGCTTCGGAACGTAATATTTTTAAATCGTTGAAACATCAAGTAACACAAATCACAAAAACAACAGAAGATGAATCTTCACCAGTAGTTTCACCAGATAATAAGAAAATAGCATACATTAAAGGCAGAGGAACTTTTATAGTAGCCGACATCAGTACTGATGGGAAGTTGACGAATGAGAAAGTTCTAAGCGATGGCTGGAATAATCCAAGTGATATTGCTTGGAGTCCAGACAGCAAATACTTGGCTTATAGTCAAGAAGATTTATATTTTAACCAAGAAGTATTTATCAGAACTGCCGATAATTCAAGCAAGCCTGTCAACGTAACAATGCACCCACGTGGTGATGGAAATCCGTTTTGGAGTGCCGATGGTTCTAAATTAGGATTTGTTTCGCAAAGAAGTGCTGCTCGTAGTGCAGACGTTTGGTTTGTTTGGTTGAAAAAAGAAGACTGGGAAAAAGAAACACAAGATTGGCAAGAAAAAGAAGCACCAGCAGCAGATGCAAAACCAGACAAAAAAGGAATTAAACCAATTGTGATTGATTTTGATAATATTCATGAAAGAGTAGTACAAGTAACAAATTTCCCAGGCAATGAAAGTGAATTTGTGATTTCAAAAGATGGTGAAACCTTCTTTTACACAACCACAAGTAGTTCGGCAAAAGGAAGAGATTTATTCAGTATTAAATGGGATGGCAAAGAATTAAAAGAAATTACCAAAGGTGGAAGTAATCCAAATAGTTTGACACTCGATAAAGAAGGCAAGTACATTTATTATACAAAAATGGGCGGTGGACTTTCTCGTGTTGATGTGAAAACTGGATTATCTGAGCCGATGCCATTTGTTGCCAAAATGAAAATTGATTATTTGGCAGAACGTACACAAGTATTTGAAGAAGCGTGGAGAACTATTCGTGATGGTTTTTACGACCCTAAATTTCACGGAAATAATTGGCTACAATTGCATGATAAATACAAAGAGCGTTGTATCAATGCCAGTACTTCCAATGATTTTAGAGATATGTTTAATTTACTATTGGGTGAATTAAACTCAAGCCACATGGGTTTAACTGCACCCGACCGTGCGGAGACACAAAAAGAAATTACGGGCTTATTAGGAACAGAATTGATTCCAACGGCAACAGGAATGAAGGTAAACCACGTAGTTCCAGAAACGCCAGTGACTAAAAGTAAGAGTCTAATCAACGAAGGAGAAGTGATTACGGCTGTAAATGGACAGCCAGTAAGTGAAAGCGAGAATTTTTATAGTTTATTAAGTGGCTTGGCTAACGAAAAAGTACTCTTAAATGTTAACGATGCAAGTGGTAAAAACAGAGAAGTAGTGGTTCGTCTTACTCAAAGTATCAGCGATAATTTATACAACGAATGGGTTGAGAGCAGAAAGAAATTAGTAGAGAAATTCTCTAATGGTCGTTTAGGTTATATCCACATCAAAGGAATGGATTTCCCAAGTTTCGAAGTAGTAGAAAGAGAATTTACTGCTGCTGGTTATGGAAAAGAAGGAATCTTGATAGATGTTCGTTATAATGGTGGCGGTTCGACAACCGACTATTTAATGACGATTCTGAACTATAAACAACACGCTTATACCATTCCAAGAGGAGCAAGTGCCGATTTAGAAAAGGATAAGAAGAAGTTCAGAGAGTATTATCCAATCGGCGAGCGTTTGGTTTATGCCGCTTGGACAAAACCTTCAATTGCGCTTTGTAATGAAGGAAGTTATTCTAATGCAGAAATCTTCTCGCACGCTTATAAATCTTTAGGTATTGGTAAATTAGTAGGTTTACCAACCAATGGTTCAGTAATTTCTACAGGAGGGAAATCTTTAATGGATGGTTCTTTTGTAAGACTACCGGGAAGAGGATGGTACACCAAAACAACAGATAAAAACCAAGAGCTAGGCGCTGCCGTTCCTGACATTATCGTTGAAAATACTCCAGACTGGATTGCTAAAGGAACAGACGAACAATTGAAAGTAGCAGTAGATACGCTTTTAAAAGATATTGACGCTAAGAAGTAAAATACATTAAAGATTACTATTGAGGGAAATATTTCCCTCAATAGTAATAAAAGACTGATATTAATTCCATTCATGAATGGTAATGTTTGCTGAAATCACTAAATTTCGATTAAAACAATCGCTCTAATTTAACTATCAAAAGCAATCATAAAAATGTATATCGGCTCAATCGATCAAGGGACAACCAGTACCCGCTTCATCATTTTCGACAAACAAGGCAATAAAATCTCTGTCGGACAAAAAGAACATTCACAGATTTATCCACAAGCAGGTTGGGTGGAACACGATTCAGATGAAATCTGGAGCAATACCCAAGAAGTAATCGGTTTAGCATTAGGCAAAGCAAACCTTTCGCCCTTAGATATTGCTGCGGTGGGCATTACCAATCAGCGAGAAACAACCGTTGTTTGGAATCGCTTTACTGGTCAGCCATATTATAATGCCATCGTTTGGCAAGATACTCGTGTTGGAAACATGGTAGCTGAATTAGCCAGTGAAGGCGGAGCAGATTGTTTTCGAGCAAAAACAGGTTTGCCTTTGGCAACATATTTTAGTGGTTTAAAATTAAAATGGCTTTTAGAAAACGTAGAAGGTTTACGGGAAGATGCCGAAGAAGGAACCGCTATTTTTGGAAATATTGATACTTTTATCATTTGGCATCTAACAGGAGGAACAGATGGTGGCATACATATTACAGATGTTACTAATGCAAGCAGAACTCAGTTAATGAACTTGCAATCTTTAGCTTGGGATGATGATATTCTTACAAAACTGAATATTCCTAAAGCCATGCTACCCGCTATTAAATCAAGCAGTGAAGTATATGGAGAAGCTCGTGGCGTACTTTCGGGCGTACCAGTTGCAGGAGATTTAGGCGATCAACAAGCGGCATTAGTTGGACAAACGTGTTTTTCCGCAGGCGAAGCTAAAAATACTTATGGTACGGGTTGTTTTATGTTGATGAATACAGGAGAGAAAATCACGCCATCAACTTATGGTTTACTCACTACCGTTGCTTATCAGTTTGGCAATCAACCAGTACAATATGCTTTAGAAGGCTCTGTTGCTATTACAGGTGCTTTAGTACAATGGCTTCGTGATAATTTAGAAATTATTAAGAATAGTGCAGAAATTGAAACCTTAGCTAATTCGGTAGAAGATAATGGCGGTTGTTATTTTGTACCAGCCTTCTCTGGATTGTATGCACCTTATTGGCAAGCAGATGCTCGTGGCGTAATTGTAGGGCTTACTCGTTATGTCACTAAAGCACATATTGCTCGGGCAGCTTTAGAAGCTACCGCTTTTCAAACCTTAGAAGTATTGGAAGCAATGGAAAAAGATGCAGGAATTGAGATTTCATCATTAAGAGTGGATGGCGGAATGGTAGTCAATGAGACATTAATGCAGTTTCAAGCAGATATGGTTGATGTTCCTGTGGTTTGTCCAGCCATGATTGAGACAACAGCTTTAGGTGCTGCTTATGCAGCAGGTTTAGCAATAGGTTATTGGGAAGATTTAGACGATTTAAAACAAAATTGGGGAATCGCACAAACTTGGAAACCCGATATGGAAGCGTCAAAAAGAGATAACTTATATCATTATTGGAAAAAAGCCGTTACTCGTAGTTTTGAGTGGGAAGAATAATAAAATCGTAGCACGAGTTTCCAACTCGTGTCATAGTAATTTGACGTTTGGAAACTCGTGCTACGGTTCATAAAATTATAGTTTAACAATTGTCTTCCCAAAAGCTTTTCCTTGCAACATCAAATCCAATTGTGCGGGTACTTCTTCTAAAGTAATTTCTTTAGCGAGTATTGTTAAATCTGTTGGTTTCCAATCTGATGCTAATTTTTTCCAAATACTTTCACGTAAAAGCATCGGACATTCAGCAGAATCAATTCCAAATAAAGTATTTCCACGAAGAATAAAAGGTAAAACAGTTGTGTGTAATTCCGCAGAAGCTACCAAACCGCAAATGGCAGCTGAACCTCCATAAGTTAAAGACTTCAAGGCTGTGGCTAAAATATTCCCACCAACAGTATCAATTACTCCCGCATAAATTGATTTTAATAATGGACGACCAGATTGGTCATCTAAGGCTTCTCTACTTACAATTTCACTTGCTCCAATTTGTTTTAAAAAATCAACAGCTTCAGGTTTACCTGTTACAGCTACGACTTCAAAACCTAATTTAGCTAAAATGGCAATCGACAAAGTCCCCACTCCTCCTGTTGAGCCTGTTACTAAAACTTTTCCTTGTTCTGGTTTTAAGCCATGATTGATTAAAGCATTGATACATAAACCAGTCGTTAATCCAGCCGTTCCATGAATCATGGCTTCTTTCAAACTTAATCCTGCGGGTAATTTTACAATCCATTTCGCTGGCACAGAGATATACTCAGCCAAACCGCCCGAAGTATTCATTCCTAAATCATAACTGGTAACAATTACTTCGTCGCCCACTTTAAATGCTGGAGAATCACTAGCTTCTACAATGCCAGCAGCATCAATGCCGGGTGTATGTGGAAATTGTTTTGTTACACCTTTGTTCCCGATTGACGATAAAGCATCTTTATAATTCAACGCTGAATAATGAACTTTGATTAAAACATCTCCCGCAGGTAAATCTGCAATCGCTCTTTGAACAATCGCTCGTGTATATTGCTTATCGGCACTTTCTGTAATCTGTAAAGCTTTAAAAGAATGGCTCATGGTTTTGTGTTTGTTTTGTGAAGAAAGCTATATTTAAGCTGTAAACCTCCACAAAAAAATATTGAAAGTCAAGCGATTAGAATACTTACAAGGATTTAGTTAAACCTATAAGGATTCATATAATTATCTAATAATAAAAACTTTAACATCAAATCCTTACAGGTTTATATTCTCAATTTACTTATTCCTAATATACTTAATGAAAATTAAATACCAAAAAGCTTTTTTTCACTGACATACTGTTGTCAGTAAGCCAGATTTACTTTGTATCGTTAATCAAAAAAATCATAATAAAACCTCAACAATCAAATGAACACGCAAGTAAAAGAAGTACCCGCTCAAAAGTATTTTATTTATCGTACAGAAACTACCCTTTTAAATGTAAACGCCATTGCAGAACGTGAAGTTGACGCCCTTTATACTGCCGTTGGACAATTAGGATTAAGCATTGCTGGCAATATGGAGTTTATTTATTGGGGAGCAACGGGCGATGTTGAAAAGCCTTTTATCTTAGAAATTGCCTTGCCTGTGGGTGATGAAGAAGTAACAATTCCTGCACATTATGAATTGTTAGAGCATCCTTCTTTCAAGGCTTTTGCTTATACACATCATGGTGATTTCAGTAATATTATGCCTGTTTATAAAGAGCTGTTTAATCAATTATTTGCACAAGGACACAAACCAACAAATCAAACCAGAGAAGTTTATATCAATTGGGTGGATTTAACTTCTTCTGAAAATGTTACAGAGATTTTATTGGGAATAGAGTAAGTATTTGGGATTAAGTATCGTTTTTAATAAGAGAAGGTCGGGCATTATCGATGTCCGACCTTCTCTTATTAAAGTTGTACGAGTTTCCAAGTCGTAATTCAATGTTTTCACGACTTGGTATTAGTGGGACAGCTATACACTTAAACCTTTTATTAATTTATATTCCGTAGAGCTTACGCCATACTGACTTTTAATGGATTCTTTAATCCTTTGTGTTCTTTCCGCAAGCGTTTCATATAAAGTATTCCGTTGGTCAGCACTAACTTTTAAACCTCCATAAGTACTTGTTACAAGATTATTTGCTTGATTAATTTCCGCAATCTTCGCTTGAAGATTTGGGAGTTTGATTAATTCATTAACGGGTGCATAATCAGCTCCTAAAGCCGTTAAGGTACTAACAATATCCGCAAAATTCTGTGTCATACTTCCGAAAGAACGTTCCGACTGACTAATTTTTTCTTTGGTATCCCCTTCTTTAGGTTTGGTAGCTCTTTCTCCTCTGATTTTCGTAATCAATACAGAAATATCATTTACTTCTTTAGCGTCTTTACCCAATTTAGCCCTGAGAGTTGCTGCAATCGGACTTAGTAATTTGCCTACTGAAGTGGGGAGATTGGCAAAATGTTTTTGTCTTGTTTCAACTGCCGTCGAATATTCTCGCTTTTTAAGAACGACATTATTATTCTCGACTTTTGTAGCTTCAATCAAAGCATCATAATTAACAATACTTGTGTCGGCTGTGGGGGCAATATAGCCAATAAAACTTTTAAGATGTGTTGAAATTGCTGAAGCGTTAGCAATTTTAGCCCCAAAGGTAGCTTCTGTGTTAGATGCCATAGGTCGCATTATTTAAAGGATGAATAGAAATTGTAAAGTCTTTATTAGTGGATAGGTTATACTATAAAATTATAGAAATAAACGAATCATTTGGCACAAAATGGAATATTTATTTAGCTAAACACCTGTTAATAAACCAATTGTGCAAAACAAGATTACCTCTGAGGAAAATGTAATAGTTTCTGAGGAAAAATATTAATACCCAGAGGAAAATTAAAAATGGATTGAGGAAGATGTAATGGCTTCTGAGGAAAAATATTAACGCCCAGAGGAAAATTAAAAATGAATTGAGGAAGATGTAATGACTTCTGAGGAAAAAGATTAATGCCCAGAGGAAAATTAAAAATGAATTGAGGAAGATGTAATGACTTCTGAGGAAAAATATTAACACCCAGAGGAAAATCAAAAATGGATTGAGGAAAATGTAATAGCTTCTGAGGAAAAAGATTGATGCCCTGAGTAATTTTTAAATGCAAATACCATAATACTTTCAGATATTTATATAAAAACTACGAAAAAATACTTCCTATAAACAAAATGAAAATTATTACTTGGAACTGTAATGGAGCGTTAAGAAATAAGTTTGAAAGTCTTTTAGACTTTGATGCTGATTTGATTATTGTTCAAGAATGTGAAAATCCTGCTGAATCAAAAGATAAAAAATACGTAGATTGGGCTGTGAACTATTTATGGGTTGGAGACACTAAGAGCAAAGGCATTGGCATATTTGCCAAGCAAAATATTGATTTACAGCGATTAAATTGGTCAGATATTTATAATGGACACAAAGTCAAACATTTCCTTCCTTGTTCTGTAAATAAACAATTTGAATTACTTGCTGTTTGGACACATCAAAACAATTCACCAAACTTTGGTTATATCGGACAGTTCTGGAAATATTTACAGATTAATAAACATCATCTAACTAATACTATCATTGCTGGGGATTTTAATAGTAATACTATTTGGGATGAATGGGACAGATGGTGGAATCATTCAGATGTAGTAAAGGAGTTAAAAGCAATCAATATTGAAAGTCTATATCATACTTTTACTAAAGAAGAACAAGGTAAAGAATCACAGCCTACTTTTTTCTTACATCGCAATACTCTAAAACCATATCACATTGATTATTGCTTTGCTTCAATGCAATTTGTTGATAATCTCAATAGTGTTACAATAGAGCCTTTTGAAAAATGGAAGAATTTAAGCGACCATTCACCGATGATAATTATGTTTGAGGATAAGTAAATAATCCGTTGAAACACATTTACAAATCATAAGGATTAATATATTTCAAATCAGTAATTCCTTGAAAATCCTTTGTGTTTCTGGAGATAAGCGAGAGGTCATTCGCTAAAGCAGTGGCAGCGATAATTGCGTCTGGGAGTTTGATTTTGTATTCCTGTCTAATATTGATAGTTATATCGACTAAGCTTTTATCAACATTATGAATGTTTGAAAACGAGACAAATTTTTGAAGTAGTTCGTACTCACTTTGTGTAATGTTTTTGGTTGCAAACAGTTCTATATGAGTAATAATAGATATTTCTGGAGTGATGTTCAATAAAAAATCTCTACCATTCTCAGGAATTTTCCCATTACAAAAATCAATAATAGCATTGGTGTCTATTAAATATCTTGTTCCCATTCACTACGCATTTGTTTAACGTTATCATGAATTTTTTGAGCAGATTCGTCTGAAAGTTTTCCCCAAAAATCAGCCATCGTAACTTTTCTGGGCAATTCTTCTACGATTTCTTCAATAGCGTACATCAGTACTTCTATTTTCTTCCCGACATATTCTTGTGGTACGGATAAAAGAATATCTCTTTGTCCTGGAGTAATACTTGTTCTTAACATCTCACAAAAGGATTTATCGTAAACAATAATCACTCTTCCAAACCATTGAAAGAGTGATTTATAAACAAATGTAATATGTTATTCCTATAAAACAAAGCCAACGCCAACGGTTGAATTTGTTTGGTCGTCCACTAAAATAAAGGCTCCGTTTGCAGGATTGTATTCGTATTTATCTGCAAAAATTGGCTTCGCAGTTTTCAAGATAATTTCTCCAATTTCGTTCAATTTCAATTCAGAAACTGCATCTACAATTGTGTCTTGATTCACTACGTCAATCTTATTATTCAAAGCAATTACTTTTGCTTTTGAATCATTGATGCCGTGTTGAAGAATATATGTTTTGCCAGAAACCAATGGTTTTGAATCCATCCAACAAATTCTTGCCGTGATTTCTTTCAATGGTTCAAGTGTTGAAGTTGACTTCACCAACATATTACCACGAGAAACATCAACGTCAGTTTCTAAAGTAATTACTACTGATTCTTTCGCTCCTGCTTTTTCTAATTGCGTACCGAATTTTTCAATCGTCACAATTTTAGAGTTTTGTCCCGTTGGCAAAACAGTAATTTCATCTCCTACCGAGAAAACACCACTGCTGATTTTACCTGCATAACCTCTGTAATCGTGGAATTCTTCTGTTTTTGGACGAACCACAAATTGTACAGGGAAACGAGCTGGCTTTCTAATTTCGTCGAAATTGGTTTCTTCTAATTCTTCCAACAAAGGTGCTCCTGTAAACCAAGGCATTTCTGTTGATTGCGTAGAAAGATTTTGTCCGTACAAAGAAGACATCGGAATGAAGGTTATTTCTTGTCCTTCAAAAGATACTTTATCAGCCAAAGCTTGAACAGCATCTTTGATTTCGTTGAAACGTTCTTCAGAATAACCTACTAAATCCATCTTGTTCACACACACAATTACTTTCGGAATACGAAGCATTGATGAGATGAAAAAGTGACGGAAAGTTTGTTCCAATACACCGTTACGAGCATCCACCAAAATCATAGAAACCTTAGTATTTGAAGCACCAGTAACCATGTTACGAGTATATTCAAAGTGACCGGGCGTATCTGCGATGATGTATTTACGTTTGGGCGTCGAGAAATAAATATTGGCTACGTCGATTGTGATACCTTGTTCACGTTCGGCGATAAGTCCATCTGTTAATAAAGAAAGGTCTAAAAAGTCTAAACCTTTACGTTTTGAAGCCGCTTCAAGTGCTTCAATTTTATCACGAGTGATTGATTTTGTTTCGTATAAAAGTCGTCCGATGAGGGTACTTTTCCCATCATCCACCGAACCTGCTGTTGCTATTCTTAAAATATCCATCTACTGAGTGAGGAGTTTTGAGTGCGGAGTGAGGAGTTAAAATTTTCATCAACATTGATGCTCTTCTCCCACTCATTTTATTTCTTATTATTTTCTTTTGCTGTTTTACTTGACGAGATAAAAATAGCGGTCAATTCGTCCGCCTCTTTCATAAGGTCTTTTAACAATCCTTCTTTCACAATTCCAGATTCTACCAATAATTCCATCCAAAATAATGATTCATCAGCTTCTTCTACAACAATTGCAATCTTTGCTATAAAATCAGCGGGTGATTTTGCTCTACAAGATGCTCTGTAATTCGCTCCTACTGATGTTCCACTACGAAGTAATTGTTTTCCAATTACTTGAGAAGTAGTTTTATTAGGTAAACTTTCAACTAATTTGATAATTCTCAAAGCAAACGACTTTGTCCTATTTCTAAGATTATCATGTTTCATAGTAGTATCGAACTTAAAATTTTGATTGAAGAATTTGATAAGTTTTGACAGAGGAATTGTTATTAACTATTTTTTAACTCCTCACTCAAAACTCAACATTCAACACTCTAAAAGTATCCTTGTTGCTTACGTTTTTCCATGGCTGCTTCAGAGCGTTTGTCGTCGATTCTGGCACCACGTTCAGAGATTTCTGCAGAAAGAATTTCACCGATAATATCATCTAATTCAATCGCTTCAGAAGCTACGGCAGCAGTACAAGTCATATCACCAACAGTACGGAAACGAACAGTTTCTTCAAAAGGAATCTCGTCTGCATCTTTATTCAAGAATTCAGAATCAGCCCAAAGCATACCATCACGTTGAATTACTTGGCGTTTGTGCGAATAATAGATAGAAGGAATTGCCATTTCTTCTTCTTTGATATAATTCCAAACGTCTAATTCTGTCCAGTTTGAAATTGGGAATACTCTTACGTTTTCTCCAATCGCAATACGACCATTCAACATATCAAATAATTCTGGACGTTGGCGTTTTGCATCCCACTGACCAAAATCATCACGAACTGAGAAAATACGTTCTTTCGCACGAGCTTTCTCTTCGTCACGTCTTGCTCCACCGATACAAGCATCGAATTTGAATTCTTCGATAGCATCTAATAAAGTAACGGTTTGCAAAGCATTACGAGAAGCATATTTTCCTGATTCTTCTTTTACTTTTCCTTGGTTGATAGAATCTTGTACATAGCGTACAATCAATTCTGCACCAGTTTCTTTGGCTAACCAATCACGAAATTCAATGGTTTCAGGGAAGTTATGTCCTGTATCGACGTGGAGTAATGGGAAGGGGATTTTTCCGGGATAAAAAGCTTTTTGGGCTAAACGCACCAAAGTAATTGAATCTTTCCCACCAGAAAACAAAAGTGCTGGTTTCTCGAACTGAGCAACCACTTCACGCATAATATAGATTGCTTCGTCTTCTAATTCACGAGGGAAAAAACCGAATTTCGGAGTGGATACTTCTGAACTCGGATTTTTTAAATGATCAACCATATTTTTTAATATTTATTAATTCTTTGACTTTAAGCTATATCAGCTATGAGCAATGAGCTGTAAGCTTTTTATTATACATTATTAACCAATCTTGGTTTTGTACTTTATACTAAGTAAAACCACAATTCATCACTCACAACTCTTAACTAACTATGCAAGCCACATTCTTTTTGTGAAGCTTCCCACCACCAACGACCAGCACGTGGATGTTCGCCTTCTTGAATAGCTCTAGTACAAGGAGCGCAACCGATAGAAATAAAACCTTTTCTGTGCAAAGGACTATCAGGTACTCTATTTTCTTTTAAGTAAGCCAAAACGTCTTCGTAAGTCCAGTGAATTAATGGATTGAATTTAATCACATTATTGTTGGCATCCCATTCTACAATTTCCATGTCTGAACGGTTTTCAGATTGTTCTGAACGCAAACCTGTAATCCAAATTTCAGCACCAGCCAAAGCTCTTTTTAAAGGTTCGATTTTACGAATTCCACAACATTCTTTACGGTTTTCCACAGAAAAGTAAAAACTGTTGAAGCCTTTTTCTTTCACTAAGGCTTCTACTTTTGCTGTATTCGGGAAGTAGGTTTCAAATTCTTTGCCGTACTTGTTTTTGGTAGTATCCATCAACTCGTAAGTTTCTTGGAATAAACGACCAGTATCAAGGGTAAAAACTTTGATGTTGAAATTATTCTTGAAAATCGCATCGGTAATCACTTGGTCTTCTTGACCAAACGATGAAGAAAAAACTACCTTTCCGTAGTTTTCAGCCATGTAACTAAGCCCTTCTGTAAGTGAAAGACCTTCTAAGGCTTGTTTTAATTGACTTAAATCTGACATAAGCAATCCTGAATTTTATCCTCTATTTTGAGCTTAACAAAATTTCATCTCGCTTAGTTACACTTGGCAAACTATTCAGCTTTTAGACTTGTTTATTCTTTAGCATTTAGTTTAATTATTGGTAGCTAAGTTATTAGGAGTGCAAAGTTAGACAAAGTCTATTAAAAAAAATATATAAAGTCTATTAATTGGGTAGATTTTGTCTAAAATATTTTTAAACAAAAAAAAAAATGTATTTCTAAATCTGTTATCTTTAAAACAAATCCATCTTTGTTTATAAGCATACCTAAATCATAAATATGTATGAATCAGGCACTTGTATCCTATTTTGAAAAGACTGAAAACCACAGTCGTGTGTCGGAAATGAGTTTAAAGGATTTAAAGAGCCTCGTCCGTCAGGGAGAGAGTATTCAACTTGAGTTTAAGATGAAAGCTAATCACCCTGAAAAAATTATCCGTGAAATTGTTGCTTTTGCCAATACAAAAGGAGGAACCTTGTTGATTGGTGTTGGAGACGATAAAAGTATTCCTGGGCTAAAATTCGTAGATGAAGATGAGTACATTTTGGTACGAGCGATAGAACGTAACTGCTTCCCTCCCATTACTTACGATATTGAACGCATCAGTGTGACCGACGACCGTGAAGTATTGGTCATCACCATTCCTAAAAGCAATAAGAAACCTCATTATGTACAGCTAGAAACCGAAGAAATGGGAAAAGCTTATGTACGAGTCGCTGACCGTTCGGTACAAGCAAGTAAAGAAATGAAACAAATCTTGAGACGAGAAAACGAGGAAGGTATTCAGTTCAATTTCGGAGAAAAGGAAAAAGTATTGATGACTTATTTATCGGCAAACCCACAAATCACCTTAGCTGAATTTGCTAAAATTGCCAATATTCCACCTTGGTTAGCATCAAGAACACTCGTTTTACTGGTACTAGCGAATGTCCTGAAAATTCAAGCACACGAAACAGCTGATTACTACTCAGTAGCTTAGTATAAGTCTTTTGTTTCATAATATGGTGCTTGCGTTGGCACTTCAATAACGGGTGGTCTCCACATAATTTTTCTTCCAAATTTAAAAGTAAAGCCTGCACTAAAACTTAGCATATTCGACAGCCTTGCATTGCCATATACAATTCCTGTATGCTTTACTTTTAAAAATAAACCCAATCTATCTGCATTTTCTTGAAACTGAATACCCAAACTTGGAGAAAATCCCCAATTGACAGAATTTCCAGCAGGTATATTTTGGGCAAAAGAAAGATAATTAGGGTCTATTTGTGTTTGATAACTTGTAAAATATGCCCCCGTCTCTAATCCTACAAAAGGTTTAATAAACTTTTTGTTCCAGATGTAATATTCCGCCCCGAACGATACAGGAACAACATCTTTGTAATAATATCCGTAAATTTTTGTGCTATAATCAAACCTAGATTGCACAGCTAAGGTTACTCTCATTTTGTTAATACCAGAGTAAGCTGTGAGTTTCCATTTTTCTGTGAGATGTTTACGCAAACTGATGTCTATACCCGAAC
Organism: Arcicella lustrica; assembly: GCF_034930985.1. Classification (NCBI taxonomy): domain Bacteria; kingdom Pseudomonadati; phylum Bacteroidota; class Cytophagia; order Cytophagales; family Flectobacillaceae; genus Arcicella; species Arcicella lustrica. The sequence continues at coordinate 159,854 of NZ_JAYGIM010000013.1, forward strand.
CCGTATAAGCACCGTCTTCACCAAAACTTGGTTCTGTTACATAGCTCAAACTAGTACTTACTTGAATTTGAGCTTGCAATAAAAAAGGGAAGAATATCAAAATAAGTATCAGTCTTTTCATATTCAGTTCGGTTTATTTATAATCAACGAATATACAACTTTTTTATATTGCTAGTTTTCTGACAGTCAATTATTTGAAGCGTTTTTCGATGAACATTTATAAAAACAAAAAAGCGCAAAAGTTTTTTAATCCTTTTACGCTTTTCTTATCAACAAACCTGTTAATCCTTTACTTCAATACATAAGCCAAGGCTTCTTCATTTTCTGCAATCCATTCTGTGATTTCTGTTACGATTTGCTTCATTGAAATTTCAGGTTTCCAGCCCGTTAATGCCGTTACTTTTGTATTATCTGTTACATACAAACGAATATCCGCCGCACGGTTTTCTGCTACTTTGCTAATTGGAATGATTTTACCTGTTACTTCTTGGCAAATCTGTGTGAGTTCTTGCAAAGAAGCACTAACTTCTGCACCTCCACCAGCGTTCAAAATTTCTCCGTTTACTTTGTCAATATTATGTAATTGAAAATCTATCAAACGATATAAATCTTTAACATGCAACATATCACGAGTTTGGCGACCTGAACCACCATAACCAATGTATGCTAATTGCTGTTGCCAATAATGTTTTGCCACCCAAAGTACCATTACTCCTTGGTCAATTTTACCCATTTGCCAAGGACCAGTCAATACTCCACAACGGTTGATAACGGTTTTCATGCCATAAAATTCATTGTATTCATGAATCATTAATTCAGAAGCCAATTTTGTGGCACCATATAAAGACCTTGCTCCATCCAATGGAAAATTTTCTGCAATACCTTTTGAAGAAACACCCGGAATTGATTGTTCATCTGAAAGCACAAAACGAGTTTCTGCTTCTTCAAAATTCAATTTTTCAATGGCTTTAATTGGGTAAATTCTACTAGTAGATAGAAATATAAAAGCAGCTCCGCACTTTTTAGTATAGTTCAAACAATTGATTGTACCGACTAAATTGGTGTTAATCAAATAATCTGGAGTACCTTCTAAGCCTGCTAAAACGGAAGGTTCAGCAGAAGATTCTATGACGAAATCAACTGTTGGCAAGGCATCAAAATCTTCTTTATTACGAATATCCCCGTGAACGAAAATAGCACCAGCTTTTGCTAAACGAGGAAGATTCAATTCTGAGCCTTTACGTTTTAAATTATCCAGACAAATTACTTCGTAAGAAGGATAATTAGTTTTAATGTTAATGGCGAGCGAAGAACCTACAAAACCTGCTCCACCTGTGATAAGAATTTTCAAGATGTTTATGTATAAATTAAGGTTTAATCTACTCTTTTTAATACTACATTTTCTACTGGACGAATAATCAATGGTACTTTTTCTACTTTTACTGCACTGGTATCAAGTCCAAACCATTTGTCTTCTGAAGGAGTAAAGTCTTTGATAAAGAAGTACGCCTTCATAATTAAACCTTCTATGAGTGATAATTTATTATCGAACGATAAAAATTTCTCTAACACCACAAAACGGAAATCACCAATTACATTTTGTTTATTCAAAGATTCATAACGAGAGGTAATATCTACTTCTCCTTTTTTCACCATGTCTTCTACTACTTTTCGGAAGTAAAGATTTATTCTTTGTTCAACTCTAAAACCCAATCTGAAATTTACTTTAATAACATCGTCAGGCTCAATAACGCTTACTTTATATTCCATTGTATATGGATCATCCATGGTATCAACGTGGACAAACCAATAAATGTCTGCTCTTTTTGGACGTTTTTGAAAGATAGAGTAAATAATTTTAGATTCTATTTCACTGGTTCTAGCCGCATTCGACATAAATACTAAGTGCGTTGCATACTTAGGAATACTCATATCTCGGCTTAGTTCTTTCAAAGGTTCAATATAATCGGCAAGTTTTACGTATTCAGTTAATCGCATTTTAATGATATTGGCTCTAAACCAAATTACCATTAAAGCAATAATCGCTGCTGCAATAAACAATGAAACATAACCACCATGAACAAATTTACGAAGGTTTGCTACCAAGAATGCGCCTTCAATCGCCACATATAAAACGATGAATCCTACAACCCACCACATATCAATTTTCCGAGTATGGAGGTAATATGCCATTAAAGCAGTAGTCATCAACATCGTCATGGTAATCGCTAAACCGTAGGCAGCTTCCATATTGGCTGATTCTTTAAACCATAAAACTACACCTACACAGCCCAACCATAAGAAAATATTCATACTTGGCACATACAATTGTCCTTTTTGGTCTGAAGGATAATGCAAACGAACCTTGGGCCAAAAATTCAAACGTATAGCTTCTGAAACCAACGTAAAAGAACCCGAAATTAAGGCTTGGCTGGCAATTACTGCTGCCGCTGTAGCAATAGCAATTCCCCAAATCAAGAACCATTCTGGCATTAATTCAAAAATAGGTTTACGTCCATTTAGTAATTGTCCATTTTGTGAAATCAACCACGCTCCTTGTCCGAAGTATTGAAGTAACAAGGCAATTTTTACAAAAATCCAACTGATTCTAATATTCCCACGACCACAATGTCCTAAATCAGAATACAAAGCTTCAGCTCCTGTAGTACATAAGAAAACTGCTCCTAAAAGCCAGAAACCGCTTTCTCCTCCATGAGAATTCGTCAACAAATCGTAAGCATAATATGGAGATAGTGCTTTTAAAACTGTCCAGTCTTGTGCAATCCAAATAATTCCAAAGAAAGCCAACATCGAAAACCAAATCAACATAATTGGACCAAATGCTCTACCAACTACTTTAGTACCAAAGATTTGGAACATAAATAAGCCCGTAATAATAGCGAGTACAATCGGAACTGTTTGAAGATCAGGATAAATTTTCAGAAGCCCTTCAATGGCAGAAGCTACCGAGATTGGCGGAGTAATTACTCCATCTGCCAAAAGGGTTGATGCACCAATTACAGCAGGAAAAGTAAGCCATTTAGCATGACGTCTTACCAATGCGAAAAGGGCTAAGATACCACCTTCACCACGGTTGTCTGCTCGAAGAATTAGGATTACATACTTGAAGGTGGTTTGCAGCGTCAATGTCCAAAAAATACATGATAGTCCGCCGAGAACAGTTCTCTCATCTATTGGCACACTACCAATAATCGACTGCATTACGTAGAGTGGCGAAGTACCAATATCACCATAAATAATTCCCATCGCTACCAGCAGACCCGCTGCAGTGGCTTTGTCCATACTTTTATGTTCCATAAAGAGGAAGCAATTATAACACCGATGGTTACAATTTTTTATTGGTTAAGTAAAATTTTATTCAAAAAAAGGCAGATTATTGTCTGTATTGCAAGCAAATATAATACCTCTTCTGGATTTATTCCATCATTCAAAAAAAGACCTCTAATTTCTTAGAAGTCTTTTCCATTTTTTAGTTCCCCTTTTTCTACTTTTTTACGTTATTCTTCATAATAATAACCAAAAATAATGTCCATTTCATCTTCGGAAGTTAATCCAAACGAAATGGTTTTATCTGAAGTATTATTATAAGTAACGATGGATGTAAGTCCTTCTCCTTTTTTCAATGAAATGGGTGTTGAATAATTAATTATGGCTGGATGTTCCCAGTCAGTACTTTCATAAACTACTTCGCCATTTCTAGCGCCTCCCAGAATTTTAATCACAAATTTCTGTCCATATTTATGATTGTGCGAAGTCAATGAAACCACTTTTACATCTGTATTAAATTTAAAATCTTTCGTGACTGTTGTAATCGTTTTAGCAGGTAAATTGAAATTGGTATTATTAAAATCTATGGTTTTTACCACATATTTTACTTTTGATTTATCGACCGTATAAAGATTTACATTATTCTCGCCATAATGAATATCTGTAGTTTTGTTAAAATAATGTGGATTCAAATCAATTGTCATACCTGCTGGTAACATTAAAGCCGTTCCTTCTGGAAAAGTATATTCCTGACTAGCATTCGTTCCTCCGCCTAAAAAAACATGATTTGACATTTGAATTGCCGTCACCAGATTCAATGTATTGTCTGCATTACGCAAATCTCTGATGGTATTGATGGTTGGTAAAGTACTTGCCGTTTTATCTCTAAAATCATACAAAACCATGTGATGGCTATTGGGGCGAGACTGAAATTTAAGTTTATTCACATAAACATCAACGGTATTACCTATCGTTTTTCTGATAAAAAGTTCTCTTTCAAAATTGGGTTGAATAGTAAATTTTTCAACCTTCATTTGGTAACCAGCTACTCCTTCTTCTTGTGGAGTTTGCATTGTTTTGAAATCATCGCTTGTAGAAGTACTTGGTGTAGTATCGTCTAATAACGTTTTATCCACCACATCGCCTGTTTTGGGCGCACCTGCTTCAATCCAACGACGTACAAATTCTATTTGTCCAACCGAAAGAGCCTTTCCACCCAAAGGCATTGGTGAAGCATACTGCTTACCTCCATGATGAGAGGCATCCCAATTCAATTTATGATAAAATAAACTCTCTAAAGATTTAAAGGCTTTTACTCTGAGATGCCCATCCGCTTTCGAAAGCTCATTTTTAGGCACGACTCCAACCAAATTGGCATAGGCTACCGATTTTTCTAACACTAAACCATGTTGTGCATAAGTGGCGTCTGAAGTAGAAGCATGACAGCCTGCCGTAGCACAAGTAGGCGTAATAATTCTATCTTGAAGTAAAGAAAAGCTTGAAGTTTCGTTGGCGGGTTGTTTATCATCTACCGCATTTTTAGAACACGATGCCATCATTAAACTGCTCAATGACAATAAGATAATGTTATAATAAAAGTACTTTTTCATAGTCGGCTTGTATTGGATTTCACTAAAATTTCTGATTTGACATGAATAAACATGCTTGATAATAAATAAACGAATGAACGAAATGTTTACGTAAGTGAAGTACGACAAATTATACAAAAAGGTACAGATTTCTTGTAAAAACATTTTTAAACGCATAATTAACCAAAGGCTTTTAGTAACTCATCACTTCATACTCATGCAACTTTTGTCGCTGAAACAACATCTTTGAACGTAATGCTCAAAACATTCAACTAACAATACCGTTTATCAAAAAACAATAGTTACTTTGTCAATAAATCTATTAATTGTTTCTTTTTCTAAAATCCACCATACTTCGCATGAAAAACCTTAGGTTATCTCTGCTGGGAGTTGTGTTATCGCTACTTCTAAACACTCTAGCATTTGCTCAAAAAACTTTTGATTGGAAAACAGCTACTGCTGCTGGCTATACTTACAAATACGTAAGTAACGACCCAATGAAAGCTCGTTTTTACACATTAGCTAACGGACTAACCGTTATCCTTAGTGAAAACCACAAAGAACCACGAATCGCCGCTTTGATTCCAACTCGTGCAGGTTCTAATACCGACCCAAGAACCAATACGGGTCTTGCCCATTATTTAGAACACATGTTGTTCAAAGGAACTGACAAATTTGGTTCACTGGATTGGTCAAAAGAAAAACCATTACTTGACCAAGTTGATGCACTTTACGAAAAGTACAACCAAACTACTGATTCAGCACGTCGTAAAGCTATTTACAAGGAAATCGACCGAGTATCTGGTGAAGCTGCCAAATTCGCTATCGCTAATGAGTATGATAAAATGATGGCTTCGATGGGCGGACAAGGCACGAATGCTTTTACTTCGTATGAACAAACTGTTTATACAGAAGATATTCCTGCTAATGCTATCGACCGCTTTTTAAAATTACAAGGCGAACGTTTTCGCAATCCAATTCTTCGTATTTTCCACACAGAATTAGAAGCAGTTTACGAAGAAAAAAACCGTAGCCTTGACAACGATGGCTGGAAAGTTTATGAATCTCGCAACGCTGCATTGTTCCCAACACATAATTACGGACAACAAACAACCATCGGAACAATTGAACATTTGAAAAACCCTTCTTTGGTTGAAATCCGCAATTACTTCAAAAAATACTATGTGCCAAACAACATGGCAATCATCATGGTGGGCGATTTCAATTCAGATATTTTAATCAAAAAGATTGAGACTTCTTTCAAATACATGGTTTCAAAACCAGTACAAGAATACAAACCAGCACCAGAAGCACCGATTACTGCACCATTGGTTCGTGAAGTATTTGGTCCTACTCCAGATGCCCTGACTATTGCTTGGCGTTGGTCTGGTTCTTTGAATGCCAAAGAGAAAATCATTGGTACAATTGTCGATGAATTGATGTCGAATTCAAAAGCTGGTTTAATTGACTTAAACTTAGTGAAAGCTCAAAAGGTATTAAGAGCAAGCTGTAGCCCAGAATGGAACAAAGATTATGCTGTTTGGCAAATGACAGGTTCGCCTAAAAAAGACCAAACACTTGATGAAGTAAAAACATTATTGTTAGGAGAGTTAGACAAACTGAAATCTGGAAATTTTGATGAATCTATCATCAAAGCAATTGCTGCCAATTATAAAATGAATGCCATTCAAGGTTTAGAAAACAATTCTTCTCGTGCTTATAATTTACTTGAAAGTTTTGTAGCTGACAAAGCTAATAATTGGACTGATTATGTTGCGATTAACGATGCTTTGGGGAAAGTAACGAAACAAGAAGTAATGGATTTTGCTAAAAAATACTGTGGCGATGGTTACGTAATTGTTTACAAACGCAAAGGTACAGACCCAAATATCACCAAAGTTGACAAACCTGCCATCACTCCAGTAGAAGTAAATCGTGAAGCTCAGTCGGATTTCTTAAAAGATGTGAATGAAACTCCGATGACAAACATCCAACCAAAATGGTTAGATTTCAATAAAGACATCAAAAAAGGTAAAGTTGGTACTTTGGAGGCTCTTACGGTGAAAAATACTGATAACGACCTTTTCCGTTTGAGCTACCGTTTTGATATGGGTTCTTGGAATAGTAAAGTATTACCAATTGCTTTACAATATTTACAATTTGTAGGTACTGATAAAATGAACGCTGAACAAATCAGTACGGCATTTTATCGTTTGGCAAGTAGTTTTAATACTTCTTATACCGACCATCACATTACTTTAGCGATGTCGGGTCTGAATGAAAACTTTGCAAAAACAGTAAGTCTTTTTGAAGATTTATTAACTAAATGCAAGAAAGATGATGCCGCTTTAGAATTACTTAAAGGTAGATTATTGAAGCAAAGAAGCGATGCTAAATTAAACAAAGGAGCAATTTTGCAAGGTTTAGCAACTTACGCATCTTATGGCGCTAAAAACCCAAGAAACACTTTACAATTCACAGATGCTGAATTGAAAGCCTTGAAATCAGAAGACTTAATTAGTTTCTTGCACGATTTATTCTCGTACAAACATTCTGTAATTTATTATGGACCAAAATCTGTTGAAGAATTGGCAATAGCATTAAAAGGCGTTCACCAAATCAATAGTACTTTTAAAGCTGATTTACCTTTGGTAGCTGATTTCAAAATGGAATCGCCAACTAAACCAGCAGTATTATTTACAGATTACGATATGGTTCAGGCTGAAATCAACTGGGTTCGTCCAACGATTCAATTTAGTCCATCAGAAACCCCAATTGTAGAATTATACAATAATTACTTCGGTGGTGGTATGTCGTCAATTGTATTCCAAACCATTCGTGAATCTAAAGCTTTGGCTTATTCGACTTATGCTTTTTATCAAACGCCAAATACTAAAGATGAAAAGTATCGCATGATTGCTTACATCGGTACACAAGCAGATAAAATTCATGAGTCAATTGCTGGAATGGATGAATTATTGAATGAATTCCCTTCGTCTGAAAAGAATTTGGAAACGGCCATTGCAAGTATGAAAAAGAATTATCAGACAGAAAGAATTACGCAAGACAATATCATTTATACTTATCTGACTGGTCTTGACAAAGGCGTAAAAGTAGATGAGCGTCAGGCGATTTTCCAAGCATTGGATAAACTAACTTTAGCCGATTTAAAGAAATTCCAAGATACTTTATTGGCGAAAAAACCATATTCGATGTGTATCGTAGCTTCTGAGAAAAAAGTAAATTTAGAAGATTTGAAAAAATACGGAGAAGTAAAGAAATTGACTTTAGAAGACGTATTTGGATATTAATTTAGCTATCAGTCTTCGGCTATCGGTCATCAGTTTTCAGGTATCAAAAATGATATCCGAAAGCTGATGACTGAAATCCGAAACCCTATACCGAAAAACAATGGCAGAACACCTAGAAACAGGCAAAAAAGCCGAAGACATCGCAGCCAATTTCCTCATTGAAAAAGGCTATCAAATTCTCCACAGAAATTATCGCTACGGTCGAGCAGAAATTGACTTGATTGTACGCAAAGGAATCTTCTTAGTATTCGTCGAAGTAAAATCTCTTACCAATTTAAAATTCGGAATGCCCGAAATTGGAGTAAACAGACACAAAGTAGCAATGGTAACCAAAGCCGCAGACTTTTATGTGTTTAAAAACAATTGGCATCAACAAATTCGTTTTGATATTGTAGCAGTCGTTTTCAAAAACAACATCGTTGAAGTATCACATTTTGAAGATGCTTTTTATTGATTGGAAATCTAAATCGCTATTTCTTCAATCAATTGAATAATTTGTGATAGACCTTCTGCATCCACTTCCGAAAAATCATTGAGTTCATCAGAATCCACATCAAGTACTAAAAATACTTCTCCGTTTTTATCCTTCGCAGGCAAAACAATTTCAGATTTTGAAGCAGAAGAACAAGCAATATGCCCTGGGAAAGCTTCAACATCTGGCACAATTACAACTTCTTTGGTCGTATAAGCATGTCCGCAAACTCCTTTATTAAAGTGGATACGAGTACAAGCAATTGGCCCTTGGAAAGGTCCTAACACTAATTGATTTTCTTTTTTAAGATAAAATCCAACCCAAAAGAAATTAAAAGCTTCTTTTAAAGCAGCTGAAATATTAGCAAGATTTGCCGTCAAATCGCTTTCGCCAGAAGTAAGAGCTTTGATTTGTGGCAATAAGCTTTCATAAATTTCTTGACGGTTCGTTGTTGATGGAAGATATAAACTTTCAGACATGGTATTAAACACTCGTTGTTTGGAAGTAACGTTTCATCCAGCTTTGAGCTGCACTTACTTGCCAATTATTTTTAAATTCGCCAATATTGGCAACTAGATTATTGAAAATTAAGGTTTCAGGATGAATCATTCCTTCTGCTACAAGTGCTTTGATTTTCAACATCTCTACGCTTTGAATAGCATCTTCATGAATAAAAGCGATAGAACGATCGAAGAAATTAATATTCATTTCAGCACCAAGTTCTTTTAACCAACGAGTAGAAGCATCTATCGAACAACCAGAAGCTTGATTCTGTACTTCATCCACCGCTACAACGATAAAGCGATTATGAAATATCTTTACCGAACCCACCAAAGGCACACCATGTGCAGCCCATTGATTTACTTGCGCTTCAAGGGTTTCTTGCACATATATAAATTCAGCATCGCTTAAATTTTTATCGGTTTGATACACCCAAACACGGGCATAATCTGGCATTTTTTCAAAAGGAATAAACATAGTTTTTGTGTTTTCTTTTTCACTAAACAGATAATGGATTTTAAGTAAAATCAGTTCCTAAACTGCGGGAAACGATTTAGTGAAAGTTAAGTATTAATTACTTTTGTTCGTAATCATCTCTCAAATAAGGCACATCGCAAACAAAATTCTAGTACTTTTGGTTAAGACTATAATTGAATTGGATACTGCATTCATCTCATAAACTTAATCAAAATGCTTATCAAACTTACTCTATTATTCGGTACTTTTTTGTTGATGGAAGGCACGGCTTGGTTTACACATAAGTACATCATGCACGGTTTTATGTGGCGTTGGCATCGTTCGCACCATGTGCATCATAATGAAGTGTTAGAAAAAAATGATTTGTTTGCAGTTGTCTTTTCTGCGGTTTCAATCGCTACGATTGCTTTGGGGAATTTTAATCCAGATTTTTGGTATTTATTTTGGATTGGTCTGGGTGTTACTTTATATGGAATTTTCTACTTTATTTTCCATGATGTAATTGTTCATCGCAGAATCAAAATCAAATTTGTGGCAAAACATCCTTATATGAAACGGATTATGAAAGCGCATTACGTTCACCACAAAGTACATGAGCGAGAAGGCGCTGAAGCGTTTGGTTTTTTGTATGCTCCCAAAAAGTACGAAGACACTAAAGGTAAACCTTAAATTCTTTCGATATTTTCTTCTTTTACCAAATCCATATTTTGGTACTTCAAAAACACTTGAGCTAAAACGATAATGTCTTCTCGACAATAAGATGCAATTTTGGGCAAATCGTTTTCTTTGTGATAAGTAAAGTTCACTTTATCTCCCGACAATTCACTTTTACTACTTGGAATATTGAATAAACACGCCAGTAATTCTAGTGAAATGTAGTGTTTTTTATCGCCAAATTTCCACATTTCTAAAGTATCGAAATGGGCAATCTCCCAAGGTTTTTTTCCTGAAATTTGTAAAGCTTTAGGAATCTCAACACCATTTACTAACATTCTTCTGCACAAGTAGGGATAATCAAATTCTTTACCGTTATGCGCACAAAAAGCCAATGTGGGTTTGTATTTTTTTTCAATCAAATTTTTGAATTCGTTCAAAATTTGCGTTTCATCGTCTCCGCTGATAGATTTTACTTTCAGACAAATTTCCTGCTCATCATTCCAATGAAAAAAACCCAAACCAATCGACACAATTTTACCAAACTCTGCATAAATTCCTGCACGGTCAAAGTAAAATTCCTCTTCATTTAATTGGCTTGGATTCATCAGAAAACTGGCTTTATGTTGCCACAAAGTTCTCATTCTGTCAGAAAGTAAATTAAAATTACTTTCGGCAGAAACCGTTTCTATATCGATAAATAATAGGTTTTTAGCAAACTTCTGAAAGTCCATATAAGCTTTGAGTTATAAGCTTAAAGCTGTCAGCAATGAGCTATCAGCTTTGAGCAATGTAGATGTTAATAATTATGAGTTATGAATTATAAATGATGAATTGATTTACAGATTCTTGTCTCTTCAATCCTAAAGTCTTGAAGTCCTAAAATCTTTAAGTCAAAAATCTTGCATCTTGCATCTTGCATCTTGTATCTTTAATTTTTAAGTCTTAAAATCAAAAATATCTTGTCTCTTGCTTCTTGTATCTTCAATCTTAAAGTCCTAAAGTCTTCAAGTCAACAAATCCCAAAAAACTACTCATGCAAAACACCTTCTAAATTCAATTGATTAATAAGCATCAAATTTTCTTCACGAATTGATTCAGGCACAAAGATAAATTTTTTATCAAAAATCTGATTTCCAATATAATAACTCACCCAATATTCATTATTCAAATGAAAAACATCTGGAGTGATGATTTCTACTTTGATAATTTCTCTTGCAGGTACTTCTTTATAAAAATGTCTGAGTTGAGAAGTTTTTGTTTCTTTTCCATCTGGATTAATTCCATAACCACGAGAATTCACAAAAACGGTTTCTAAAGGAACAGACAAACGATTGATTAAATACACGTCCCATTCTACTTCATTCAATTCGTTAATCTTACGGGCAATGGCAATCTTTACGCCTTCAACATTGGGAAATTCTATATCTTTTTTCATTGGTTAATTTATAAGCTGTCAGCTTTCGGACATCGGATGCCAGCTTTTAATATATTTAAAAACCGAAAGCTGACATCCGAAATCCGAAAGCTAACTATTCATTGCTTCTATCTCAAAAATATCTTTTAAATGTTTCGCCATTCTATCAGAAACGGCTTGGAAATCTTGGGGTTTTCCTAATTCTTGTTCAATAGATGTAACGGCTTTGTCTTCAATTCCACAAGGAACAATGTGTTTGAAATAATTCAAATCTGTATTTACATTCAATGCAAAACCGTGCATTGTTACCCAGCGACTAGCTTTTACGCCCATGGCACAAATTTTCCTTGGATTTTTCTGTTCGAGATGGTCAACCCAAACGCCAGTTAAACCTTGGATTCTTCCAGCATCAATACCAAAATCCGAACAAGTACGAATCACGGCTTCTTCCAAAAAACGCATGTATTTATGAATATCTGTAAAGAAATTCTCTAAATCAAAAATCGGATAACCGACCAATTGTCCTTTCCCGTGATAAGTAATATCGCCCCCACGATTGATTTTATAATACTTGGCTTCATATTGTTCCAAAGTATTTTCATCTAACAAAAGATGTTCAGGCTTACCACTTTTGCCTAAAGTATAAACATGTGGGTGTTCACAGAAAAGTAAGTAATTGGGCGTTAATTCCTGTTTATCAACCTCTAAATGTTTATTGTTTAGTTTTATGGCAACAATTTCTGCATGGAGTTTCTCTTGATAATCCCATGCAGTTTGGTAATCTATTAATCCCAGATTCTGGAAAATTACATTTTTATTCTGAATCACTTTCTTCTAATTTATCATCCACACTAAGGTTAATTAACGCATTTTCAGTACTTATGGTTTCGCTTAAAAATCTTCTTTAAAATTACACTTTTGCATAAAAACATACCTAAATTTCATTTTCAAAGCAAGATAAATGTATTTCTTTGTTTTAATACTTTATAAATCACAAAAACTACTCATCAATATTCATCAAAAAAGGTCGTTGATATTGTAATCAATGACCTTTTTTGATGCTTGAGAAAAAATAACTATAATTAATCCAGAGTGAAAAGTAAACTATAATCCCCCTCATTACCCTTACCTTTTAGGTTTGGTATTATTATACATCCATAAATATTTAATTTATCTCCTTGCTCTAACACTTCTATTTCAACATTATTTCTTTGCTTTTTTACCCATTTTGAAGCTTTAAATTCTCTTAAAGAATGTTTTGACAAAATTTTGCTAAGACAAGGGTTGTCATAATTATAGTTATCAGTTTTGAAAGAACCGAAAAGTGGAGATGTTACCAGATATAAAACATTGTCCAATTCAAAGTATCCATTGATGGTCATCTTCCTGTATTTAAAAAAATCACTTTCACAAATTACTACCTCAAAAGCCTTTTCATCTCCTTTGCCAGCAACTCCATGTCTGGTCTCTTCAAGCAAAACAATTGCAGTCTTTTTACTGGTAAGATTTTCTATAATCTGTGGATTAAGGGAATATACCTTTTGGATATACCCTCTCAATGATTTTGTCGTTGTTGAATCTGCAATTGTTAACTGAGCAATATCACATTGTGCTTGCACATTAGTTATCGTATTCCACATTGTGAAGAATAAGAAAATTAGATAGAAAATTTGCTTTTTCATGATTTTAAAATTTTAATGTAAGATGTTAGCATTTGAAACCTGTAACACGAGTTTCCAACTCGTGCGTGAATAATAACGAGCTGGAAACTCGTGTTACAAAAAAATCCCTTCTCCAAAAGAAAAGGGATTCGACTATCTGATTTATACTTATTTTTCTTATAAATCCACTGCACAACCATAAGCTGCTTCAGTTGCTCCTTTGATAGCTTCTGAAATGGTTGGGTGTGGGTGAATAGCTGTCATGATTTCGTGAGCAGTCGTTTCTAATTTACGAGCTACTACTACTTCTGCAATCATTTCAGTTACGTTGTAGCCAATCATGTGCGCTCCTAAGAATTCGCCATATTTAGCATCAAAAATTACTTTTACGAAACCGTCTCTAGCACCAGCCGCAGTAGCTTTACCAGATGCTACAAATGGGAATTTCCCAACTTTGATTTCATAACCTGCTTCTTTCGCTTTCTTTTCAGTTAAACCTACTGAAGCTATTTCTGGAGTACAGTAGGTACAGCCCGGAATGTTTGAATAATCTAAAGGTTCAACTTTATGTCCTGAAATTTTCTCAACACAAATGATACCTTCTGCCGAAGCAACGTGTGCTAAAGCTGGTCCAGGCGTAACATCACCAATTGCAAAATAGCCTGGAATGTTGGTTTCATACCATTGGTTTACTAAGATTTTACCTTTATCTGTAATAATACCAACTTCTTCTAAACCAATATTTTCAAGGTTTGAAATAACACCTGCTGCTGATAATACGATGTCTGAATCAATCGTGATATTTCCATTTGGTGTTTTTACTGATACTTTACAACCTTCGCCAGTAGTATCTACAGATTCAACTGAAGAGTTTGTATGAATATCAATTCCTAATTTTTTATATTGTTTCGCTAATTCTTTTGAAACGTCTTCGTCTTCAACAGGAACAACGTTTGGTAAAAATTCTACAATCGTTACTTTCGTTCCCATTGCGGCATATACATAAGCAAATTCAACGCCGATTGCACCAGAACCAATTACAACCAATGATTTAGGTTGTGTTTCTAATGACATCGCTTTGCGGTAGTCAATTACTTTTACGCCATCAATTGGAATATTTGGTAAAGCTCTTGCTCTTGCTCCAGTAGCAATCATGATGTTTTTTGCATCATAAACTGTTACTTTTCCGTCAGCAGCCGTTACTTCAACTTTTTTGTTTTTCAAGGCTTTTCCGTTACCCATGATTACGTCAATTTTGTTCTTTTTCATTAAGAATTGAACACCTTTTGACATAGAATCGGCAACACCACGAGAACGCTTAATGACTGCTCCAAAATCGGCATGAGATTCAGAAACCGTGATTCCGTAATCGGCAGCGTGTTTGATGTATTCAAATACTTGTGCAGATTTTAGTAATGCCTTAGTAGGAATACAACCCCAGTTCAGACAGATACCACCTAAAGACTCACGCTCCACTACCGCACATTTCAAACCCAATTGCGAAGCACGGATTGCCGCTACATATCCACCAGGACCTGAGCCAATCACGATTAAATCATAAACTTGTGCCATTTAATTTTTATTTTTTAAGGGTAATTTCAAATTTTATGCTACAAAGATAAGGATAAGCGGGGAATTGAAAGGAGCTTAGCAAGAAGTTTTTAGCCGAAGTATCAGTACATCTACTTTATCTCTCTAAGTTTTGTCTTAAAAAAAATGCTCTCCAACAAGATTTTTCCTTACATTAGTCTAACGATAAACACTATTTTTTGATTCCCTATTGAAACAATGGAAAATATTTCAAAAAGCTCTTTTGAAGAAACCAGTTACCTCTCTCATGAATCTTGGTTTGCCAAACAGTATCCCGATCAAGAAAAACGCTTGAATACCATTCGTAAATGGCAAAAAAGTATTGAAGATAATACGATAGATTACTGGCTTCATCAACGTTTATTTGACCTTGCCAATCCTTTAATTAATTCAAATGACCATTGGCTAACCGTGGGCGATGGCTACGGTTTTGATGCAAATTATTTTGCTAGAAATGGATGTAAAGTAATGGCTACAGATATCGGCGGAGCATTTTTGCCTTTAGTAAAAGCACAAAAATTGATTGATGATTTTTCGGTAGAAAACGTTGAAAAACTCTCTTTTGACGACAATTCTTTCGATTATGTTTTTTGTAAAGAAGCTTATCACCATTTTCCAAGGGCTTATTTGGGTGTTTATGAAATGATTAGAGTAGCCAAAAAAGCCATCATTTTGGCTGAACCACAAGACCCATTGACCAAAATGCCTTTGATGCTTGCGGTTAAAAATATCCTCGACCGTTTCGACCCCACCATTTTACAGAAGTATTGGAAAAATCGTTACTCTTTTGAAGAAGTTGGCAATTATGTCTTTAAACTTTCGGACAGGGAAATGGAAAAAATAGCAATGGGCATGAATTTACCAGCAATCGCCTTTAAAGGAATTAATAATTCTTATTGGAAAGCTGGTCTTGATACAGAAATTGCCAATAATACTTCGGCGGCTTTTCGTAAAATCCAGTCGAAACTTCGTAGAGATAATTTACTTTGTAAACTCGGTATTTTGCCTTACCAAGTGCTGAGTGCGGTTATTTTCAAAACCTTGCCGACTCAGGAGACCATCACAAAATTGAAAAATGAAGGATATTTGTATTACGAGTTTCCTAAAAATCCTTATTTATAAAAGCAAGAAACATTTCATGACAAAGCCTTCTAATTCAAAAATTTAGAAGGCTTTGTTTTTTCTAGCTATCTTTGTCAATGGAAGTTTCTAAATGGTTTTTGTATGAATCATCTTCGATTTAATTACTCTTCAGAACTGACATTTACGAAATTAAAATACTTTAACGCATGACAAAAGACAGGTTCAATGACCTGAAAGCCAAAGTAGAGGCTTTGAGGGGGTATCTTTGACTACGATAATAAGAAATTCCAGATTGAGGAATTAGAAGTAATTACGCTCGACCCTGAGTTTTGGTCGGATTCTAAAAAAGCAGAATCGACGATGCAAAAGATTAGAGCTTTGAAGTTTTGGACAATCGGTTTCGACCAACTCAATACTTTTGTTGACGACCTTGACACCATTTGGGAGTTTTACGAAATGGGCGAAGCTACCGAAGCTGAAGTAGATGCCGAAGGAGCAAAATTAGAGGAGAAATTAGCTGAATTAGAATTCCGCAAAATGATGTCTGACGAAGGCGATAGTATGTCGGCAGTACTTGAAATCAACGCAGGTGCTGGCGGAACAGAATCGCAAGACTGGGCAAGTATGCTGATGCGTATGTACATTATGTGGGCTGAAAAAAATGGTTTCAAAGTAAAAGAAGCCGACCATAACGATGGCGATGTAGCGGGTATTAAATCTGTTACTTTGGAAATCGACGGTGAATATGCTTACGGAAACCTGAAATCTGAAAATGGCGTACATCGTTTAGTAAGGATTTCTCCTTTTGATTCAAACGCTCGTCGTCATACTTCATTTGCTTCGGTTTATGTGTATCCTTTGGCGGATGATTCTATCGAAATTGAGGTAAATCCAGCAGATATTGATTGGGATACTTTCCGTTCGGGCGGAGCAGGTGGACAAAACGTAAACAAGGTAGAAACGGCTGTTCGTTTAACCCACCGACCTTCGGGAATTATCATTGCTTGTCAACAAGAACGCTCACAATTGATGAACAAAGAGGTAGCTTTACGACTTTTGAAATCGAAATTGTATCAGATAGAAATTGACAAACGCAATGCTGCCAGAGCAGAAGTAGAAGCAGGTAAAAAGAAAATTGAATGGGGTTCACAAATCAGAAGTTATGTGTTGGATGATAGACGAGTGAAAGACCACCGAACGAATTATCAAACTTCTAATACTGATGCCGTGCTAAATGGTGAAATCAATGAGTTTATTAAGGCTTATTTGATGGAAGCTTAATTAGATAAAAGAGGCAAGATATTAGAAACAAGATTAGATATTAAGCATCATATTGAGCGGTAACCCTTGCGGTTACCGTTTTTTGTTTACACATCTGTTTATCCTAATTTCCTTCAAAAGGCATCTCGAATCATTCTCAAAGTATCTCCCGACATACTTTTTTGCGGTATTTTGCGGTATTTAGTATCTCTCGACATACTAAAAGAATATATCTAGATACTTTTTTGCGGTATTTTGCGGTAAAAAGTATCTCTTGATATACTTGAAGTATGTATTGAGATACTTTTAGTATCTTTTTCCCTTCAAAAACCGAAGAAAACCGCAAAAGCTAATATAAAACCCAAACTACAACATACTTATTAAAAGAAGTATCAAAATCTGTTCTTCAACAAACTTTCTACTAAAAGAAATTACTAATCAAATAATAATAAACAATTATCAAAACTGCTATTCTCCCCTACTTGTGTAAAGTTAACATTATGCCTATTTTAACTTTTAGACTGGTTATAATTTGGTAATATTTAAAACCGTTTCGAGCAAAATAGTGAAGATAATTTTGTGTTCAACAATTCACTTAATCCATCTTCAACATGCAAATCCTTACTCTTTACTTCACAAAAAAGAGTCTCTTTAAAAAGCTCTTTTTACTATTTTGTATTACTCTTTTGGGTAATATATCTTTCGGACAAGGTACTGATGCTACCATTTCTGGAAAAGTATTAGACGAAAAAGGCGAAGTTGTGCCTGGTGTTTCTATCCGTGTTAAAAATGAATCTACAGGTTTCCAAACAGGAACAGTTACTAATACGCAAGGCGAATATCATCTACAACAATTACCCCTCGGAAAGCCCTATTCTATCACCTTTTCTTTCGTGGGTTATCAAACACAAAAGTTTTCAAATTATGCCTTGAACCAAGGAGATAAATTGAAAATTGATACCAAACTTGTTCAGGGAAGTACGCAATTATCAGAAGTGACTGTTAGCGCAAATTCTTTTGTGAACAAAGAAACTGAACGTGCTGGTGCGGCTATTGCTGTTACTTCTTTACAAATGAAACAGTTGCCAATGGAAGGTAGAAACTTTTCAGCTTTAACAGCTCTATCGCCATTACAGGGTAAAAATGGTAGTTTTAGCGGTCAGCGTTCTTCATCTACCAATGTTACAATGGATGGTGTAAATGCCCGTAGCATGTACACCAACGGTACTGTTGGAAATGGACCTTATACCATTTCGCAAGAAGCCATTCGTGAATTTCAGGTTTCAACCAACAATTATGATGTTACGCAAGGTCGCCAAGGTGGGGGTTCTGTTAATGCAGTAACTAAAAATGGTACAAATACAACGGAAGGTTCAGCCTTTTTCTATCAGCGTGCTAGTCAGGCTTCGATATTTGGCAACAAATTATTTCCATTAAATAGCGAGTACAATGCCAACGGAACACCAAGAACAACTAATATCGACCAAAAACAGTATGGTTTCTCATTAGGTGGTGCTTTAATCAAAGATAAACTTCATTACTTCGTTGCTTTCGACCGCCAGAACGAAACAATTCCTTTCCAAATTGCGCCAGTTTACAATGCTTTACAAGAGCAAAACTTCGGGATTACTAAAGCCAATTTAGATCAGTTAATTGCTGTGGCTAGAGAAAAGTATGGCATGAAAAACACACAACAATATGGAGATTTTTCAAGAGAAACGGTGGCTAATGCTATTTTTGCTCGTTTAGATTGGCAGATTAATGAAAAAAATAAATTGACTTTCCGTAATAACTTGACTACTTGGAACAGCCCAATGTCAACAAGTGATAACTCTAATATCAATTTATTAGAAAGCTGGATTGGCTTTAAATCTACAGAAAACAGTTCGTTATTTTCTCTACGTTCTGATTTAGCGCCAGATTTAACCAACGAATTGAAATTCCAATTTCAAACAGTTTCTCGTAATTACATCGTTAGTTCAGATTTACCAACGGAAAACATTCCTAGAGCCATTATCACAGTAAGGTCGGTAATTCCTACAGAAAGTAATCCGAATGCTACTCAAACTAGAACAGTACAATTTGGTGGACAAAGATTTGGTACAGAATACGCTAAAGACAAAACCATTCAATTAGCCAACACAACTTATTTGAGAAGAGGTAATTTGAATTTCAAATTCGGAACAGATAATATGTTGACTTTCTTGGATTCTAAAATCGTAAACGAAATGAATGGACGTTTCTTCTTTTCAAGTTTACAAGATTTTATTGACAAAAAGCCAAGCAGATACGCTCGTGAAGTACCTTTAGTAAATCCAGCAGTGAAACAATCTTTGTTAGATTTAGCGCTTTTTGCACAAGTAGAATTTGAACCTTTCAAAAACGTAACAGCAATGGCGGGTTTACGTTATGATGTTACGATTTTCTTTAAACAAGGAGACCCGAACCCACTTACAGAAAGCAAATTAGGCATTAAAACCAATAATACTTTAGCTGATTATAACAATATTCAACCAAGATTACAATTGACTTGGGATGTGGATGGTCGCCAGAAAGATATTATTAAATTTGGTGGAGGTATTTTCTCAGCGCAGCCAGTTTCGTATTTACAATTGAACAACATCCAAAATGCTGGTACCATTGTAGGTTCAATCGACGTTTCGGGTACAGGAGTACCAAGTCCAGATTTTGCGGCTTATCGTAATAATCCTGCTTCTACTCCGGGTATTCCAGCGGGTTCAAGTTATATTTCTACTATTAATGCTGTAAGTAAAGATTTCCAAGTTCCTTCAATTTATAAAATCAACTTCTCTTACAACCGTTTCTTTAATGCAAGATTCCGTGCAGGTATCAACTTGTTATGGTCTAAAACAGTTAATAACTACGTTTATTACGATAGAAACATTGTTGACCAACCTTACTTTACATTGAGCAACGAAGCGAATCGTGGTGTGTATGTTCCTGCCAATACTATTCCAGCGAATGGTTCTACCGACTGGACAAAAGGTAGAAAATCAGATGAATTAGGAAGAGTATTAGAATTAGAATCTTCTGGAAAATTAGACCAAATTGCGGTAGTAATTGATGCAAGTATGAAAATTGGTAAAGATGGATATTTTACCATTAGCTATACTAAAAACGATACCAAAGATAATAGCTCGTTCAACTGCTGTGTAGCCAATACTTCTACTTTCAGACCAGTTGTTGATGACCCACGTGACCAAACAGTTTCTTATTCAGATGACCAATTCTCTGATAAATTAGTCGTTTCAGCGGCTACTCCAACGGTAAAAGGTTTTCAGTTAGGTGCAATTTTTAATGGTGTTGGCGGTACTCGTTACTCATTCTTAGTAGGTGGAAACAAGAGTATTAATGGCGACTTTGTATTAACAAACGACTTGGCTTATGTTTTTGACCCAAATGGTGCTAATGTTCCAGAAGCCATCAGAAAAGGTATTCAAGGTTTGTTGGATAATCCAGACGTTACTCCAAGTGTAAAAACTTATATTCGTGAAAATATCGGTAAAGTAGCTGAAAGAAATGGTGGTGTAAATCCATTTTATTATACTGTCGATTTACGTTTGACGAAGGATGTTAGATTCTTGAACAAACACAACATTTCTCTTTCGGCTGATTGCTTCAACTTTATGAATTTATTAAATAAAGATTTAGGCGTAAGTTATAACCACGGAAATGTTAACTTAGTCTCGATGACGGGCTTCGACCAAGCTACTAAAAATTATGCTTACAATGTAGAAACTGGAGCAGGAAGAAAATTATCAACCGCTGGCGGTACTCCTTGGAGAATCCAATTAGGTTTAAGATATTCATTTTAAGAAATCTCTTTATTCATAGTGATTAGTAAATAGTGATTGTCGATTAGCATTTCAAGACTCTAATTATCAAGAAATTACGATAAAAAATGTCAGTTAAATTGTAAACATCACTTACTATCCTTTCAAAAAACGGTTACTTATGTAACCGTTTTTTGTCATTTAAAAATTACTTATCACGATTCAAATTCCTAAAATATAGTTATTAAAGTCTCATATTTCCACATACTTTCTGAACAAACCATTTCAACAAATGAAACATGTAAGCTTTTTCATCGGCATAATTTTATGCTGTTTGGCTTGTAATCCAAAACAAAGCTCCAATCAAAATCGCAAAGACCCCATTCTTGAAAGTCTGGTCGCAAAAAGAGTTACACTTCCTAATGGTTGGTCATTAACACCCGTAGGCAAAAGTATTCAATTAAATGATTTGCCTTTAAACTTAGTGGTTTCGCCTTCGCAAAAACTATTGGCTGTTACCAACAATGGACAAAGTACTCAGAGCATTACTTTGATTGATGCCGCTACCGAAAAAGTATTGGATGATGTCATCATCAAAAAATCTTGGGTAGGTTTAGCATTTAGTCAAGATGAAAAATACTTGTATGCCTCTGGTGGCAACGATAACGTAGTGGTGATTTATAAAATAGAAAACCAAAAACTGATTCAAGACGGAGAAATTACTTTAGGAGAAGCTTTTCCAAAAGCTAAAATTTCACCCGCTGGGATTTGTGTGGACGCTAATCGTTTGTATGTAGTCGCTAAAGATTCAAAGTCTTTGTTTATCTGTGATTTGGCTACCAGAAAAGTTATCAAAGAAGAAAAACTAAGTGCCGAACCATATACTTGTATGTTAGCACCCAACAGTAATGAATTGTACATTACGCTTTGGGGAGGAGCAAAAGTAATCGTTTATAATCCAGCTCAGGCGAAAATCACGGCTGAAATTGCTACGAATAGTCATCCAAACGATATGGTTTTTACAAAAGATGGAAAGTATTTATTCGTACCTAATGGAAATGATAATACTGTTTCGGTGATTGAAACTTCCACCAAAAGATTGATTGAACATATTTCCGCTTCTTTATATCCAAATGCTCCGATTGGCTCAACACCCAATGCAGTAGCACTTTCGCCAGACGAAAATACACTTTACATTGCCAATGCTGACAATAACTGTTTAGCCGTTTTTGATGTTAGTCAGAAAGGAAAAAGTTTATCGAAAGGTTTTATTCCAACAGGCTGGTATCCAACCGCAGTAAAAACCATCGGAGATAAAATTTATGTAACTAACGGTAAAGGCTTTAGTTCAAAACCAAATCCAAAAGGGCCCAATCCATTAGCCAAAAAGAAACCACAAGAAGTAGGTGCAAACCCAGAAGCCAACAAAGAAGTAGTAGAATATATTGCGGGTTTGTTGAAAGGAACGATGTCAATCATTGATGTTCCTAATGAGCAAACTTTGGCGAGTTATTCGCAAGTAGTTTTTCAAAATACTCCTTACAGCAAAGCAGTAGAAAAATTAGCAATGGGCGAAAGCGACAATCCAATTCCGATGAAAGTTGGAGGAAAATCGCCTATCAAATATGTTTTTTATATCATCAAAGAAAACCGTACTTATGACCAAGTGCTGGGAGATATAAAAGAAGGAAATGGAGACCCATCGCTTTGTATTTTTCCTGAAAAATTAACGCCGAATCAACATAAAATTGTAAGAGATTATGTGTTGTTGGATAATTTTTATGTGGATGCAGAAGTTTCTGCCGACGGACATAACTGGTCAACCGCAGCCTATGCCAATGACTATGTAGAGAAAAACTGGGTAACAAGTTATGGAGGAAGAGGCGGTTCTTATGATTTTGAAGGTCAGCGAGAAATTGCTTATCCTAAAAATGGTTTCATTTGGGATTTCTGCAAAAGAGCAAATATTCCTTTCAGAACTTATGGAGAATTTGCCGATGGCCCAGAAGGAAATTATGCAGGTGTAAAAGGAAATGTTTGTAGAAACTATAAAGGTTGGGACATGAATTTCAAAGATTCTGACCGTGAAAAACAATGGGAAGCAGATTTCGATTCTTTGTTAACCATCAATGCTGTTCCTCGTTTCAGTAGTTTAAGAATGGGAAATGACCATACTTCTGGTTCAAGAAAAGGCGCATTTAGTGTAGAAGCAGCCATTGCCGATAACGATTTGGCAGTTGGAAATTTCATAGAACATCTTTCAAAATCTAAAATCTGGAAAGAATCGGTGGTGTTTATTTTGGAAGATGATGCACAAAATGGTTCAGACCACGTTGATGCTCATCGTTCTACGGCGTATGTGGTGAGTCCTTATACCAAAAGAAAATTTGTAGATCATACCATGTACTCTACTTCGGGGATGTTGAGAACGATGGAATTGATTTTAGGTTTACCGCCAATGAGCCAATACGATGCAGGAGCAACCCCAATGTTTAGATGTTTTACCAAAAATATTGATTTAACGCCTTTCAAAGCTTTACCCGCAAATGTTGATATTAACCAAAGAAATCTTGCTATCAATACAGGAAAACGCAAAACCAACTTTGATTTTAGTCATGAAGATGCTGCTCCAGATTTAGCTTTTAATGAAGACATTTGGAAAGTAATGAGAGGAGAAAACAGCAAAATGCCTCCTCCAAAAAGAAGTGCTTTTGTGAAAATCCCTGCAAAAGCAGAAAAGGAAGACGAAGATGATGACGATTAAATGACTTTGTTAAACATGAGTCATTCTGATTTTTAAAATCACAAAAAAGCGGTCGAAATTAATTTTTCGACCGCTTTTTGTAAAATAAGTAAGATATATAAATATTTTAAATTCATAACTCATACTTCATATCTCATAATTCTTGTTTAACTCTTCTTAAAAACGATACATTAAAGTAGCTATCAAACTTCTACCAACACCATTAATTCCTGAACCATGTGTGCGGTAATCTACATTAAAAATATTTTGAAACGAGCCTATCAAAGTAACATTTTTATATTCGTAACCCGAATAAATATTGAGTACATTCCAACCGTTTGTTCCGCCTTTTGGAATTCTGTTGTCATCTTTATCGCCTTGTGCCAATCGGTCTTGTTTTCCCGCAAAGATGTCTTCTACTTTTACAAAAAAAGCATTACTTGCCTGATAATGTACTCCTGCTCTACCCGACAGTGGAGGAATTCTTCTTACAGGTTCGTTCTTCGTTTCGTTTTGTCCATAAGTATAAGCTAAGTCTGTATAGATTTTAATTTCAGGTAAAACCATCCATTCTGTCGCCCATTCAAAACCTTGTATATAGGCTTTTTCAACATTCTCTTTTCGGTAAACCTGATAATCATTAATCTTTTGTCCTTCTACTTTTACTCGTGCGATCAAATTTCTTAACTGATTATGATACAAAGCAACACTTGAAGAAAAAGTAGGAGTTCTGAATTTATAACCCCATTCAAAATTATAAGAATTTTCAGGTTTTAAGTTGGCAGTTGGTAATTCATAACGAAAATCTACAATCCCTAAAGTACCCATATCATCAATATTGGGCGCTCTGAAACCCGTATTAAACGATAAGTAAGTCATAGAATGGTTTTCCTGATGGTAACCCAAAGCCAAATTTCCGACCAAAGCCTGTGGCGAAACATTTACTTTTCCTAAAGTTTGGTCATTCACATTGATAGAATAAGCATTGAAGCGAGCACCAAAATTTACATCCCATTTATTCAAATTGATATGGTGCAAAGAATAAGCCGCATAACTATTAAAGCTTGAAGCATCAGGATACAAACCTCTGCTATAAGTAATTTTATTGTTTTGAAAATCTGTATCTTGTTTCGTACTGTTTACTTTATCTGTATAAAACTCTATTCCAGAACTGGCATCCCAATTAGGTGAAATTTCAGAACGCACATTGATAAAAGAACCAAATGTTTTTACTTGATCATTTTCTACACGATACACATTCGAACCATTTTTCTGAGAATTTCGCCCTTCCTCAGTACCTTGATAAGAAACATTGAAAGCCAAATTTTTCAGTAAAGGGCTTTCACTTTTAATATCAAATTGTAGGTATGAAAGAGCTCTTTTCTGTGGAGACATTTCATTAATCTTAAAGTTTTCAAGCTTTACTTTGTGATAAACAGGCACATGACTTTGATTTAAGTTTTGATGAGTGGCTGTTAAAAACACATTTTTTGAAAGCTGGAATTTAGCTTTTACATCAAATGCTAATTCATCATAACCCGATGGTGTTTGTACTCCAGTAGTATCGCCACCGATTAAATCTCCGAATTTTCTGAGACTCAAACCCGCTTTCAATGCCATTTTCTGCGTAGCGAAAGAAAGTTCTGTTCTCGCTGTCTTTTCAAGTGACGAAGTACCGTATCTGACGATAGCATTCCCATTTACTTTTGGTTTATCAACTGCAAAAACAGGATTAGCAGTATTGATTTGTAAAGTACCGCCCAGTGCATCAGAACCGTACTGTACAGAACCTCCGCCCTTATAAATTTCGATATTTTGAATCAAAAAAGGGTCAATTGTATTTAAGTATTGGTTTGGCCCATAGCGAAAAGTACTGTTATTTAAACGAATACCGTCAATCAAAATAAGCGTTTGGTTTCCAGTCAATCCTCTTAGAAAAGGAGAACCTCCACCATGATTTGTTTTTTGTACAAACACACCATTGGCACCAAATAAAGTTTCTGGAGTACTTCTATATTGATAATTCTTTAGGTTTTTAGCATTTAGTACCGCTACAGAACCCATCGTATTAAATACTTTTTGCTCATTTCTTTGAGTAATTACCGTTACTTCATCCAATAAGAAGTTTTGTTTTTTTATCGTTGAATCCGTAGCTATTGAGAGACTCAGTACAAGACAAGTAAAAATTGACATTTTGTTTGTTTTTCAGGTTGATAATAATTATCCATTAAGGCCTAATTTGATATTTTTTGAACCCTCAATTTTTACAATTCTCCTTAAAATACCTATTGATTCTTTTTATCAAATAATTAAGGTTTAACTTCTTTATTATCCCTCAAACTTAAATAGATAATCTTTCCGAATAAACACAGCGATTCTTCGTTATTATCTTAAATGATAAAACATTTTCAATTTATAATTTCCCATCTTCCTCAAACTTCTTTTACTATTTAGGTAAGCGATTTTTATATAATCCAAATTTCCTCTTCCTGTTTAATAAGCGTTAAATTTATTGTAAGTTTGTATCTTTTTTACTTGTATATCAACCATTAATTCATCAAATGTATAAGCAATTTTCATTGTTTTTGCTCACACTTATACTCCTTTGGTTTGCCATCAAAAGTTCACCTATAGGAGCTTTAAATAATACGTTTTTGCCTTTTTCAAAAACGGAAAAGAAGGTGTTGAATGACAAGAAAATTGTCAAAAAAACTCGTGTACTTCAAGCTCCTAAATTCATCAATCATAGTCAGTTATTAGAAAACCAATGGGTTGATAGTATTTTCACTTCAATGGATAATGACCAAAAAATTGGTCAATTTTTCATGGTAGCGGTCAATCCAACGCATGGAGAAGCACACTTTAAAAAACTCGAAAATCTAATTCAACATAATTATATCGGTGGCTTGATATTTTTTCAAGGCGAACCCACTTCTTATGCCAACCTGAATAACCGTTTTCAATCAACTACAAAAATTCCTTTGTTGGTAGGTATTGATGGAGAATGGGGTTTGGCAATGCGTGTAAATGCCACCATGGCTTTCCCTAAACAAATTACTTTGGGGGCGATTCAGGATAATTCATTAATCTACGACATGGGTACAGAAATTGCCCGTCAATGCAAACGGTTGGGGATTCACCTAAACTTTGCTCCTGTTGTTGATATTAATTCTAATCCTCAAAATCCTGTGATTGGCTTCCGCTCTTTTGGTGAAATTGCCGAAAATGTTGCCGCCAAAAGTAGTGCCTATATGAAAGGCATGCAGAACAATCAACTTTTGGCTTGTGCCAAACATTTTCCAGGTCATGGCGATACGCATAGCGATTCACATTTTACTTTACCACAAGTATCGTATGGTTTCGAACGTATGCACGATATTGAGCTAGTGCCTTTTAAACAACTCATTGAAGATTCTATCAAAAGTGTTATCGTTGGTCACTTACAAATTCCTTTTTATGACTGGCGTCCTGCTACGCTTTCACAAAGTATCATTACCAATTTATTGAAAAAAGAAATGGGTTTCAAAGGCTTGGTCATTACTGATGCCTTGAATATGAAGGGCGTGCGTAGTGGCAAAGGAGTTTCGTCTGGAGAAATTGATTTACAGGCATTTATTGCTGGAAATGACATTTTATTGTACTCCGAAAATATTCCAGAAGGCATTAATAAAATTAAAGATGCCATTCAATCGGGTGTAATTCTACAAACCGAAATTGATAACCGTGTCAAAAAAATACTTCATGCTAAATATTGGGTTGGTTTGAATCGCTTCAAATACATTGAAACCAATAATTTATATCAAGAATTACATACGCCTGAGGCACAGCAAATCAAGCAAGAATTATTTGAGAATGCGATTACCGTCGTGAAAGATACAAGAAAGTTTTTACCGCTTTCAACTGAAAACAATAAATTGGTTTCGGTCAGTTTGGATATTGCTTCAAACAATCGTTTTCAGCAAGCATTGGCTTCTTTTACGCCGATGCCACAGTTTTCGAATGTGAATAAAAACGATGAAAGCTTTTTTAATGAAGTATTAAAAAATGTTGATTCAACTCAAACCGTTATTCTAAGTGTTCATAACATCAATAAAAAATCTGCTAGCAGATTAGATTTGACTTTTGGCGTACAAGATTTTATCAAAAGACTTGAGAAAAAAACTGCCAACGTTGTAGTCTGCGTATTTGGGAATCCTTATAGTTTAAAATACTTTCCTGAAGTATCTAATCTAGTTTGTGGTTATGAAGACGATGATGCCGCTTATTCAGCCATGGCAAAAGTACTTTTCGGACAAATTCCTGCTGTTGGTAAATTGCCTGTTTCGGTAGAAAATCTGTACAAAGCTGGCGATGGAATTACGCTTAAAAGACAAGGACAATTAGAAAAAGCCACGCCTGAAAGTGTTGGAATGAATCCAGAAGTACTCAAAGGCATCGACCCAATTATTACTTCATCCATCAGTCAGAAAGTATTTCCGGGTTGCCAAGTATTAGTTGCCAGAAAAGGAAAAATCATTCTGAATAAAAACTATGGACAGCTTGCGTATGAATTAACAAGCCCGCCAGTAACGAATCAGACGGTTTATGATTTAGCTTCTGTTACCAAAGTATCGGCAACACTCCAAGCTGTAATGTACCTTTATGACCAAAAGAAGATTGCTTTAGATGAAAAAATCGTTACTTATCTTCCAGAACTCAGAGGAACAAACAAAGAAAACATGACAATTCGTGATGTTCTTTGGCACCAAGCAGGATTGGTTGCTTATATTCCTTTTTGGGAAAAAACACGGATTCCTTTAGGTTGGAAAAAAGAATATTATAGCGATACGCAGTCTTTGGAATATCCATTAGAAGTAGCCGAAGGCATGTTTGCCAAAACAGCCATCCGAGATTCTGTTTGGAAATGGGTCATCAAATCTCCATTAATCAATAAACGAGATAAAGACGGAAGCTTTAGCTATGTTTATAGCGACTTAGGCTTGATGATAATGCAACATCTTGTAGAAAGAATGCTTGGACAAAGTTTGGATGTTTTCACAAATTCATACTTATATGAACCTTTGGGCATGAAAACAACAGGATTTAATCCTTTGAAAAAAATAGAAAAAGCCAAAATTGCACCCACCGAAAATGATAGACTTTTTCGAGGAAAAGAATTACAAGGAACCGTTCAAGACCAAACCGCCGCCATGTTGGGAGGCGTGTCAGGGCATGCAGGATTGTTTAGTTCAGCCTCAGATTTAGTAAAATTATTTGAGATGAATCTTGAAAAAGGAAGTATTCATCAGCTAAAATTCTTTAGTGAAGAAACTATCAACGCATTTACCAACAGTGTTTCTTCAAAAAGTGACAGGGCTTTGGGTTGGGATAAACTTCCAGCGGATGGCGAAAGTAATTATATTTCAGCCTCTGTTTCGCCAAGTTCTTATGGGCATTCAGGTTATACGGGCACTTTGGTTTGGGTAGATCCAGAAAAGGAATTGGTTTTTATTTTTCTTTCAAACAGAGTACATCCTTCGGCAAGTAATAATAAAATTAATGCGCTGAAAATCAGACGAAAAGTAATGGATGTTGTTTATAAATCAATTGAAAAACAACAGTAACACGTTTTCCAACTCGTAAAATAGAAAAATAATTGCTTACGAGTTGGAAACTCGTACTACGAAAAAAGCCTTCCGATTTGTATCAGAAGGCTTTTTCATTTTATACAATTCAGAAACAAGTCTTATTTCTTGCTTCATTTATCTTTCAGTCTAAAAAAACTATTGATCTAACAAAATTTCAAGTTCTTTCTTGAATTCAATCAATAATGTTTCTTTCATTGAGATTTTACGCTTTTGCGTGTTGATTTTATTCATCACCAATTTGTCTCCCATTTGACCATTGTAATTGGCATCAGAGATGAATGAATCCAATTCATTTTTCTCTTTTTTAGTCATGTAATCCATTTGATTAATCATGATTTTCAATTGTTCAATTCTTGGTTTTTCATGTAAAGCTGGGTGACGATAGCTAATTACTCTTAGCAAGTAATTCATTTCGAAAATCTTATCACAGATATTTCTGAAACGTTCAGCAATACTTCTATCAACATTTTTGGCAAGAGCCGATAACTCTTTCCATTTCACTAAATATCCTTTTGCCTTTTCAGAAGTTTGTGGAATCAAATCTTGTTGTTTGAACAAACCTTCTAATTCGGTAGTCATATCCTTCATTTGCTGTACTCTAGGATCAACTCTTGGTGTTGATACAATTCCTTTTTCACGGTTGTAGCGCTCAAAGAAGAAATCGCTTGAACGTTTGAATTGTTTCCAAAGTTGGCTTTGCTTTTTAGGCGGCACCTGACTAATGGTTTTCCATTCACGTTGCAAATCCTTGATTTTAAGGAAACCAGCATCTACATCTTTTTCATAACGTAAATTACGAGCTTCGTCAACAATACGTTGAAGCGTAGCAAGTTTTTCGTCGATGATGCGGTTTTTCTCAGCATAATATTCACGACGTCTTACGAAGAAATCATCTACAATACCGTTGAATTCTTCTTCAACGCCATCTTGCAAAGATTTATCAACAGGTCCTGTTTTCAACCATTTGGTTTTAATTTCCATAATGGTTTCAGTAGTTACTGCCCAATCTTCATTCTTGCTTGCTTCTCTCAACTCTTCAATCAAAGCTCTTTTAATTTCAAGATTTTTGATTTGGTTGTGCAAAATAAGCTCTCTTAGTTCCAATTCTAAGCCATCCAAGCGTTCAAGCAAGGGCATAAAATTCCCTAAGCCATCAAATTCTACGAGATTTTTGCGAAGTTGAAGTAGTTTGGTAAGATAAGAGCCTTTGTTCTGAGCTTCTTCTACTTGTTCAAAAAGTAAGGATACTTTATTTTCGGCAATCGTAAAACGATTCACAAAATATTGTAGGGCCTCCTCTTCTGTGTTTCTAACAACACCAATCTGACGTTCTGGATATTCTGAATATCCTTTTAAATAGACCTTACCATCTTTACAATAGCCATAGTCGGCGGAGTTCTTAACTGTATTTTCCATTGGTTTACATTACATGATTAGAGTGTCTGGCAAGGCTCATAACTCTAAGAGATTCATGGTTTAGGTTGAATTTATTTTAGTAGTTTTGTGATTGTTTAAAATTCTATTTTACTTATTTGTTATGAAACGATTCTGATTGAAAATAATTTCAAAATTCTAAAATTAACAAATTTTGAAAATGAAAACTCTTCTAACACCTAAATTTTCCGCAATTTACTGATTTTCAGCAAAAAATCTAATGATTTATCCACATAATCCATGTATTCTGTAAATTTTTATTTTAGCGCATAAATCAAGCCCAAAATAAACGATAATTGAATATTAATTGCACTCAAAACCATTAAATTATTTATTAAAAAAATCTTTAAAAGCATTACAACCCGAAATTCATTGAATTTTGGCCTCATAATTAAACTACCAGACAAGAAAGGTAAGGAGGCTTTAATTAAAAATACTATCTTTGAATGAATGATTAAGGTTTTATTTTCAGAACAAAATCATTCTATTAATTTTTATAAAACGACAACTAATTATATTAAACGATAAATTAACCCAATGAGTCAGGAAACAATTATTTTTTCTATGGAACGTGTTTCTAAAACGGTTCCACCCCAAAAACAAATACTTAAAAATATTTACTTATCATTTTTCTACGGAGCAAAAATTGGCGTATTAGGGCTAAATGGCTCAGGGAAATCTTCTCTTTTAAGAATCATTGCTGGTAAAGACAAAAGCTACACTGGCGACATTGTATTCTCGGCTGGTTATTCTGTAGGAATGTTGGAACAAGAACCTGAACTCGACCCAACAAAAACCGTAAAAGAAGTTGTAGAAGAAGGTGTTGCTGAAATTGTAGCTTTATTGAAAGAATTTGATGAAATCAACGAAGCTTTTGGCGACCCAGATGCTGATTTTGATAAATTATTAGAACGCCAAGGCGAAGTACAAGAAAAACTTGACCACTTCAATGCTTGGGAATTGGATACTCGTTTAGAAAGAGCGATGGACGCTTTGCGTTGCCCTCCTTCTGATGCCAATGTTGCCAACCTTTCTGGTGGTGAAAAACGTCGTGTGGCTTTGTGCCGTTTGTTATTACAAGAGCCAGACGTATTGTTATTAGATGAACCAACCAACCACTTAGATGCTGAATCTGTATTATGGTTAGAAGAACATCTTCGTCAATATAAAGGAACGGTAATTGCCGTAACTCACGACCGTTACTTCTTAGATAACGTAGCGGGATGGATTTTGGAATTAGACAGAGGCGAAGGTATTCCTTGGAAAGGAAATTATTCTTCTTGGTTAGAGCAAAAACAAAATCGTTTAGCACAAGAAGAAAAGACGGAATCTCGTCGTCAGAAAACTTTACAACGTGAATTAGAATGGGTACGCATGGCACCGAAAGCACGTCAGGCAAAATCTAAAGCACGTTTAGAAGCTTACGATAAATTGATGTCGGAAGAAAACCGTCAGAAAGAAGATAAACTAGAATTATTCATTCCTGCTGGGCCAAGATTAGGAAATAAAGTAATTGAAGTAAACAATGTAACGAAAGCTTATGGCGATAAGTTATTGTTTGATAATCTTACTTTCTCTTTACCACCTGCGGGTATTGTTGGGGTAATCGGACCAAATGGTGCGGGAAAAACAACATTGTTTAAATTAATTACTGGACAAGCACAGCCAGATGCAGGAACATTTGAAGTTGGCGAAACCGTTCAAATGGCTTATGTTGACCAAGAACATAACCAATTAAAAGGTGAAAAATCTGTTTTTGAAACCATTTCTGGTGGAACAGAACATACTTTATTGGGCGGAAAACAAGTAAATGCTAGAGCTTATGTAAGTAAATTCAATTTCAACGGAGCTGATCAAGAAAAGAAAATTGGTAACCTTTCAGGTGGAGAACGTAACCGTGTTCACTTAGCGATGATGTTGAAAGAAGGTGCTAACTTACTTTTGCTAGATGAGCCTACCAACGATTTGGACGTCAATACTTTGCGTGCCTTAGAAGAAGCCCTTGAAAACTTTGGAGGTTGTGCGGTAGTCATCTCCCATGATAGATGGTTCTTAGATAGAATTGCAACGCACATTTTGGCTTTTGAAGGAAATTCGCAAGTATATTGGTTTGAAGGAAACTTCTCTGATTATGAAGAAAATCGCAAAAAACGTTTAGGTAACGATGCAACACCAAAACGTATTCGTTATAAGAAGTTGGGAGAGTAATTCACCATTATTCTCAGCAAAAAGCCATCAAAATTGTTTAAAATCAATTTTTGATGGCTTTTTTATGTTAAAACTTCGGACATTTCAATTCGCCTTTTCTTGGACGGACATTTCGCTTCGGTTGAATTAAATCGCTGAAAGTATATGAAAGGGATAATTCATGCGCTCCACCAGTCGAACTTAATCTTGAAATCGTAGCATCGTAGCTATAACCAATTGAAAAATTATCTTGTCGATAACCGACCAAAAACACTAAAGCATCGTGACTAATGATACTTGTGTTATCTTTCTTATATGTTTTTATCGGAATTCCTCTGTACCAAGCTCCAATGACAATTGGCGAATAAGTTAAGTATGCTCCCACATCTAATTGGTCAGATTGTCCCTGACGTCTATAATGAACAACGGGCGTAATACTTTTCTCTCTATCAACAGCATCTCCTAAATTATTCCCTAACATATAATCATCCAAAGGAATATTAAACCCTGCTTGAATACCAATTCTGACAGGTAAAACTGCATTTTGATTTGAAAAAGATTGATTTGGCTGATTAATATGATGAACAGATGCGCCAACCCAAAATTGTTCTCCATAAACAATTGCGCCCGATGAAAAATCCCAATATTTCAATTGTGGAGTAAGATTATTTCCACCTTGTAAAATTTGGTCGGAAGAGTAACGTGGATAAGCTCCAGTAGTCAGATAAGTATTAATTTGGTCGCCAAAAGTATAATCTGCAAAGTTTACGCCACGGGTTACATACGACCCTTGAACCCCTAAATTGGCTCTTAGACCATCACTTATTTTGAGGTGGTAAGAGTAAAAAGCTCCAATATCAGTCGTAGTTAAATTAGTAAACTGACGGTCGGAAGTAAGTAATAAGCCAACGCCACTTTTCAGTTTCTCCAAATACAAGTCCGCAGAAAGCGATGAAGTAACAAAATTAGCGCTTAATGATGGCCATTGATTTCTATGATTTAAACTC
The DNA here is from genome assembly GCF_034930985.1 of Arcicella lustrica. NCBI lineage: Bacteria > Pseudomonadati > Bacteroidota > Cytophagia > Cytophagales > Flectobacillaceae > Arcicella > Arcicella lustrica. Next base: position 193,949 of record NZ_JAYGIM010000013.1, read on the forward strand.
ACTCTAGGAGCTTTTGCAGAACCCGCAAAAGCAGGATTTAAAAACATGGGCGCTGCATAAAACTGTGAATATTGTGGATCTTGAGCCTTTGCAAAAGGCCAAGATAAAATAATAAACAATATCAACAGAAAACTTCTTTTTAACATGGAATTAGGAATGGTTATGAGTATCTTCATCAGCGATTAATCATACTGTTAAATATTAGTAAAATATTTTTATCCAAAAAACAATTAGCCTTCAAAATGTACTTTCCCAACACGAATCTGTACTATTTAATGTTTTCTATAATTTTAAACAGTAAATTTCGTTAAAAAAAGCGCTACATTCCCCTAAATTACGTTGATATAATCAATACCTCTATTGTAAAATCATTTTTAAAAACTCATGGGCGGAGCAAATGGTTTTGTTTATGTTAATGTAGAAGAGCCTAAATTTAAAGAAGATTTTGTCATTAAAATCAATATTTTTAATAAGTATTTTAACATCCAACCTTTTAGGTATAATAGCTGTCTATATCGGAAGCAAAGAGTATTTTCATTTTTTATAACGAAAGAATGTTTAGAATTAGTAGCATACAACGATTTTTTTTGCTCATCACCTTTGTTTTTTTAACATGGGCTTGGTCAAATACGGCTCATGCTCAATTCAGTGTAGCAAAAACTTGTTTATCAGAATGTTCAGATACGACCGCTGCAACCGTTTTTAAAGATTTGGTTGCTACTCCAGCCACAGCTTGGCGATGGGATTTTGGTGACCCTGCCAGTACCCTAAAAAATACTTCTACTTTAAGGAATCCAGCACACTTATACACTACTCCGGGTACAAAAACCGTAACCCTTGTTCGTACTGAAAATGGTGTGCCTGTTACTTATACCAAAACATTTGAAATTTTTGCGCCACCACAAGCTTTCTTTTTGGGACAAACTCCTTCGCAGCAAGATACCACTATTTGTAATCCCGGTTCTATTGTATTAAATCCTTATCCAAATGGAGGGGCTCAACCACAATATAAATATCGTTGGTTTCCAAAAGGCGATAGTACGCAAACGCTCATTGCGGATACTACAAGCTGTTATTCAGTACAAGTAACAGATTCTATCACGGGCTGTTCTGCTCAAAATAAAATCAATGTTCAGCTTTGTATTCCGCCGCCGCCAAAACCTGCCGAAACCTCTTGGTACTTCGGTAATAATGCTGGTATTAAATTTTCAAATGGCTCGGCTACGGCTGATACTGAAGGAAAATTAAATACGGTAGAAGGGGTTTCATCCATAGCTGACCAAAATGGTAATTTACTTTTTTATACCGACGGACGAAAAGTATATGATAAAGATGGGACGGAAATGCAAGCCGTATTTCCGACTGATACCTTGAAGGGAAGCTCCTTTTCAACACAATCTGCCGTAATTGTGCCACAACCTAGTTGTCAGGGTTGCCAGTCTTATTATTATATTTTTACGACGACAGAAATTAATGGACAAAAAAAACTAACCTATTCAATTGTTGATATTCGAATGAATGAAGGGAAAGGGAAAGTAATTGCCAAAAATTTACCTTTAGATGACGTTTCTTCTACCGAAAATCTAATCTCAACTTTTGTTAAAAAAGACTCAACTTATTGGGTAATTTCTCATGATTATAGTAACAATACTTATAGAATGTATCGTGTTACTAAAAATGGAATTTCTATTTCAAAAACCATTAATATTGGTTCAACGATAGATTCTCCAGAAAAAGCAGAAGGCTATTTAAAGGTTTCGCAAGATGCGACAAAATTAGCCATCGCTATTCCTGGTGGAACAAGAAATCTTGTGGAGTTATATGATTTTGCAGATTCAACAGGTGCAATTACGAATAAAAAAATAATTGATTTAGGACCAGCCCCACCAACCGTTTATGGTGTTGAGTTTTCGCCAGATAGCAAAACGCTCTTTGTGACGATGAAAGCGGATACCATTAAAAAACCAGGTTCATACTCTTCTTTATTGCGTTATGATTTAACGCAAGGAGATTCTGTATCGTTGGCGAAATCTAAAATCACTTTAGATTCTTCTAAAAAAGAATATTATGGTTCTGTACAATTAGGACCAGACGGAAGAATTTATTTAGCCGTACAAGGAAGTGATACGTTGGGTGTGATAAAATTACCGAATGATACCGTTTCTTATACCAATGCCACTAAAGTAAAAATAGATACAGCTTACTATCAAAGAGATGCTTTTAGTTTAAATGGAAAAACCAGTCAATTGGGTTTACCAACGACTACAACGGTAGTAATTACAAGAGGTTCTGGAGTAGGTATTATGGCTTCGGATACTTGTTTTGGTTCTCCCTCTACTTTCCAGACCAATCATCTTTGCGAAGGAGAGACTTTTAAAAATACTCATACTGATTGGCGATTTTATGCTGGACCAGCACCACAACCTAACGCAAAGGGAGAATACGTCCCTGTCGGAACACCCGTTCATTCCGTCAATGGTGGTGATGGAGATGCTGGCTTACAAGTTTCCTATACTTTCCTTGCGCCTGGCAAATACCATGTTTTTGTAAACATGGGCAATAAATGTAAACCTGATTCTTTACTTCCTCCGCAAGAGTTTGAAATATTTGCCATTCCTAATGCAGATTTAGGCAATGATATCAATCTTTGCCAGAATACAACTACGTTAAATTCTGGAAATACACTTGCTGATAGTCATTATTTTTGGTTGATTGACGGTAGCTATTTGCCAAGAGATACGCTGAGAACTTTAACAGCAACAAGGTCAGGGAAATACACAGTGTTTGTAGAAAAAAATGGTTGTATTGCAGAAGATTCTGTGAAGGTAAATCTCTTTTCGGCAAAACCATTTAATCTTCCTGCAGATACAACTATCTGCCAAAATTCTTCTTTTACTTTATCGGCACTCAATGCAGGTAGTAGCCCCACAAGTACCTATTTATGGAATACAGGACAAACCACACCAAGTATCGTAGTAGTTCGTCCGGGAACTTATTCTGTAATCGTTAAAGAAAGTACAACCAATTGTGAAGTAAGGGACCAAGTTGTGGTTAGTGCATTGCCCAAACCAACTTTTGTAGTCAATAAAACGCTGCCAAGTAATTGTAACATCAGAGATGGACAAATTGCTATTCAGAGTTTATCGCCAACAGATAATTACACATTTGTTTGGTATAAAGATGGCGTACTTATCGCTGGACAAAGTAGAAACTCCATTAGAGGTTTGGATGCTGGTAGTTATCGTGTGACCATCCAAAGTAGAGTTGCTTGTGATACTACTTTCAATATTCCTTTATTGGCATTGGGTAATACCAAACCTAATATCGTAGTAAGACCAACAGATACTTATTGTGATGTATTGAACGATGGCTCAATAGCTTTTACAGTGAATGCGAATAGTGGCATTCAGCCAATTACTTTTGATTTAAAGATTAATGGAAATCCAGATGTGACAATTAAAAGTGGTTCAGTTGGTTCAATATTGGTTTCATCAGGAAATTACTTAATAAATGGATTGGGTGCTGGAACATATACTTTGGAACTAGAAGATGCTTCGGGTTGTAAACACATTGAAAGTCCACTGATAATTGCAGTAAGACCAAGAACAGTAACCACTATTTCAAGACCACCAATTGAATGTCTGGGAGAAACAATTGTCCTCCAAGCCGTTAATACTACTGGTTCAATTTTATGGAATACTGGCGCAACAACGCCTAGCATTAATGTAACACAGGCTGGTATTTATTCAGTTACAGTAATTGATTTTACAGGAAAATGTATCAGTAAGGCTAATTCTTTGGTTTCGTTCAAGCCACTTCCAGTGATTAATGTAAATGTTCCAAACGAAATTTGTACTGAAACTCGCCCTGTACAATTTACGGCTAGTCCAGCAACTGGTACTTGGTTTGGTTCAAATATTAGTTCAAATGGGCTTTATACTCCTCCGTCATTGGCACAAAATGATAATGTTCGTTATGAATTAACTGGCGCAAATGGTTGTGTTGGTAAAGTTGCTAGAACGATTAAAATTTCACAATCACCCAAAGTAGATTTAGGTGCGGATAGAGATGTTTGTAGAAATGGCATAGATTTCATCGGTACAAATCTTGAAACTGGTGTTACTTATCGCTGGAATACTGGACAAACAACCAATATTATTTATCCTACTCAACAAGGACGTTTTACTCTAAATGCCAATTTAGGTAATTGTAGAACGACAGATGATATTGTGATTCGTTTATTGCCTTCACCATTTATTCCATTAAAATCTGAAGTACCATTGTGCGTGCCAGATGCGTTGCCAATTAATCTTGATGCTGGTTCTGGTGCTGGACAAAGCTATCGTTGGTTTCCGGGTGGACAAACGAGTCAAATGATTTCAGTATCAAATATTGGAATTTATACGGTAGAAGTAACGAATACTTTAGGCTGTACGAGTCGTGCAAGTACGAACGTCGTGGATAGATGCGAACCAAGTATTTTAGTACCTGATATTTTTACGCCAAATGGCGACTTCCAAAATGATTCGTTTCAAGTATTCACGGCACATATCAGGGATTTTGATTTGAAAATTTATAATCGTTGGGGCGAATTGTTATATACTTCAAAACGCACAGACGAACCTTGGGATGGCAAGTATAAAGGCGTTTTATTGAAGCCAGATTCATTCGTTTGGGAAATTACTTATACGGCTGAATACTTCCCAGAAAGAGGAAAACTCAAAAAACAAGGAGCTGTTACGATAGCTTGGTAAATAAAAAGCGTTGAAAACCATTTGAAGTTTTCAACGCTTTTTTGTTTTTAGATAAACAACTCATGGCATGACTAATGGGATTGTTTTTCAATTGACAAATTACTGTAAGTCATGCCATGAGTAAGGATTTGCCTATTAAGCTCGTCGAGACAGGAGAAACGGCACAACATATATCTAAATGATAATGACTATTCACTAAATGAAATAGACATATATCTAAATGATGATGGCTATTCACGAAATGAAATTGACATATATCTAAATGATAATGACTATTCACTAAATGTAATGGACATATATCTAAATGATGATGGCTATTCACTAAATGAAATAGACGTATATCTAAATGATGGTGGTTATTCACTAAATGTAATGGACATATATCTAATTTGACGATGGTTATTCACTACGCCTTTGCCCGTGTCATCACGGGCAATATTTCGTTGATTTGCATATTATAAACTGGTAAAATACTCGTGGAAGCACGAGCTATGGCACAAAACCTTGTGACATTTTAACCAAATAAAAACAGATTGGATATTTAGAAATAAATACTTAGTTTTAAAAGTGTGAACAAACTAAATAAATTCAGATACATGTAATATAACTGCCCATCAGGCTATTTTTTTTTATAGTTTATGGCGGTTATATATTCGTTGCCTGCAATTTTGCTGACACCATAAATAATTGCAAAATAATAATGACAATATCTTAATGAAAAAAGAATATACACTTGGTTACTTTCTTGAATTAAAGCACATTGAAAGAGCATATAAGCTAATAAAAAAACAAATTGACCAAGACAGTCCACTCTATAATACTTTAGAATTCAAAATTTATAGACAAGAAGGTTTTGGTAACAATTTTGACGCTACTGATTTTTATGAAAGATTAGTTCGCAATGATGTATTTTACTACTTTCAAAATGAACTATTTTTATTTGACTATTTAGGTGTACAATCTGCATATAAAATTAGAAATTATCACTTCCTTTCATTTCAAGCATTGATTATATATTATGCGATTGGGCTTTATCTGCACGAGGTTCTAAACCAATACCAAAGTGATTTTGAACCAATCTTAGCAAAATCAAGAGGGAAGGTTTTTTATGGAGGAAAACTAAATCATAAAGAACCAGATAAATCAACTATTTTCTATTATGAAGACTATCAAGAATTTTTAACTAAAAAAGAGGAGTTTACAAAACCAGAAGATGACAAAGTAAAATATGTAATTACAGTAGATATAAAATCATTCTTCTATACAATAAATCATAGAACATTACTTTCAATTATTAATAACAATGCAACGAAAGTTACAAAGAAAGCAATGCGTTATGACGAGAATACCATCGCAACAATTGAATTTTATTTAAAGTATTTAATGAAAGGCAATCTGGGAATTCCTGTGTCCTCTCAAAACTTGGTTTCAAGTTTTTTAAGTTCTGTATACTTTGCACCATTCGACCAATATTTAATTGACAATTATCTCAATAACCCTAAAATTTCTTATATCCGATATGTTGATGATTTCTATTTAATTTATGAAGTTGATAAAGTAAATGAAAGTACTTCGTCAAGAAATTTAATTTATGATATTGAAAATGACATTTCAGATTTTTTAAGTAATGAATTAAGTTTAGGTGTTAGTAGTGAAAAGGGTGCAAGAACAAAAATTGATGATTTAGATAGCTATTATGATTTTCTAACATTTTCAAGTACAACAAGTCCAAGCGAAATTGAATATGAGCCAGTTCAGATAAAAGATATTGCCCAAGAAAAACAAACAGAAGGCAAATCTGTAAAAGAAATATTTACTGATTGCATAGATATTATTAAGACAGTAAAAAATCAGCTCTCGGGTTTTGATAAACTCACAATTGAAAAAAGAGATGCAAATTTTTTAAACCAAATTTTAATAAATGAAAAGGTTAGAGATTATTGTAAAAGCACTGAAGCTTTGAAATTAATTTCAGATGAAAAACTTTTTTTAGACTACAGTTCACTTGACTTTGTTCTAGTCAAATTAAAAGTATTCTTACATTTAATTTCATTAGAAAAAGCTAGTAGAGATTACTTCCATTCCCTTCTTGTGAAAGAAGGAGAAAACAAAAGAAATCTCAATCAAAAACTAATGCTAATTGAAAGATTTGTTTTACAATTAGAGTTTTTAAGTAACAAAGACCCAAAAGAAAAAACGATATTAAAATCTGATTTACAAAAATATAAAGACGATTACATTAAAATAGTTGAAGACTTTAAAGAAAGACAACCCAAAAACTTGTACGCCAAATTGGTTTTAAAAATGCTTGACAATAATATTTGTTTGACAAATTTTCAGCCAATATATGATAGCAATAGACTAAACCTTGTTGCAAACACTTCACTAATGCAACAAATCAAACAAAGGCATTTAAACGAAAGACTCGACTCTTATAATGTTGCCTTTAACCACTTACTTAATGAGTTTCAAAACTTAGTAGAAGCTGCATATTTTAATGGAGTTAAACAAGACGCTTTGGAAATTAGAAATAAACTAATTGAGAAGAAATTTAAAGTAAAGGAAATATTACTAGTTAGTGACTTTTTTAAACGAAGAAATCAAAATTCAATCTCTCATTCAAATGACCCAGAACTAGGATTTTGGGGAGTTTCAGAGTTAGAGTATAAAGAATATAAAGACAAGATTTTTCCAATAATGACAAAACTCAACACAATAAGATAAAACTGCATGCAACATTAGGGTTTGGCATTATTGAGACTCGGTAAACAAAAAAGCGTTGAAAACTTCAAATGGTTTTCAACGCTTTTTTATTTTCGGGTTGGAAACCCGAATTACTGTCCTTTTACCATTTTTACAAAGGCTTTTGTATCGCCATCTAAATCTGTGGAGGTACTTAGCATTTTGATAAAGGCACTACCAATAATTGCTCCTGCTGAATGGGATGAAGCCTTTTTGAAGGTTTCATTATCTGAAATACCAAAACCAATCAATCTTGGGTTTTTCAAATTCATGGCATTTACTCTTTCAAAATATTCTTCTTGTACATCTGAAATACCAGATTTTGCCCCAGTAGTACTTGCCGACGAAACCATGTAAATAAAACCATGTGATATTTCGTCGATATGTCTGATTCTACTTTCACTCGTTTGTGGCGTAATCAAGAAAATATTCAGAATACCATATTTATCGAAAGTTGCTTTGTATTCTTCTTCATAAACACTTGCAGGCATGTCTGGCAAAATCAAACCATCAATACCTACTTCTTGGCATTTCTGACAGAAAGCTTCTACCCCAAACTGCAAAACAGGATTCAGATAACCCATCAATAAAATGGGTACAGTAATTCCTTGCTCACGAATACCTGCTAATTGTTCAAACAAAAGCTTTACTGTCATACCATTATCCAAAGCTACTTGGTTAGCTTGTTGAATGGTTTCGCCATCCGCCACAGGGTCTGAATAAGGCATTCCGATTTCGACTAAATCTGCTCCACCTTCTTGTAAAGATTTCAAAATCAATGTTGTATCATTGATTTTAGGAAAACCTGCTGTAAAATAAACGTTTAGATTATTATTCTTTTTTTCTGAAAAAAGTGCTGTAATACGGTTCATTGTATGGTTGAACCTCACCCCCCAGCCCCCTCTCCTGTTGAGAGGGGGAGCTTAAACTTGGGAGTATCTCCCCCTCTCAACAGGAGAGGGGGGCGGGGGGTGAGGTTTTATTTTTTATTGTAAAATTCCTTGAGATAATTCTTTAAAGTCAAGTCCATCAAAAGTACCTGACGACATCATTAATAAATTACAGCCACGCCATCGCTCTGCTAATAAAAAGGCTTTGAGTGAATCGCTTTCGGTAAAGACTAATAAATTCGGATTATTGAAATGGCTTTTAATGTCTTCGGGCGTAATGGCTGGCAACTTTTTATGTGCCAAGGTTTTCGGGCTGAAATATACAATAGCAACATCAGCAGCATTCAATTTGTTGGAATATTCTCCTAAGAAATCTTTATTCAAACTACTGAAAGTATGCAATTCTAAACAAGCCACTAATTTACGATTAGGGAATTGTGCTTTTACAGCCTTAGTTGTTGCCTCTACTTTAGAAGGAGCATGAGCAAAGTCTTTATAAATGATTGTTTCATCATTTTCAGCCACTAACTCCAAACGTTTGGCTGCACCTTTGAAAGACGGAATAGCTTGGTAAAATTCATCTTCTTCGATACCGATTTGAGAAAGTACCAATTTCGCACCATTCAGATTCTTTAGATTATGTTCTCCGAATACTTCAATTTCCAATTCCTTTTTATCAGGTAAAATCAAGAATGTTTTACCATTTTTTACTTTATGCGGATGTGCTTTGTATGGAAACTTACGAACGCTCTCGAAGTTCTTCTCTCCTATTTTGTTGACTAATTTATCCGTTTCATCATAAATAAAACTACCTGCCTTTGGCAAAGTATCAGCCAATAATTCAAATTGATGCACGTAATCGTTGAAATCTGGATAAACGTTGATATGGTCCCAAGCAATGCCAGACATCAGTACTACATGCGGGTGATAATGCAAAAATTTAGGCTGGCGGTCGATTGGCGACGACAGGTACTCATCCCCTTCAATCACAATTACAGGAGCATCCGACAAACTTGCCATCGTATCAAAACCTTCAATTCTAGCACCAACCATATAATCAAACTTGCGTTTGTGATACTTCAACACGTGCAAAATCATAGAAGTAATGGTAGTTTTTCCATGACTTCCGGCAATGACAACTCTTTGCTTGTGCAAGCTTTGGCTGTAAATAAATTCGGGATATGAATAGATTTTCACGCCTAATGCTTGGGCTTGGGCTAATTCTGGATTATCCACACGAGCGTGCATTCCTAGAATTACACAATCTAAATCGCTAGTAATTTTCGATGGAAACCAACCGATTTCGGCAGGAAGTAAACCTTTTTCGCCTAACAAAGTTCTTGAAGGCTCATAGATTTCATCATCCGAACCTGTTATTTGATAGCCTTTATTATGTAAATCGATGGCTAAATTGTGCATGGCAGCACCTCCAATAGCAATAAAATGTATTTTTTTCATGAAACCTGTTTACGGAAAGTAATCCCCGTAGAAACTAATTCTAAAAACGGAACGTTAAATATAGAATAAATCCAATTTTTATGCTTGCAAAGGTCATACTTTTATTGCACTTTTGCACGCTTTTTATTGTAGCTTTTCGTTAATAGTAAACAACGAAAACTTATCTTTACTAAATAAAACTTCTGAGATTAAGTTTCACGAAGATATAAGTATTTTTAATCAAAACCCCGCATTTATGCTTTTCGCAGTAGGATGAAAAATTACATTGACCTAATTGACCAAACCATTGAGTTCCCAACCTTGGAATTCAACATAGACCAAGACAATGAACTTTTGTTCAATAATGTTCCACTTATGGACATTATCCAGCAATATGGTACACCCTTGAAAATTACGTACTTACCCAAAGTTGGCGAGCATATCGAGAATGCCAAAAGGATGTTTAAGAACGCCATCAAAAAGTACAACTATAAGGGGAATTATACTTATTGTTATTGTACAAAATCTTCCCATTTTAAGTTTATTGTTGAGGAGGTTCTTAGTCACAATGTGCACCTTGAAACATCTTCTGCTTTCGATATTTCATTAATTCGTGATTTGTACCGAGAAAATAAGATTTCTAAGTCGAATTACATTCTTTGCAACGGCTATAAATTACCCCTTTACACACAGTATATCAGCGAGTTAATCAACGAAGGTTTTAATTGCATTCCAATTTTAGACAACCTAAAAGAAATTGACTTTTATGATAAATTTGTGACGACTGAAACCGTAAATTTAGGTATCAGAATCGCCACAGACGAAGAACCTGACTTTGCTTTTTATACTTCTCGTTTGGGTTTGCGTTACTCTGACGTAATGGATTTGTACAAAAACAAAATCCAAAACAGCGAACGCTATAAATTAAAAATGTTACACTTTTTCATCAATACAGGTATTAAAGATAGTGCCTATTATTGGTCGGAATTGAGCCGTTTTATTTATAAGTATTGCGAACTGAAAAAAGTTTGTCCTGAATTAGACTCTATCGACTTGGGTGGCGGTCTGCCAATCCAAACTTCATTGCAATTCAATTATGATTATCAAGCAATGATTGACGAAATCGTTGAATCAATTTCATGGATTTGCAATAAAAGTAACGTTCCTGTTCCGAATTTGTTTACAGAATTTGGTTCTTATACGGTTGGCGAAAGTGGTGCGGTTTTATACGAAATCATCGACCAAAAATTACAGAACGATAAAGAATTGTGGTACATGATTAATGGTTCTTTCATTACGCAGTTGCCAGATTCGTGGGGAATGAACCAAAAATACATCATGTTGCCAGTGAATAACTGGGGAAGTCCATACCAAAAAGTGAATTTAGGTGGACTTACTTGCGACTCGATGGATTTTTATAATACCGAAGCTCACAGTTCAGATTTGTACTTACCAATTTTTGAAGAAGGACAAGAACGCCAGTTTGTAGGTTTCTTCCACACAGGTGCTTATCAAGAATCTTTAGGTGGTTATGGTGGTATTCAACACTGTTTAATTCCTGCTCCAAAACACGTAATTGTTGACAGATTAGAAAATGGCACAATCACAACTCGCCTTTTTGCCGACGAACAAGGCAAAGAAGGAATGATGACGATTTTGGGCTACGGAGAAAAAGAGGACAAAGAAGAAAAAGTATTTATCCTAAGCCAAGATGAATTGACTTTGGCAGAAAACCTTTCGATGGTAGAACAATGATTTTCTAAGTGAGGAGTTTTGAGTGAGGAATGCGGAGTATTTTGTTAATACTAATTTCGAATTCTAAAGACAAATACTAAATCTTTAACGTGGGAGTTAATTCCCTCGTTATAAATGAAAGAGGATAATCTCTATACATTTCACAGATTAGCTTTTTGTTCAAATCCGAAATCTGATGACCGAAACCAGATAGCCTTACTCGTAAATCTTTGTAAATTAATCAATTGCGAAACAATATTTATTTCTTTTTTTCGTAATTTAACGTAAGAGTAACGCTTTACTACTACTTACATACAAATTTTAATCATGAAAAAAGCTAGCATCATCATTGGTTTTTTGGCAGTTTTGTCTTTAGCATCTTGTGCAAGAAAAAATAATTGCCCAGCTTATGGAAGCACAAGTATTGACAAGCCAACCTATAAAGGTAGAAATTAATACTTTCCGCTAACACATTGAAAAAAGCAACAACAGAGGAAATTCTCCTTCGTTGTTGCTTTTTCATTTTCTGAAAAACATACAAGGTTTTGCGGAACTCAATAAATCGTGTTAAGTTTACACGATTTATATTTTCATTCAATTCTTCTCAAAAAATATTAATCATTTACAGTAAAAAGACAATTATGCAGGCATTTATTTTCGATATGGATGGCACAATGGTGGATAATATGATGGTTCATCACCGTGCTTGGCAATTAAAATTAAAAGAATTAGGACTTGACTTAACCCTTGAAGAAGTAAAAGAACGTTGTCACGGAAAAAATGAGGAAATTATTGAAAGATTATTTCCCAATCGTTTTACTCCAGAAGAACGCTATCGAGTTTCTTTTGAAAAAGAAGAGCAATATAGAGCAGTATTTAAAGATGAACTTCGTTTAATTGATGGACTTCAAGCATTTTTAGACGAAGCAAAAGCAGCTAATATTCCATTAGGAATTGGCAGCGCAGCACCCGCCGAAAATGTAGATTTCGTATTGGATAATTTAGGAATTCGTCATTACTTCTCGTCAGTCGTACATTCTGGTTTAGTCGATAAAGGCAAGCCAGATCCAGAAGTATTTGAAAAAGTGGCAAAAGAATTAGGTGTTTCATTGAACAAAAGCCTCGTTTTTGAAGATTCACCAACAGGTGCTAAAACTTCTGTCAATGCGGGTTGTCAAACAATTATCTTAACAACTACACACGATAAAACTGAATTTGAAGCTTTTTCGAACATTAAATTATTTTTGAGTGATTACCAAAACCTCACGATTGAACAAGTAAAAAATCTTTTTTAACAACCTTTAGCATTATTACCTAATATGAAAAAAAGTATCTTTTGTTTAGTACTCCTTTTTACAATAGTTTATTCTAAAACACAGGCTCAAGATAAAGTTTTGTTGTTTTCTTACTTCGTTGATAACGGACAAGACGGTTTACATTTCGCTTCAAGTACAGATGGTTTAACTTGGAATATAGTAAAAAATGGAAAATCGTTCTTAAAACCCGCTGTTGGTAAAGATAAATTAATGCGTGACCCATGTATTATTCAAGGAGCTGATGGCGAATTTAAAATGGTTTGGACAAGTGGTTGGAATGATAGAATTATTGGTTATGCGTCGTCTAAAGACCTAATCAATTGGTCGGAACAGCAAGCCATTCCTGTAATGGAACATGAACCCACTGCCAAAAACTCTTGGGCTCCAGAAGTATTCTATGATAAAAAGACAAAAAACTACCTGATTTTTTGGGCTACAACCATTCCTGGAAGACACTCAGCAATTGGCGAAACAGAGCGTGAAAAAGGCTTGAATCACCGAATTTATTATGTGAAAACTCGTGATTTTAAGACTTTCAGTGAAACTAAAATGTTCTTCAATCCTACTTTCAGTGCGATTGATGCTACGATTTTAAAAGATGGAAAATGGTTTTATATGTTTGTGAAAAATGAAAACCCAAAACCAGCAGAAAAAAATATTAGAATTACTCGTTCTAAAAAAGCAGAAGGGCCATATCCAACTGAAGTATCTGCTCCAATCACTGGAAAATATTGGGCTGAAGGACCAACAAGTGTAAAAATTGGAGAATATACTTATGTGTATTTCGATAAATATACAGAGCATAAGTATGGTGCTATTCGTTCTAAAGACTACAAAACTTGGGAAGATGTTTCAGATAAAGCTGTTTTTCCGAAAGGACTTCGTCACGGAACTGTATTTGAAGTATCAAAAGATGTTTATGATAAATTGATAGCGGAATAAAATTGTACTAAGGCTTTCTAAGTCGTACAGAAAATTATATAACGGTAACTCTTTCGGGTTACCGTTTTGCTTTTACGAAAAGTAAGAGATTAATTTGAATGATTCTCCCTAAAAAATAAAAACAAAACTTTTATTTGCAATGACGTTGCATTGTATTATTTTTGCAACATGATTACAACAATGGAACATACACATCGTCATACGTTAAAAATAGAGAAGGTTGGTTTTTACCTTTCTATTCTTTGTGCGATACATTGCATAGCTACTCCAGTATTAATTACGCTTATTCCATTTTTGGGTGGAAGCTTAATTGCTGACCATTCTTGGGAATTATGGTTTATTGGTGGAAGTATTTTGTTAGCAGGAATCATTTTGTGGATAGACTATAGAAAGCACGTCAATGCGATTCCCCTTTTACTCTTGAATGGAAGTTTACTTATTAAACTTATCGAAGTACTTTGGTTAGGAGAAAGTTTTGAATTTATCACTGGTAGCTTAGGTGCTTTATTAATTGCTTCAGCATATTATATCAATTGGAAAGCAAAAGTAAAATCTTGCAATTGCTAAGATTTATAAAAATACTCATACATAAAAATCCCTTTCAGTTGCTGGAAGGGATTTTTTGTTTGTAAATCATCTCTTTATTAAAAGTAAATAGCCTTTAAAACACCTTTAAAGGCTATTTATGTCTAAACTTATAAGTCTGGACTCATTCCATTTGCCTACTCTTCTCACTTTCCCCATCTTTAACTTGGCATTTAATCGCCTTCTATTTTTAAAACAAATCATTCCATTTCATGAAAAAGAGATACTTCTTCATCGTATTCTTAGCATTCTGCTCATCAACAATCAATCACGCCTTTTCGCAAAAAAAAGGTACTGGTGCTAATTTCGACCTTTCTACGATTGCCGCTACTCCGCAAAAAGTAGAACTTTCTTTACGCAGTTTTAGAGGAATGCCAACGGCTCATTCGCTGGAAAAATATTGTCCCACACCTGGCGACCAAGGTAATCATGGTACTTGTGTGGCATTTGCTAATGGTTATGGCATTGCTACTATTTTATATGCCAAAGCTCATAACCTTACCGATAAAGCACTGATTAATAAATATGCCTTCTCTCCTACTTTCTTGTATGAACAAATCAAGAAAGCAGATGATGCTGACTGCCAAAATGGAGCAGATCCAATCACTGCTATTCTTACGATGATTGAAAAAGGCGAAGCATTGATGAAGAATGTTCCCTACAAATGTGGTTTGCCTATCACGCCAGAAGTATCTAAAGAAGCCATTAAATATCGCATTGCCGATGCTGCGATTCTCTATGCTGCTGGTATTAAAGAGTATGACAAACCCGAACAAGCCAGAATTGATTTAACCAAAAAAGCACTCTTGGAAGGTTCGCCTGTTTCTACTGGTTTTAATTTGCCTGAAACCTTTTTCAAGATAAAGTCTGATGTTTGGGAGCCTTCTCCCAACGAAGCTTTGAATGATTGGAAACATAATGGACACGCCATGGCAATTGTGGGTTACGACGATAACAAAGCTGGCGGAGCATTCAGAGTACTCAATAGCTGGGGAACCGACTGGGCAGACTATGGTTATGTCTGGATAAAATATCAAGATTATGCAAAATGGTGTGTAATGGCAATTCAGGTTTTTGGAGGAACTGATACGCCAGTACCTGTTGAAGTGCAACCTACACCACCAAAACCCCAACCAAATCCTGACCCAAAACCACAGCCTAAGCCCGAACAGACTTTTAGTTTAAGTGGCAATATTGAGTTCAAACTTAATACTGGCGAAAATATGGCTGTTGGAAAAACTTCTACCAGAAACTTAACCGTTGAAGAAGAATTTCAAGGTCCAAAAGAAGATTTAGTAGCTTACTCAATGGCAAATGCCTACACAAGTGGAACGGCTTTTCGCTTTTATATGAATGTAGATGCCGAAGCTTATGTATATGCTTTTGCCACAGATTTAACTGGACAAGTAAATAGAATTTTACCTTTTAATGATAATACTTCAACCCATGTTGGAGCGAATAGTATCATCGCTTTTCCTTCGGATACTAAAGTTATAAAGTTAGATAACCAAAAAGGTACTGATTATCTCTTGATTTTATACGCTGCCGAAAAACTAGATGCTAAAGCCATCGCCGAAAAAATGAATGGAATGACGGGTGCTTTAAGTACCAAAATCAAAGCTGTGTTAGGAAATAAATTGATTGACAAAGCTAAAATTACTTATGATTCAAGCCGTGTTGCTTTTAGTACAAAAGGACATTCAACCAGAAATTTAACAGTTGCGGATGATGCCCCCGCTACGCCAACTACTGGCAGTGTTGTACCATTAATGGTTGAAATAAAACATAATTAAAATAGCTGATTTCTATAAATTTTTATAATCAAAACATCATGAAAAAGTTCTTAATCTTTTTACTCTTATTCCCATTCATATTTTTCGCTCAAAAACCACAATTAGTCATCAAATCGGGTTTACAAAGTGAGCTTATTATGGCTTCTATTTCGCCAGATAATAAAATTGGTTTAACGGTTGAGGTCAACGAAACACTCATTCTTTGGGAACTAAGTACAGGCAAACAACTACAAAGTTTTTCGAATATTATGGCGGCTGATTTTAGATTAGACAACAAAACGATTGATGTTGTAACGAATCAATATAAATTTCAAACGATAGACTATGCAGGAAAAGTAATTAGCCAAAGCCCGATTAATAATACAGGAAACGATAAAAACAATCGTTTCAATTGGTCGTATTATCGAAAATCAGCTTTGTTATTAAATAATGCCAGTATTTATACTCGTGAAAATGGGTACAGAGGAACGATTAGAATCAATAAATTTGGAATTGAGCAAGACTATTCGGAAGAACGAAATATTATTTCAATTCCTAAAGGGAACGATGTAACATTGTGTAAAGTACCAAGTGGAGAAATCATCAAAGTTCTCAATTTCAATTTGGCTAAAAGCGATTATGCAAGTGCTCCAATTCTTGATATTAAATTCACCAGATTTTCTCCAGATGGACGCTACTTGATGGCAGGAAACAACAATTCATTAGAAGTATTGGATATTAATACTGGTCAAAGTATTTATTCATATACTCATCCCAATGATTACAAAACTAAATTGTTAAACCTTGCTGGTTTTTCTCCTGATAGTAAAAAAATCTTTGTCCATACTACAAATGAAATAATTTTAATCAACCTTGAAACCAAGAAAGATATTTGGCGAATTAAACAAGGTGGTTTTTATATCAGTGAATACGGTAGCCGAAAAGGAGTAATCCGTTTTTCTGATGATGGAAAAAAGATATTATTCGGAACATTAAAAAACCTAAGCCTCCTCAATGCTGAAAATGGACAAACCATCACTAAGCTATTTGGCGTAACCAATGAAGAAGTATTCTATCATCATTTTTCTGAATCTTCAAATCAATTATTAATCGAATTAGATAAAAAAGCCGTCAACTGGGACTTATCTTCTGGCGCAATGCGTAAAGTAATTCTGACAACTCAACCAGCATTCGACTATCACTTACAACTTAATCAAAAAGGGAATAAACTATATGACTTTTGGACTGAAATAGATTTGGCAAACAATGCTCATAAAGATTTTCCTTATGAAGGTTCAATTAGTAATGTCAATCGTACTCCATCATTCATGGGTCTGTCATTCGATGATAAATATCTTTTCCATATTGGTTATTACTTAGACCCTAATGTTGAAGATAAATACAGCATCAATCAAGATAAATTGGTGGTGGCTGACGTCACAACGAAGAAAATCATTTGGAGGAAAAAAGCGATTGATAAAGCTGCTTTTGCCCATACTTCAAAACAAATAGCCACGATTAATACGTATGGAGGTTTTACAAGTATTGACTTATTAGACGGTGCTACGGGAAACCTAGTCAAGAAAATTACTTTACCCAAAAAATATGTAGGTGGCGGAAGATTGACATTCTCATTAAATGATAAATACCTTACTTGCCAGTCGGGTAATGGACAAATAATCGTTGAAGTCAGCACAGGAAAAACAATAGAAATCCCAGAGCTTTTACCCAATGGCAAAAAAACCTTTTACTCAGCCACTTTTACGGCGGATGAAAATTATTTGATTGCTAGTAACTATGATGGAGAGTTACATTTTTACAATATTCAACAACAAAGATGGGATTCTTCCAAAACAATAAAAGCCTATAACGACCCCGTAGCAGGCGTAACAGTTAGTAAAAACAACCGTTATTTATTTACAAATGCCAGAGAAAACAACGTAAAACTTTGGGATTTACAAACAGGTGAATTATTAGCTACTTTATATCCAAATCCATCCACAA
The DNA here is from genome assembly GCF_034930985.1 of Arcicella lustrica. Classification (NCBI taxonomy): domain Bacteria; kingdom Pseudomonadati; phylum Bacteroidota; class Cytophagia; order Cytophagales; family Flectobacillaceae; genus Arcicella; species Arcicella lustrica. The sequence goes on from NZ_JAYGIM010000013.1 coordinate 212,125, forward strand.
GCGATTGGGCGGTTGTCACGCCAAATGGTCAATTCGATGCTTCAGCGAATGCTCAAAAAGACCTTTATTTCGTAAAAGGCATTAATACTTTCCCTTTAGAAATACTCTACGAAAAATATTATACTCCCAAATTATTGGCTCGTCTCTTAGCTGGAGAACGTTTTCCTAGCATAGATGCAGATTTTGATGATTTGCACAAAGCGCCCATTTGTAAGATCTCGTATGAACAAAAAACAAGAAACCTAACCGTGGAAGATGATACAAAACCAAGCTATGAAAATACAACGGGACTCGCAGAAATAACAGTAAATGCTACTGCCGAAAATGATAAAATTGATGAAATCAGGTTATTTCATAACGGAAAAATTGTGAATTTGGCCACTCGTGGCTTGTTCGTAACCGATAATACTACTGGAACAGATACCAAGAAATACACCATCAATTTATTGGCAGGACAGAATATTTTCAGAGCCATCGCCCTGAATAGCCAAAGAACAGAAAGTCAGCCCGATGAAATTATTGTCCATTATAAAGCTGGAAACCAACCGAATAACAAACCAAATATTGCTAAAGATGGTGGCATTATCGACCCCGTTGATAAAAATGCAACCCTCCACTTGGTGGTAGTTGGTATCAATAAATATCAGAATGAGAAATTATCACTCAACTACGCCCTAGCAGATGCTACTGCCTTTAAAGATGAAATCGAAAAAGATGCAAAAACGGTTATCTCTAACGTAAAAACATATTTCGTTACCGATACTAAAGCCGATAAAAATGGAATTGTAAATGCTTTGACAGAAGTACAAAAAATGGCTAAAGCACAAGATGTCTTTGTATTTTATTATGCTGGACACGGGGTAATTTCTGATAAAAACAAAGAATTTTACTTAGTGCCAACCGATGTTGCAGACCTGAAAAATGTAGATGAAATACTTTTACAAAAGGGAATTCCTTCGAAGCAATTACAAGCTTATGCCGTTAATATACAGGCACAAAAACAAGTATTTATTTTGGATGCCTGTCAAAGTGCAGGAGCATTTGAACAATTAATGACGTCAGATGCGAAACAACAAAAAAGTTTAGCCGTGGTAGCAAGAAGTACAGGAACACATTGGATGGCAGCATCGGGTTCTAAGCAATTCGCCAATGAATTTGCTACACTCGGACACGGTGCTTTTACTTATGTGTTGCTTCAAGCACTGAAAGGACAGGCAGCCAATAATAAAATGATTACAGTAAACGGGCTCAAAAACTTTATTCAAGTACAAGTACCCGAACTCATGAAAAAATACAGCGGAACGCCACAATATCCAGCAAGCTATGGTTTTGGGAATGATTTCCCTGTGGAAATGATGAAGTAAAAGCAATATTTGATTAGAGTAAGTATTTAATTAAAGCTATAAGGCTTTGGGGTTAAAACTCTTATTATTCTCAATTATGCAAATCCTTATAGGTTTTCAAAGAATCAAAAACCTATCTCTGAGACCCATCAACCTATCAAAAAGATGGAAAATTCTATCTTTTTGATAGGTTGATGGGTCTTTTTTGCGGGATTTTGCGGCAAAAAGTATCAAAATCCTATCTTTTTTGCGGGAAATTGCGTGATTTAGATGAAATTGATAGACTCAAAGTATCAAAAAGCTTTCTTTTAGAGCAATTGTACGCTTAAAAACCGAAGAAAACCGCAAATGGTATATTTGCTAATTAGATTTTAGTTCATTTTCAATTTCTTCTTTTGCCGTTGTTTGTGTCTTCACAAACAATTAAACGGCTTGTTTTTCTCTAATATATTTGCGTTAATTCATAAACTTTTTTGTTCGTGGAGACACGAACTACGGCAGAAGACACAAACATCCGCAGAGATTATTTGAGTAACATTCATATAACTACGCCACCTCCTAATCGAAATTTATAGCCAACAGTATAAGGTTTAGCGACAAAAACCTTAATTTTAATAAATTTTAAAATACTTCATTTACAATCAATGAGCGATGATTACAGATATATCTCCTAATTTACTTCAGTCCTATCAAAAGGAAATCAATTCTTATGATGAAATCTTGGGAGCAAACGGTCAAGTAAAACCTCATTGGAAAGCCCTTTTTGATACTTTAGAAAAAATTGGCATGAAGGAACTCCATTCTCGCAATGTTGAAATCATCAATAAGCTTCGTGAAAATGGGGTTACTTATAATGTTTATGAAAATTCAGGAAGTTTAAATCGCCCTTGGCAATTAGACCCTATCCCTTTTCTGATTGAACAACAAGAATGGAATAATATTGCTAAAGGACTTAAACAAAGGGCTTTAGTATTAGATTTAATGCTCAGAGATATTTATGGACCTCAGCGTTTAATCAAAGAAAATATCCTTCCGCCCGAATTAGTCTATGGCAATACGGGCTTTTTCAGGGTTTGTAATGATGTAAAACTTCCTTCGGAAAATCAATTAACACTGTATGCTGCCGACATCGCTCGTGGTCCCGACGGCAGAATGTGGGTACTTGACAATAGAACACAAGCACCTTCTGGGATGGGCTATGCCCTTGAAAACAGAAGTGTGATGAGTAAAATCTTGCCCGAACTTACCAATGGTATGTTTGTAAGCAGGCTTTCTCCTTTCTTTAATAATTTTCAACAAACGGTTTCTGCTTTAGCCTCCAAAGCCAAAGACCATCCCAATATTGTTTATTTAACACCAGGTTCAAATAATGAAACTTATTTTGAACATGCCTATTTAGCAACTTATTTGGGTTACACTTTAGTACAAGGTGATGATTTATTGGTACGTGATGGCTTCGTTTGGTTGAAATCAATAGATGGTTTAGAAAAAGTAGATGTCATTATCCGAAGAATTGATGATGACTGGTGCGACCCACTAGAACTTCGTCAGGATTCTCGTTTAGGAATTCCGGGCTTATTGCATGCTATTCGTTTAGGTAATGTTTCCGTGATTAATCCTCCTGGTTCAAGCGTACTTGAAAACAATGGTTTATTACCATTTATGAATGCAGCTTGTCGTTTCTTTTTAGGCGAAACCCTAATTATGCCATCGGTAGCTACTTGGTGGTGTGGACAAGCCAAAGAGATGAATCATGTTTTGGCGAATCTTCCAAAACTGATAATCAAAAGTACCAATCGTAAACAAAAGTTGAGGTCTGTTTATGGTAAATCTTTATCAAATCAAGAATTAGATGAGCTTCGAAAAGATATTCTCAGAAACCCATCTGAATTTGTTGCTCAAGAAGAAGTAAGCCTTTCTACCACACCTGCTTTGGTGAATGGTAAAATTGAACCTCGCTTTGCTGCTTTGCGTGCTTACTTGGTTTCAGACGGAAAGAATTATCAAGTAATGGAAGGAGGACTTACCCGAAGTTCAGCTGTGAGAGATCGCTTTGAGATTTCGCATCAATATGGTGGTTTTTCAAAAGATACTTGGATTGTTTCTGATAAAGTATTGGATACTCCACAGAAAATTGTAGTTCAGCAAACGGCTTCAGTAATCCACCACACTTCGCTACCAAGTAGAAGTGCCGAAAATCTCTTTTGGGTTGGTCGTTATTGCGAAAGAACTATGGCAACGACCAAGTTTTTGAAAATTACGATTAATGCTTTACAAGAAAACGTAAACTTTGGAGGTTCGGTAAAGTCTGAGCATATCCATGTTTTATTAAAATCGCTTACGCATCTTACGCTTACTTATCCGGGTTTTATTGATGAAGAAAATTCAGTGCTTCTGAAAAACCCTTATCAGGAAATTCACGATTTAGTTTTTAATTCTAAAAGAGGCGGTACTGTTGCTTGTAGTGTAGAATCCTTTTTAAGAGGCGTAATTACTGTAAGCGATAAATGGAGCCATGATACTTGGCGGATTATTAACCTGATAGAAAATAGCTTAAAGAAAATTAAAAGTTCTGACCCAGAAGTAAACAACCCGAATGTCATCCAGAAAGTATTGGATAAACTGCACACTCGTTTATTTACTTTTTATGGAATTATTTCGGAATCAATGCCGAGAGATAAAGGTTTCTATTTGTTTGAATCAGGGAAATGGATAGAAAGAATTCTTTCAAGAATTAGCATTATTCGCTCTACTTTTAGTTTCAAAAATGATTTGAATGTTGAAAACGATTTAATTGAAGCCGTATTAATTAATCATCATTTATTGGTTCATTATCGTTTATTATATAAATCGCACTTAAGTTTGGAAGCGATGTTAGATATGGTATTGCTTGAAGAAAATTTACCTTATTCTTTAAGTTATCAATTAGATGCCTTGGCTGAATGTCTTTCAAAATTACCAAAAACGTCACAAGATGAAAGATTAACCAAAGCAGAGAAAGCGGTTTTAGAAGCATCGACGAAAATCAAATTAACGGATATTTCAACCTTGAGTACTTATGACACTGAAACTTTATACCGAGAAAATTTAGATAGCTTATTAGCCAATATTTTTGATTTAATTTCATCGGTAACAGTAAGTTTAACAGATTTGTACTTTACGCATACCGTCATACAGCACTCATTAATGGAAAATCCAGAAAATAGTGATACCAATGAAATATAACCTCACACACCAAACAACATATAAATACCTTGACCCTGTCAATAGCTATCATAGCTTGGTATGCCTGAAACCACAGACGATACCCTCACAGCTATGTCATAGTTTTTCGCTTAAAATTAGTCCCAAACCTGCTGAAATTGTAGAAAGGACTGATTTTTTCGGGAATAATATTCATTACTTTTCTATACAGTCAGCCCATCAAGAATTGATTGTAAAAACAGAAAGTAAAGTAGAAACTTTTACTAAAATAATTAATACAGAAGCTTCTGTTTCTTGTAAAGAAGCCAGAGAAAAAGTAAAGAATACAAGTAGCTTAAAAATAGAACTTTTACAATATTTACTTCCTAGTCCATTCATTTATTGGGATGAAGAAATTCAGGCTTTTGCACAAGATTGCTTTCCAGACGAACGCTCTTTATATGAAAGTGTAAAAGCACTTTGTCATAAAATTTTCACTCAGTTTTCTTTCGTTTCTAATTTTACCAATATCAATACGCCTATCAAAACTGTATTGAAAGAACGAAAAGGAGTTTGTCAGGATTTTTCGCATTTAGCCATTGCTTGCTTGCGAAGTTTAGGTTTTGCGGCTCGTTATGTAAGCGGTTATTTAGAAACGCTTCCTCCTCCCGGAAAGAAAAAACTGCAAGGTTCAGACGCATCTCATGCTTGGATTTCAGTATTTATACCCAACATTGGCTGGTGCGAATTTGACCCGACCAATGATTTAGTTCCTCAAGAAAGGCATATCATTACGGCTTATGGACGAGATTATAGCGATGTTCCTCCACTAAAAGGAATCATTTTTAGTTCGGGAAAACATACTTTATCGGTTTCGGTAGATGTAATTCCATTGCTTTAGCAACAATGACTATTGGTATTAAATTGTTAATTCCTCACTTATTTCTAAATCACTCATTCACTAAATAGCTAAGAAATCAGTTGCTTTTTACCTATATTTGAGAAATAACATATTAATTCCTAAATGATTAACCCAAAACAAATCAAAGAACAAACTTTTCGTGATAGAATTAAAGGTGAAATACTTGAATTTTTTCGCTTAAATGAAGATACAGCTTGGTCGCTCAACCAAGTACATAAAGCATTTTCCGTTCGTGACCGCAGTACAAAAACCTTGTACGGAGAACTTCTTGAAGACCTCCACAAAAACAAAAAAATTATCCGTCAACAAAACGGAAGTTATATTATTGATACAGTAACACAATTTGTTGTTGGAAGAGTTGACCACGTAAATGCTCGTTTTGCATTTATTGTTGTAGAAGACCGAGAAGACGATATTTGGGTAAATACTCGTGAACTCAACGGCGCTGTTGACGGCGATACCGTAAAAGTATTAGTTTTTCCAAAAGGTAAAAAAGGCACAACCAGAGCCGAAGGCGAAGTTGTAGAAATTATAGAAAGAGGTAGAAAAGAATTAGTAGGTACGATTGAAATTTTACCAAACTACGCTTTTGTAACACCCGATGCCAAAAAAATATTTCAAGATGTATTTGTCTCAAAATATGATATTGGCGATGCTCAAAATGGCGATAAAGTAATCATTAAGATTATGAGCTGGGCAGAGAAAGAGCGTAAAATGGAAGGACAAGTAATAGAAGTTTTAGGAAAAGCTGGCGAAAACAATACCGAAATGCACGCTATTTTAGCAGAATTTGGTTTGCCAATCAATTTTCCAAAAGCGATTGAAGATGAAGCCGAAGCAATTCCTGTTAAAATTTCTGCCACAGAAATCAAAAAGCGTCGTGATTTCAGAGAAACAACAACTTTCACGATTGACCCAGCCGATGCCAAAGATTTTGATGATGCACTAAGTTTTACTTTCTTAGAAAATGGTAATTACGAAATCGGAGTACACATTGCCGATGTTACACATTATGTTTTGCCAGAAACTAATTTAGAAGCTGAAGCTTTCAAAAGAGCTACTTCGGTATATTTGGTGGACAGAGTTGTACCGATGTTGCCAGAAAAATTATCGAATGGCTTGTGTTCGCTTCGTCCGAATGAAGATAAATTGACTTTTTCAGCCGTTTTTGAAATCACACCAGAAGCCAAAGTTGTTGGCGAATGGTTCGGTAGAACTGTTATTCATTCAGATAGAAGGTTTACTTATGAAGAAGCCCAAGAAGTATTGGATGGAGAAGTTGTCAATGCCAAAACAGAAGAAGTTCAGCCAACTGAAATTGTAGCAGAAGAACCCAAGAAAAAAGGTCGTAAAAAGAAAACGGATGAAGTAGCAATACTTCCAAATTTCTCAAAAGAACTTTTAACCTTGAATGAATTAGCTCATAAACTTCGTGACGAACGTTTTGCCAAAGGTGCCGTAAATTTTGAAACCGTTGAAGTAAAATTCAATTTAGACGAAAACGGAAAACCACTTGGAATTTATCAGAAAATCAGAAAAGATTCGCATAAACTGATTGAAGAATTTATGCTACTTGCCAATAAAAAAGTAGCAGAGTATGTCTTCAATTTACGCAAAACCGAACCTAGAAATACGATGGTGTATCGTACTCACGATGCACCAGACCCAGAAAAGTTGAAAAACTTCTCTACTTTTGCTAAGCGTTTTGGTTATAATGTACAAACAGAAGTTTCGCAGATTAGTACTTCTTTCAATGCTTTAATGCACGATGTAGAAGGAAAGCCAGAGCAAAATATTTTGGAAAATTTGGCAGTAAGAACAATGTCAAAAGCAAAATACAGTACCGACCCAGTCGGTCACTTTGGTTTGGCATTTCCATTTTACTCGCATTTTACCAGTCCGATTCGCCGTTATCCAGATATGATGGCGCACCGAATGCTTCAACATTATTTAGATGGCGGACAGCCTTTGGAGCGGGCACCTTGGGAAGCTCGTTGCAAGCATAGTTCTGAAATGGAAAAAATGGCGGCCGAAGCAGAGCGTGCTTCTATCAAATACAAGCAAGTAGAGTACATGAGCTTGATGGAAGAAGGCAAAGTTTGGGAAGGAATTATTTCGGGCGTTACCGAATTCGGGATTTTTGTAGAAATTACAGAAACTGCTTCGGAAGGTTTAATCAGAATGAATGATTTGAAAGATGATTTCTACGATTACGACCGTGATAATTACAGAATTGTCGGACAAAGAAATGGACGAGTATTTACTTTTGGTGATAAATTACAAGTAAAAGTAAAAGAATGTAATTTAGGACGTAGAAGTATGGATTTGACTTTGGTTGGCAATGATGGCGATGGAAAAAGAAAGACAAAACCTTCGCACCGTGGCGATTCTAGACATAAATCTAAAAGCTCAAAATCAGCACCAAGAGGCGACAGACGCTCAAAAGGTTCAGAAGGTAGAGATAGGTCTAAAAAACGAGATAGATAATAAAACAAAAAGAGGTGGCAAATTGCTACCTCTTTTTGTTTATTGTAAAACCAGTTCACTTGCTTTTAGCAAATTACTGGTGGTTAATTCTGAAAGTGATTCTTCTGGTTTTTCGGTTAAATGAATGGTTTTCACACCTGCTTTTTTTCCTGCTTTAATATCTCGATGTGCATCGCCAATCATCCACGAGGCATCACGGTCTATTTTATATTTGGCGATAGCCTTTTCAATCATCAAAGAATCTGGTTTACGAGTCAATGAAGCTGAATTAAATTTTTCGTGATGTGGACTAAAGTAAATATCATCTAATAAATTTCCACATTGTTCTTGAAAATAGTTGTGACATTTCCATACATCCTCACGAGTATAAATTCCTTTGGCAATTCCCGACTGATTGGTAATTACAATTAATAAGTATCCCGCAGCCTTAAATCTTTTCAACGCCTCAATCGCTCCTTCTGGAATAATCAAATCCTCAAGTCGGTACACATAATCAACTCTATCAATGTTCAATACGCCGTCACGGTCTAAAAAAATACATTTCTTCATCACTTATAAATTTAGTCAATAGATAAAAAACGACTTTGAAAAGCAAAATAATTTGGTTCAAAGTTAAAACCACAGTACAATATAACTATTTTGTTATTTTTTTGTACAATTTATTCTGTTTTTTTATCTAACAGTAATAGTATTCAGATTTTTCACAAAAAAACGCAGACTTTCTGACAAGTCTGCGTTTTTCGCTAAAAATCTTTGGATTTGAGATTTTGGCTATCGGTCATCAAATTTCGGAAATCGGATTTCAGATGTCGGATTTATTCTTTATTACAAAGCTATTTCGGAATCCAGACTTATTTTAATTAAAGTTTAATTCCGATTGCCGACAGCCGAAGTCTGAAAGCCCAAACTACAATTTATCCCAAGGAATACGGCTCAATAATAAAACCAAACCTAAACCAAAGAAAATTAAAGCATTTTTATGACGAACAATTGCATCTGTAGCACGTTTGTTCTTTGAATACCCTACTGTAATCAAAGCAATCGCAATGATGTTTGTTAGGATATGTTCTACTGCAATTTTACGATACTCTGCAATTTTCATTACTTCAGAACCGAAATCTGTAAAAGCTTTCATTCCGAATGGGCTTAAGAACAAGTATAAAACCAAGCCAATCAATAATTGCGTGTGATTAGAGATTAGGAAGAAAAGACCAAACTTACGGTCGGTTTCAGTGAAATCACTTTTTGAACTTAAACCCATTGCCGCACGGACAATCACAATAAGCCCTAGAATCATCACGACAAAGAAAAGTGTCTTATGAATTAATTGAAAAATTTCGTACATAAATTTTGGGTTTTGATTTGTCAATATTTTCTCAAAGATAATAAACAAAGGTTTCGTTTATCGTGTAATTTTATAAAAACATCAACATTATAGCTTTTGAGCTTTGAGAAGTCAGTTATGAGCATTTTCAACTTACTCATAGAAATTTGCCCTCAATAAAAGTCTGAAAGCTCAAAGCTGATTTCTCAAAGCTTACAATCACTTCATCCACAAAAAATCATGAACAAAAAATTACTCATCACATCTCTTTGTTTGGCAAGTATGGCTTTCGGAGCATTTATCACCAAAAGCTTAGAAAACGAAAGTATTACGATTGACATCGTAAAAAAAGCCGAAAGAATAATTGGTTTAGAATTTACTCAGTCAGAAGCAGATTCTATGTTAGCTGAACTCAACGATACTCGTAAAAGTTTTGAAGAAATCAGAAAAGTAGAACTCAAAAACGAAGTTGCACCGGCTTTAGTGTTCAATCCTTTACCAACAGGTTTTGAATTTGAAAAGGGTAATTCTTTTTTTAAAGCTTCAAATATTTCAACGATTTCACTTCCAAAAGATAAAAATGATTTAGCTTTTTACTCCGTCAGACAATTAGCAGCATTAATTCAAAACAAGAAAATCACTTCGCTTGAACTGACGAAATTCTTTTTAGAACGCCTGAAAAAGTACGATACTCAATTGGCTTGTGTCGTTACACTCACGGAAGATTTAGCCTTACAACAAGCCGCAAAAGCTGATGCAGAAATTGCTGCTGGAAAGTATAAAGGTTTATTACACGGAATTCCTTATGGAGCCAAAGATTTGTTAGCCAAAAAAGGTTACAAAACCACTTGGGGTTCTGTGCCTTACAAAGACCAAGTATTAGATTACGATGCCGTCGTAATTCAACGATTAGAAAAAGTTGGTGCTGTTTTATGTGCAAAACTTACTTTAGGAGAATTGGCTTGGGGCGATGTTTGGTTTGGCGGAACAACCAAAAATCCTTGGAATTTAAAACGTGGTTCTTCAGGTTCTTCGGCGGGTTCTGCTTCATCAGTAGCGGCTGGATTATTACCTTTTGCCATTGGTTCTGAAACCTTGGGTTCAATCGTTTCTCCATCTTCCGAATGCGGTGATACAGGTTTGCGCCCTACTTTTGGACGAGTACCAAGAACTGGCGCAATGGCTTTAAGTTGGAGTATGGATAAATTAGGACCAATTTGTAGAACCGTTGAAGACTGCGCCATTGTTTTTAACGCTATTTTAGGAAAAGACGGACAAGACCAAAGTGTGATTGACGCACCTTTTCAATTCGATGGTAACAAAAAAGATTTAAAAGGTATTAAAATAGCTTATTTGAAAAAAGATTTTGAAGGAAAGTATCCCAACAAAACACAAGATTCACTCACTTTAGTCACGATGAAAAAATTGGGTGCTGAATTAATTCCTTTAGAATTGCCTAATTTGCCATCTAACGATATTAGTTTTTTACTCAGTGTAGAATCGGCGGCAGCATTTGATGAATTGACTCGTTCAGGAAAAGATGATTTAATGGTTCGTCAAATTAAAAATGCTTGGCCAAATGCTTTCAGAGCAGCTAGATTTATTCCTGCGGTAGAGTATTTACAGGCGAATCGTCACAGAACTTTATTGATTCAGGAATTTAACAATAGGTTGAAAGGAATCGACGTTTACTTATCACCCGCCTTTGCCAGTAGAAATTTAACAATGACCAACTTAACGGGACATCCTTGCGTGGTTTTACCAAACGGATTCCGTGCGGAAGGTCGCCCAACAAGTATTACTTTTATGGGGAAATTATTTGGCGAAGGCAAATTATTACAAGTAGCTAAAATTTATCAAGATGCCACAGATTTCCATTTGAAGCATCCTAAATTATAAAATATGTACTTCAAACAATTGCTATTATCAGTAGCTTTGGGTTTTCCCTTAGCTACTTTTTCCCAAGAAGTAAAGCAAGAAGAAGCTTTACAAAAAATGGTAGAAAGCGAAAAAGCCTTTGCTCAAACTTCTGTTGACAAAAGTACCAAAAGTGCTTTTCTAGCATTTTTAGGAACAGATGCTGTTGTTTTTGACAAAGGAATGCCCGTAAATGGCGTTGAACATTGGCAAAAAATAACGTTCAATCAAAGTTTAAATTGGCAGCCTTATTTTGCTGAAATAGCAGGTTCTGGTGATTTTGGTTATACCGCTGGCAACTGGCAAATTTACGATTCAAAAACACAAGCGAAAGCATTGGCTTTTGGCAGTTTTGTTTCACTTTGGAAAAAACAAGATGATGGTAATTGGAAAGTAGCCATTGATATAGGCGTGAATCATGTTGAAAATACCAACAAAAATGCCTCTATAACCAAGAATTATCCAGTTTTTAAGCCTACTGAATTAAAAAATAACGCTACCTTCGCCGAACGTTTTGTTTTTATGAACGACCATTTTTATTGGAAAAATGCGAAGAATTCTCCCAATCCTTTTGAAGCTAATTTATCGCAACATGTAAGAATTTTCAGAAATGGGCAATTGCCCATTCTTGGAAAAGAAGCCGCCAATCAGTTTTTGAAAAAATCGTATGATAAAAAACTGATTTACACTGGTTTAAAAGTAATTGCTTCGTCTTCTGGAGATTTAGCTTGTGTTTATGGCACAATCTCTGGCAATGGGAAAACTGGCAATTATTTAAGAATGTGGCGACAAGAAGCAAAAGGTGTCTGGAAAATCACCCTTGAAATCGTTAGTATTTAACTTAAGTAATCTCAATCTATACACAATAGATGTGACATTTTATTTATTACAAATAATTGATAATGAGCAGCTTAAAAAACTAATCACCAATCACTATTTACAAATCACTGATATCGCATTATGTACGCTTTAAAAAACTGCCAAATATTTACCTCAGAAGAGATTCTTACGCATAAAATCTTAGTCATTAAAGGCACTAAAATTGCTAAAATTCTTAATGATGATGAGATTGAAGATTTAGATAATCTTTTTCCTGATATTCAAATCATCGATTTAGAAGGCTATAACATTGCTCCTTCTTTAATTGATGCTCAAATTTATGGCGGTGGCGGAAGTTTGTACAATTCTAAAACAACAGAAGAAACAATCCATAATACTTATTTGGAAATTCGTCGTGCTGGAACAGCGCATTTTCAAATCACACTTTCATCAACGCCTTTAGAGAAAATTTTAGAATCGATAGAAGTAGCCAAAAGCTATCTTAAAAACGGCGGACAAGGTTTAGTTGGTTTGCATTTGGAAGGTCCTTTCTTTAGTTTTCCAAAAAGAGGCGCTCACGTTGCTGAATTTATCAGAAAACCAAGTATCGAAGAATTAACCACCATTATTGAAGCATGTAAAGGTTTACCAACCTACATGACCATCGCTCCTGAAGAATTTACTGACGAACAGCTTGATTTACTGTTACAAAGTGAAATAAAAATTGCAGCAGGACACAGTTCTGCTACGTATCAACAAGCTAAATATGCTTTCGATAAAGGGATTAAAAGAGTAACGCACTTGTTCAATGCCATGTCGGCTTTTCAAGGACGTGAACCTGGTTTAGTGGGTGCTACCTATGATTCAGAAGCTTGGGCAAGTATTATCCCCGATGGTATCCATGTGGATTTTACGAGTGTAAAAATCTCTAAAAAAATCATGGGTAAAAGGCTTTTTATCATTACTGATGCAGTAACCAATGATGTTTCAGGAGATTATAAATTTATTCATGCTGGCACGCATTATACAGATACCAAAGGTACTCTTTCTGGCTCTGCTTTAACGATGCTTCAAGCCGTAAAAAATTGCGTTGAAAAAGTAGATATTCCTTTGCCAGAAGCATTAAGAATGGCTTCAACTTATCCCGCAGAAGTACTTGGACTTGAACATTCTTTGGGTAAAGTTCAAAAGGATCATTTGGCAAATCTCTTTATTTTCGACGATTCTCTCAATATAAAAGGCTTAATTGAAAATGGCTGTTTGGAATGGTTTTAGGTATAATTGTGATTGAGTGAGTTGTGAGTTAGTGAATTAAGGAAAATGTTATTAATTCAAGTAAGTTGTTCTTACAAGCATAACATTCCTAAGATAACCAATATAAAATCTGACATCTGAAAGCCGAATACCGAAAGCATTTAAAAATGAATTTGATTTCTAAACAACCCAATACAGGAACTACTATTTTCACGGTAATGTCAAAATTGGCTTCTGAACACGAAGCTTTGAATTTATCACAAGGTTTTCCAAATTTTGATTGTTCTCCTAAACTGGCCGAATTGGTTAATCATTACCTCAAGAAAGGGATGAACCAATATGCTCCAATGACGGGTATTCAATCTCTTCGAGAAATCATTGCCCAGAAAGTAAGCGATTTATATCAAGTAAATTATCATCCTGACAGCGAAGTGACGGTTGTTTCTGGCGCAACGGAAGCACTTTATGCAGCGATTACGTCAGTTGTTCACCAAGGCGATGAAGTAATTCTATTAGAGCCTTGTTATGACTCTTACACGCCAGCAATTACTTTAAATGGAGGAATTCCTGTTTATGTAACTTTAACGCCAGAAAATGAGTATAAAATTGATTGGGAAATTGTAAAGTCGAAAATTACTGAAAAGACCAAACTAATAATTCTGAATACGCCTCATAATCCAACTGGAACTGTACTTTCGGAAGAAGATTTGAATCGTTTGGCTGATATTGTGAAAGACACCAATATTTTTCTGATTGGTGATGAAGTATATGAACACATTATTTTTGATGGATTATCGCATTGGTCTTTACTCCGAAATCCTGTTCTAAAAGAACGCAGTTTTATTTGTGGTTCTTTCGGAAAAACATTTCATGTTACGGGCTGGAAAGTTGGTTATTGTCTCGCTCCAAAACAATTAAGCGAAGAATTCAGGAAAGTACATCAGTGGCTAACATTCTCGACGGTCACTCCTATTCAATATGCTTTAGCAGATTTCTTGCAAGAACCTGAAAATTATCTTTCCATTCCGAAGTTCTATCAGGAAAAGCGTGATAAATTCTTGACTTGTATTCAAGATTCTCGCTTTACCTTTACGCCAGCAAAAGGTAGTTTCTTTCAATGCGTGAATTATGAAAAAATTACAGAGGAAAACGATTATGATTTAGCCATTCGCTTAACGAAGGAAATTGGTGTAGCAAGTATTCCAGTTTCGGTATTTTATCATCGAAAAAATGACTTTAAAATTCTAAGATTTTGTTTTGCGAAAGATGATGAAACCTTAGAGAAAGCTGGAGAAAGACTATCGAAACTTTAGGATTTTGGTAGTCTGATTTCGGATATTGGATTGATAAATAAAACCTTATTAATAAGTAGTCAATACAATTTAATCGACGTTTTTTTGCAAAAATTGATAATTAGAAACTTACAATTCTAATCACCAATTACTATTTACTAATCACTACTTAATTAAAATTTGCACGCTTAAATACTAGATTTATTCCAAAAACATGAAACATACAATTTATATTTTACTCTTATTGATTACTTGTGCTTCTTGCACAAAACAACCAAAATTAGACGGTTTAGATTTAGAAAAATTTAAAAATGATTTCGGTGGCTGTAAAGGCGAAAGGTTGAAAATGGTTGACAAACTAAAATCTTTGAAAGAAGAAATCAAAGGAGTAAGTTCAAACGATTTGGATGATTATTTAGGAAAGCCAGATATTCAGCAATTAGCCGACCGTAGCCAAGAATATTATATTTACTTTTTAGAACCGGGCAGTCATTGTGAAGACGTTAAAAAGAAATCTAACGCACAAATGATGGCGGTAAGATTCAGCGCCATGGGAATGGCAACTGAAGTAAATTTCCAAAGAGGAATGCCCGAAGAGTAATTAGAATTTTATCGGTAAAACATAAAAAGAAGCAACGGGGATTCCTTGTATCTTGGCAGGAATCCAAGTTTTCATTTTCTTAACAAGATTGATTGCCTCAGCACTTAGTTTGGGCGAAATTCTATTATCTATTACATGTATTTTAGAGATTTCACCAAAGCGTTCTACTTTGAACCTCACCAAAACAGTCTCTCCTTTTGTATCATTAGGACGCACCAAGTTTTGATAGATAAATTTATTCAATCCATCCTGTCCTTCCGAAAACATTGCAGGCGATTCTACTTCGTAATAAGTTGAATCCAAATCTATTGTCATGTCTTTGAAAAAGGAATTTTTCTCCTTGTCTTTTTTACTGACAGGACTCTGTATTTCCAGAACACTTGCAATAAGATTTTTATCTTTTTCTGAAAAAGAATTGGTTGAAATGGTACTTTTTTGTGCTTTAGCATTCATCCCCAATAGAAGGACGATGCCAAATAGTGTAAAATTTTTCATTATTTATTACTTAGGACTTTATAAATTCAAAAACAGGGTAACACCTATCAATTACTTAGAAAAAATGATGAACAAACGACCAAAATGAAATACTATTTTGAACTCATGTAGAAAACAGCACATTTTTAAAAAATTACCTTGTGGTAAATTACAAGTACAAATGTAATCGTTTTTTTTAGTTTTTCAATTATGTGTAAATTTTTATCAAAATATTTATACATAATTGAAAAACAAGCACTTAGCAAGGTTAAAATCTAGTATAAAATACTTAGTCTTTATCAAAAAACCAACCCAAAACAGTTGAAGTAATTGATAAAGCAAAACTAAAAATCAAAGGAGGAACAAAGCCATTAACATGAAAGCCATCAATAAAGTAATCTACAATATATACTACGATTACATTAATAACCAAGAGGAATAAACCCAAAGAAAGCACCGTAATTGGAAAGCTAACGAGCTTTAATATAGGTTTCAAAAATGTATTGGCAAAGCCCATCGCTAATACCACCAAAATAGACGTTTGAAAGCCGTCGATACTAATGCCATTAATATACTTTGACCCAAACATAACCACGATGGCAATGATTAAATATTTGATAATGAAGTTTGTCATTTCGCAAATTATTGTTCTATAATTGTAATTAATTTTTAACGTGAATGTCTTGAGCGAAGTACATCAATAATTTCATCAAAATCAAGTCCTCTTTGTTCTAATAGGACTAAATAATGAAATAATAAGTCAGCAGCTTCACCTTTGAACAGTTCATCGTTCGAATCCATCGCCTCAATCACTAATTCTACGGCTTCCTCTCCTACTTTTTGAGCAATTTTATTTGTTCCTTTTTCAAATAAACTAGCAGTATAGGACTTCTCTGAAGGGTTATTTTTACGATCACGAATGACTGCTTTTAGGTGATTCAACCATCCCGCTTGTCCCGGTTCATTTTTTTCTCCCCAACAAGTATCTGCACCAGTATGGCAAGTTGGGCCAGCGGGATTTACTTTTATCAACAAAGTATCTTCATCACAATCTTTCAAAATTTCTACAACGTGCAAGAAATTATCAGACGTTTCGCCTTTTGTCCAGAGACGTTGCTTAGAACGACTGAAAAAAGTTACGACACCTTCACGCTCTGTTTTTTCCAAAGCTTCTTGGTTCATATAACCAAGCATTAGTACTTTTTCTGTCTTAGCATCTTGGATGACAGCAGGGATTAGTCCTCCCTGTTTTTCAAAATCTACTTGCATGTTTTTGAATTTAATTTTTCGCAAAAATTATAGTCTAACAGAGATTCCCTTCTCTCTTAAATACTCTTTTAATTCAATAATATCTATTTCCTTGAAATGGAAAATACTTGCTGCCAAACCTGCATCGGCTTTTCCTACGGTGAATACTTCGTTGAAGTGTTCCATCGTTCCCGCTCCGCCCGAAGCAATGATTGGAATTGATGAATTTCCAGAAATTGCCGCTGTTAATTCATTCGCAAAGCCAGCTTTCGTGCCGTCGGTATCCATTGAAGTCAGCAAAATTTCTCCTGCTCCACGCTCTTCTACTTCTTTTGCCCAAGCCAAAGTACGCAAAGCTGTTGGTTTTCTGCCACCATGGGTATGAACGATATGTTCTGAAATTCCATTTTCAGTAACAACAAAGCGAGTATCAATCGCCACAATAATACATTGCGAACCAAACTGTAAAGCTAGTTCATTAATCAATTCTGGTCGGCGAACAGCAGAGGAATTAATTGATACTTTATCTGCACCCGCATTAAGCAAAGCTGAAACGTCTTCAATAGAAGAAATTCCTCCACCTACGGTAAAAGGAATATTGACATTTCGAGCTACGTTTCTGACCAAATCAATTAATGTTTTGCGGTTATCAACGGTGGCAGTAATATCCAAAAACACTAATTCGTCTGCCCCTTGTTCAGCGTAAATTGCACCTAATTCTACGGGGTCGCCTGCATCACGAAGGTTCACGAAATTCGTGCCTTTCACTGTGCGACCGTCTTTTATATCAAGACAAGGAATTATTCTTTTTGTAAGCATTGTATATAGCTTTCGGCTATCAGCGGTGAGCTTTCAGCCATTTTTTAGACTTTAGGACTTAAAGACACAAGATTTTAGATACAAGAATCAAGATTAAAGACTTGTAAATTTTATTTGGATTTTAAGACTTTGTATTTCCTTAAAACATCTGAAATCCGACATCCAATATCCCAAATCCAAGATCTATTTATGTAAATCAGCAATCTGTTTCAAAGTAATTCTACCTTCATAAATCGCTTTGCCGACGATTACTCCGAAGATATTCATTTCGTCTAATTTCAAAATATCATCCATAACCGAAACGCCTCCACTGGCAATAATTTGTAAGTTTGGAAATTGGTCTTGGAGATTTTTATATAACTGAAAACTTGGTCCTTCTAATAGTCCGTCTTTTGCTACATCTGTTGAAATTGTATATTTCGCTCCTTTTTCGATATAATTTCCTACAAAATCATAGACCGAAGTAGTGGTAGCTTCTTCCCAACCTGAAATGGCTATTTTTTCATCACGAGCATCTGCTCCGAGAATGATTTTTTCTCCGCCATAGTTTTGTAGCCATCCTTCAAATAAATCAGGATTTTTTACGGCTACACTTCCGCCTGTTACTTGTTTTGCTCCTGAATTAAAAGCAATTTCAATCATTTCGTCTGATTGTACTCCTCCTCCAAAATCAATATGAAGGTTAGTTTTACTTGCCAACAATTCTAATACTTTATGATTGATGATACGTTTTTGTTTTGCACCGTCTAAATCAACCAAATGCAAACGCTGAATACCTGCATCTTCAAAAGACTTGGCTACTTCTAATGGATTTTCGTTATAGATTTTTTTCTGAGCATAATCGCCCTGCGTAAGACGAACACATTTTCCGTCAATTAAATCTATGGCTGGAATAATTTGAATCATTGTTTTTGATTGTTAGATACAAGATGAAAGAAGCAAGAGACAAGATTTTTTGAAAAATATATTAGAGGATATACTCCTCAAATATATTTTCATTTAAATTTTTGCTTGTAAACTTCTACTCAATCCATGTATCATTTTCTGTATTTCTTGTATTTGACTTATTAGTTTTTCTAATTCGCTTTCTGATATAAAATTCAAGTTTTTAGCTACAATCAACTGAGTTTCTACTTCAAATGCCGAAGCAATACTTATTGATAAAAATCGTATAAATTCTTTATCTCCTCTTCCAGAACCTTCAGCGATATTTGAAGGAATAGACAAAGCAGCTCTACGTAACTGAGACGTAAGACCATACATTTCATATTGAGGAAAGCTGGCAGACATCTCGTAAATTTTGGTTACGAAATCAATAGACATCTTCCATACTTTCAATTCTTTAAAATTGTGTAAAAGCATATTTTGAAAGTTTTAAGGTTATAAAATCTATACTCCTCAATTCATCTATACATAGAACTGTAAATTATTCAATCTTACTTCTCATGTCTTATCTCTTTCGACTTGAGTCTTTCATCTTGCTTCTTGTATCTTGCCTCTAAAGTCTCAAAAAATTCTCAATAATCTTCTGTCCTTCTTTTCCACTGATTTCGGTGTGGAATTGGGCGGCGTAGAAATTTTCTTTTTGAAGCATCGCTGAAAATGGTTGTACATAATCACATTCGGCAACTGTATATGTACTGATTTCGGCATAATAACTATGCACAAAATACATAAAGGCATTTTCCTTCAAGCCTTCCGTCAACTTACTTTTCAGGTTATAAATATTATTCCAACCTACGTGTGGCACTTTGAAATTACTTGAATCAAAACGTTTTACGTTAATATCAAAAATACCCATGCAAGTAGTATCGTTTTCTTCCGAATGCTTACACATCAGTTGCATTCCAACACAAGTACCTAAAACAGGTTGTTTCAACGAAGGAATTACTTTATCCAAACCTTTTTCACGCAAGTATGCCATAGCAGTACTTGCCTCGCCAACGCCCGGAAAAATCACTTTATCAGCCGAACGGATTTCAGCCTCATCGTCTGTCCAAAGGTAGTTTACGCCAATTCTGTCCAAAGCATACATTACCGATTGCACATTTCCTGCGTTGTATTTGATTATTACTGTTTTCATTTTTTAGAATTAAGAGAAAAACAATTTGAAATTCACCGTCAACACTCCCGATTAAGCATTAAAAAAGCCTGACTCTTTTCAGGAATCAGGCTTCTATTTATATCGAATACTTGTGTCGTTGCTATTGGCACAATACTCATCAGCCTTTCCTGTTTAGGAAACGAAATGATGGTTATGATGTGTGCCTTTGAAAATCATGATGCAAAAATAGTTATTATTTTGAAATTTACTTCCTAAAGATTTGGTATTTAGTACGAAAAGCAATAATTATTTCGCTTTCGGATGTCGGATATCGGATTTCAGATGTTATATTAAATGTTTCTTTTTTCTTATTTAAAACCGAAAGCTAATGTCCGACATCCGAAAGCTTACAACTAAAACAAACTCATTTGTTCTACTTTGGGTAGAAATTTCGGCTCTTTTAGGTTCAAGTCAAAATGTAAATTGAACTGCTGAATCCAATAATAAGCCAATTCTGGCACACAATCTTTATCGTTAACATGCACAAAAACATAAACCTCCTCTACTCCTTTTTCAAACCAACTTTTTAATTTCTGAATCCATTCATCAATTCTTGGATAATCTGAGGGATGTTCGTTGCCAGTCCAACGAATCATGGCGATGCTATTACTCAAACTTTGATGTGCTACATCTCTTCTGCCAGAAACATCAGTAATCACCGTTCCGTGACCGAAACTTTGTAAAAGTGATAATGCCTGTTGCCAGATTTTTTCATTTTTAAACCAATCTTCATGGCGAAACTCTACGGCAATTTTCAAATTTGTAGGCAAGGTTTTCAAATACTTTTCTAAAATGTGAAAATGCTTCGGCATAAAATAAGGCGCTAATTGTAAAAATGGAATGCCTAGTTTTTCTTCTAATTCAAAAATTCTCTCACAAAACACTTTGGTGACGGCATCAGATTTTTGCAATAAATTATCATGAGTAATTACTTGTGGAAATTTTGGATTGAAAGTAAAACCTTCTGCCGAATCTTCTTTCCACGCTTTCACTTCATCTTGGTTCGGAATTTTATAATGAGTAATATTCAATTCTATCGTTTCAAATTGCTTTGAATACAATCTTAAATAATCTCCCTTGTTTACTTTATGCGGATAAATTTTTCCATTCCAATCTTTGTTTGCCCATTCTGGACAACCGACTTTTACTTTTGGTTTTTTCACAGGAATGCCTGATAATACTTTCGTGTTAAAGGCATTATCAGTTTGTAAAGTAAAATCTACTTTGCTTAACTCGTGTATAGGAAGTTTTCCGAAATCCATTTTTCTTGATTTTAATCTTTTAAAGGTAATAAAAAAATCCTGCCGTTACCGACAGGATTTTTTTTACACAAAATTCAGACTACAAATTACTTTGGATCAAGACCTTTTTCGATTCTGAATAATACATCTTCAAAATGATATTTTGTCATTTTATCAGTTGTTAAAGGTAAAGCAGCTTTAAGCTCGCTTTTCAATGCCAACAAATGTCCACGAGTTACTGAAGTAATATCTGTTTTACGTGGGTCAACTGGTGCAGGAACGACAGTTCCTCTAAAACTAAATCCTCCTTGACCACCAACAGCTGTACCATTTAAAATAGCAAGCATTCTTTCTACATATACTTTCTGTAAATTTCTACGAGTAGCATCTGTTACTTTACGAGTACGAGCTTCTGACCAAATTGAAGAACGAACGTCTGTAAATAATTCATCCAAACTATATGAAGCTGGGTTTTTAGCATTCATTTCAACCAAACGTTGTAAACGGTCTGAAGTAAATAAATTATTCAAAGTAGCTTCTTGGATACGACTGATTGCATCTACACCATAATCTGGACGAATTTTAGTGATAATTTTATCATCTAATAACCAAGATGGCGTATCAAAAACCTGACGATTCAACCATAAAACAGCGTTTTTCTGAACACTCTTAGGAGTTGGTTCATAAACTGCACCTTGTTGGTCAGCTGTTTTTGGTGTTTCATAAACACCACCAATATTTTTTGAAACATGACCGATATAACGACGATATTGCGTAACGATTTCGTTATAAGACTCCGTCAACATATCAAAATCTTGTGCTTCCTCTTTAGTCCATTCAGTTAAATTTGGTACAATTCTTTTCAAGTTTTTAATACCGTAATCACTTGCCAACATATTGTCGTCGCCCAAACATTCACTTTGTGTACGTGGGTCGTAAGGATTCGTTTCTGTACCGAACCAAATTCTTGGATTTTTAGCAAATTCCTGAATATACTGTTTACTCAACGTTTTTTGGTCATCTTCTGGAGTAGCACCATCCAATGTTTGGTAAGCCCATTTAATTGCCCAAATATCATATTCACCAATGCGTGGATACAAATCTTTCACGCCATCTTCTGGTTGAGCTACATAATTGAAACGAGCATAATCCATAATTGAAGGCGTATGACCATGCTCTGCAATCCATTTCGGGTCACGAAGTTTTTCTACTGGAACAGTACTGCTTGAACCATAATTATGACGTAAACCGATTGTGTGACCAACTTCATGAGATGATACAAAACGAATCAAATCGCCCATTAATTCATCATCAAATTTATTTTTTCTGGCACGTGGGTCAACTGCTGCACCTTGAGTCATGTACCATTTTTTCAATAACTTCATTACGTTATGGTACCAACCGATGTGACTTTCTAAGATTTCGCCAGAACGTGGGTCATTTACATTAGGGCCATAAGCATTTTCAATATCAGAAGCGAAGTAACGAATTGCTGAATAACGAGCATCTTCTAAACTGATAGTCGTATCTTTTTCACTCAAGATTTCTCCACGAATAGCATTTTTCCAACCAGCCGCTTCAAAAGCTTTTTGCCAATCATCAACACCCATTTTTAAATATTTACGCCATTTTTCAGGAGTAGCTGGGTCGATATAATATACAATTGGTTTTTTCGGCTCAATCAATTCTCCTCTTTTTTGCTTAGCAGCATCTTCTGCATTTTTAGGTTCTAATCTCCAACGAACAGCAAAAGTTTGGTCTTCTGTACGCTGTCCACCTTCTTCAAATACCGTATAACCACTTGCAAAATATCCGACTCTGTTATCAAAATAACGTTTTTTCATCGGCGTACTTGGCAATAAAATCATTGAAGTGTTAAGTTCAATAGTTACTGCACCTGCTGCCGCTGCACCAGGAATATTAACTGAAGGTACTGTTGGCGCACCAAAACTTGGCATTGGTGGAATCGCATTGAAAGTTTTAACCGTTCTGATTTCCGTATTGATTGGATACGATTTTATCGACTGAATGTAAGAACGATCAGGAGCAATTGCAGTAAGTTTATACGTTGTTTTTGTGTAAGGAGGCAAAGAGAAAATCTGATTATCGCCTTTAAAAAATTCAGTTACTTCAATGACTGATGAACTTGTTTTACTGATAGAATCTTTTTTGATAGCCTTTAAATCAAAAGCCTGAGCGATTGGCTCAACATTTGAATTTTTAACCGCTTTGTAAATTGGTGCAGCAGAATCTGGAGAAACATTGATATACTGTACTGCACGAAGGAATACTTTATTTTCAGGTGCTTTTTCAAAACGAATTACCTGACGGTTCAACATTTCGCCACCATAAGTACCCGGAATCGTAGCAACTTTTGTGAAACGAGTAATACTCATGATTTCTTTGCCCATAATTGAATCAGGAATTTCAAAGAAATACTTATCATCAATTTTATGAACCGTAAAAAGTCCTTTTGAAGTTTTCGCTTTATCGGTAATTACTTCTTTGTAAGGTTTTGGTCCAGGTTTTGGAGCTTCGGCTGGTTTAGGCGCTGGTGCAGTTGTTGCGGCTGCGGGTGCTTTTGTATCTCCTTTTTTATCTTGTGCGTTTACAGAAACAGTAAAACACGACAAAGCCAAAAGAGCAATTTTAGTCTGAGTTTTTAGCATGATGATTTAAAAATTGTTGAAAAAATAAACGGTCTAAGTTAATGTATTAAGCTTTATTTCAGAAAAGTTTTTGATGAATGGCAATCTTTTACCTATTAAAAACAGCAATTAGTCAAAATCAGTAATTTGATAAGCTCCTTCTTTTCGTAAATTAATACAATTCAAGCCCAACAGTTTCGCCTGATTACTTAGTTTATCAGCGTACCAATCCGAATAAGAACCATCAATGATTAAATATTTGAATTGAACTTTGCCTATAATTTGTGCTAAATCGCTTACTGATTTATTCTCTAAAATTAGATAATCAAAAAACAGATTTTGAGCATCAAATTCTTTCCTTTTCAGATTTTTACCAATCCATAAAAATGTCTTATTTTTCCATGCAATTACAGTGACGGAATCTTTACTTTGTGCAATTACTCCGAATGATTTTAAGGCTTGATTTTGATTCAAATCACTTTTCAAAGTATCAATTACTCCAGCTTTCGCCCAAAAATTATTCAGCCGAAAACCAATATCTTTTCTACTTCTCAAAAAAGAATCATCTGCCAATAACATCGCTCGTTTATTTTTAACTACAGAAAATGCAGTATGCTTTGGAATTGAATGAATCAGTAAAAAATCTTGATTCATTTGTCTTACTTTTTTAGTAATTGTCAAGACAATTAATACACAAACAATTACACTGCTTACTTTTACCCAATAATATTGTTGCGTTTTCCATAGTACCATCAAAGTAAAAATTAGCGCATACATCAAATACATTTCCTCCTTTGAAATCCACAAAAACTTAGTAATCGCAAAAGGCAATGCTTCAAACCAAAGTACTGTTTTATTGAGTGCGAAAATAGAAAACTTCAAACCTTGACCTAACAAATAGAGAATTGTCTCAAGATTAAAATACAACAATATTTTAGCAAGTATCACAAAACCCAAACCATACATTAATACAACCGAAGAAAGTAAGATTACCAACGGATTGGCGAATAGAAAGTAATTGGGAAATTGATGAAAGTAATAAATGGTAATCGGAAATGTGGCAATTTGTGCAGCAATCGCTACTGTGGTTACTTTCCAAGTGAGGTCGGCAAGCCAATGAAACCAACTTTTAGATTTATCAATCACAACCAATGGGTTTAGTTTGGGCTGAAAGTAAATCATTCCAAAAACTGCCAAATACGATAATTGAAAACCAACATTGAATAAAAAATAAGGATTTATCAACAATAAACAGAATGCAGAAAAGGCGACAGTATTATAAGAGTTATCTTTTCGTTGAAAAGTTTTGGCAATCAAAATAACCGAAAACATAAAAGTAGAACGAAGTACAGGTGAAGACAATCCTGTGATAAAAGCATAAAACCAAAGTAAAGTTAAAATAATAAGCAGCATTACAAGTTTTCCATATTTACCCCGTTTATTCAAAAAACTAAGTAAAAACACTAATACAGCACAAATTACTCCGACATGTAAACCCGAAACCGACAACACATGAATAGCACCAGCAGCAGAATACGCCTGCATCAATTCGCTATCAATATCATCTCTTTGTCCCAAAATCATGGCATTTGCTACGCCATATTCTTGTTTGCCTTCTACAAAAGTCGTGAAAATAGAATCTGCAATAGTATTTGTTCTTAATGCAGTGGCTTTTATCAAATTTGGTTTTTCATTTACTATTTTTTCAATCTTTGAAGCAGGGCAAAACTGCTGAAAAGCTATGTTTTGCCAAGCCATGTATTGCCGATAATCAAATTCTTCTGGATTTTTAGGAGCAGAAATTTCTTGTGGATTTCCTTTAATCAAATAGACATCTCCATAATTTGGTTTTTCCACAGTATGATTATCAAAATAGAGAAGTATTTTTCCAGAACTTGGTAATATTTGATTATTGATAATGACCGAACGAATCTCAGCGACACATTTCCATGAATTTTCTTTCTCTTCGACTAAGTTATCCACAATTACTTCATAATGACTAAGCTTCGAAACATACTGTGAATAATGTTGTGGAAAATTACTTTCTGTTACCAAGAAAGTCCGCAATAAACCTGTTAATAATAAAACCATACAACCTGCGAAACCTATAAGTAAATGGTTTTTAAATCGTTGTCGGAAAATATACAGAGCGATATAAATGCTAATACTTAGCAACCAAACAACAAAAATCGGTTGAAGATGGGAAGGAGTAAAAAAATTGTAAATCACAATGCCCAAAATCAGGGTAATTGTAAAACGAACAAATGGAAACGGAGAGAAGTAGTTCATCTTGAGCCATTTAAGGTATAGAATTCTAAATTAAGAAATATTTTTGAAAACATAATTATTCAGCTTTTCTCTTTTAATTAAGTTTTCCAGTTCAATTATCTGTATCTTTGCGGATTAGCCGATTTCAAACAAAGCATTCAGAAAAATGTCAATAATCCTTGCAGAAAAATTAAGAAAATACCTTAAATCAAATGCTTTACCACAGAGTGTTTCTCGTGGAAAAATCATTTACCAAAAAGGTGGAACTACATTTGAAAAAATATCTTATACCGACAAAGGCGAAGCAACTATTAAAGTAAAAAGTGATTCTAGTTCTAAATTTTATTCAGTACTTATCAAAAATTGGAATACAGCTATTGTAAGTTCTAGTTGTTCATGCGACTACGATTGGGGCGGAATTTGCAAACACCGTGTTGCAGCTTTACTCTTTTTAGAACAAGATTTACTTACTCGCAAACCAAGCGTCATTCAATCGCTTCCTTTAAAGAAAACATATCCAACTTCGTATCATATAATTAGAATAAGTACTTTCGATGATTGGTCTTTGAAAAGTCATTCAAGTTTAGATGATTGGAAAAATCGTGCAAGTGTTCAAAATGTACAAATTATTTCAGCGATTGATGGCACTGCTATTGTTGATGTAGAATACAAAAAAGAGACTTTCCATTTAAAATTCGAAAAGCTACGTTTCAACAGCGAAGTGGCAACTTCATGTTCTTGCGCTCAGGACATCGAAAATCAGCTTTGTATTCATAAAATTGGAGCATTAATCGCCATTCGTGATACTTATGGACCCAACAATCCATTCGATAGAATGCGTGATTATACTGTTGAAAAAGATAAATTACTGGCAGAATATGGTTTTTCTTTAGAAGATGATTTGCAAGATAAATTTGATTTCAAACTAAAATCAGACGGCTCGGTTCAGTTACTTCGCCTCGACCAAAGTATTCAGAAATTAAGTCAATTTCAAAACTGGAGAAATATCAATAATAGAATTTTCAGAACGCCCGAAAATTCATTTTTAATCAATAACGATGATGTAGAACGTGAACTTCGTCAAATTCTTTATGTACTTCGTTTTAAAGGAACAGAATTTGTAAACGATGTAGCGATTGATACTTATTCGTACAAAGCAGGAGCAAACGGCAAAATGGCTTATATCCGTTCGTTGAAAGACAGCGATTTCGATAGTTTTCCTGTTTTGACCGATGCCGACAGCCAAGTAATTGGCTTAATTAACAGCATTAAAGACGATGGATTAAAAGCTTTTGGTAAGAAAAAAGATTTGCGTTTGCCATATTTCTACGATTATTTGAACCGTGACGAAGTTTCTGCCAACGATTTACCCATCGTAGAAGAATACATCAATAAGAAGTTAGACAGAATTTTCAATCTCTTATCTGACAAACAAGTACACACAAGTAAGACTTCTTTTGTGAGTAGCCAAATTGATGTTGAGGAAATTACGATTGGCAAAGAACGTATTTTTCCTTCATTTACTTTATCTGAAGAAGACGATTTTATCGTATTAGAAGGTTTTACTACCATCAATCAGAAAAAGACAAAACTGGCTTCTTTAGCGAATCCAAACAGTTATTGGGTTAGAAGTATTGGTAATGTTTTATATAAATTGGCAAATCCAGAAGTAGCCAATTTATTGAGCTATCTTCCTAAAAATGGCGTAATCAAAGTACGAAAAACCAATTTTGCAGGTTTCTTTCAAGATTTCGTTTTGCCATTAGCCGAAAAATTTACGGTCGATTTACAAATCAATCATGAAATTGAACATCAGCACAGCAGCTTTCAGCAAATAAAAATTTACTTAAAAGAAGACGATGGCAATTTGCTTTTCGTACCAATGTATGAGTACGAAAATGAAATAGAATTTTCGCACGATCAAAAAACGAATAAAATCAATTTTGAAAACGAGAAAATTACCATTCAACATCGTAACACGGAAGCTGAGAAGAACTTTTATCAAATCATAAAAGAACAACATCCTTCTTTCGAAAACCAAAGTCAATATCCATTCTTTTACTTGTCATTCAATAATGTATTGAAAGACGGTTGGCTTTACAAGTTTTTTGAAGCCATGAAAGCGCATGATATTACGATTTTGGGCTTTAAAGATTTAAAAAAATTCAGATATAACCCGCACAAAGCAGAATTTAATATCAAAGCTGGTTCAGGAATCGACTGGTTTGATATGAAAATTGAAGTACAATTTGGCGACCAACTGATTGGCATCAAGGAAATTCAAAAAGCCGTTTTAAAGAAACAAAACTATGTTGAATTGAAAGATGGTTCACTTGGAATGTTGCCAGAAGAATGGCTAAAACGCTACGAAAATGTACTGAAACTTGGGAAAGTAAAAGGCGACCAATTACAACTTTCCAAAATGCACTTTTCGTTAATTGACGAATTGAGCAAAGACATTGATAGTTTTGAATTCGAGCAAGAACTTTTCGAGAAAAAACAAAAACTGCTGAATTTCAAAGAAATGGCAGAAATTGCTTTACCACAAAATATGAATGCACAATTGCGTGATTATCAAGTGGAAGGGTTTAAATGGTTGAATTTCTTAGATGAATTTTCGTGGGGTGGAATTCTTGCGGATGATATGGGGCTTGGGAAAACGCTTCAAATGCTTACTTTCTTACAAGAACAACAAAATCGTAAACCTGATGCAGTAAATCTTGTTGTTTTACCTACTACTTTGATTTTCAACTGGCAAGCTGAAGCAGCTAAATTTTGTCCAGATTTAAAACTGTTCGTTCATCGTGGCGGAACTCGTCAAAAAATCAACGAACATTGGCATGAGTACGACATTATTCTGACAACTTACGGAATGGTTCGTTCAGATATTGAACTTTTCCGTGCCTTTAATTTCAATTATATTATTCTTGATGAATCTCAGGCAATCAAAAACCCTGATTCTTTGATTTCTAAAGCTGTTAAACTGCTTCAATCACGCAATCGTTTGGTGATGACAGGAACACCTGTTGAAAACAATACTTTTGATTTGTACTCTCAAATGGAATTTATCAATCCAGGTTTGTTGGGAAGCGGAGAGTTTTTCAAAGCAGAGTTTTCAAACCCAATTGATAAAAATCAAGACAAAGAAAAGGCTGCGCAATTACGAAAAATTGTGTATCCATTTATGCTAAAAAGAACAAAAGAAGAAGTAGCGAAAGATTTACCAGAAAAAACAGAAAGTATTATTTACTGTGAAATGGACAAAAAGCAGCGAAAAGTATATGATACTTTCCGTGAAATTTATCGCCAGAAATTGGTTGATAAAATGTCCACAGATGGAAGAGAAAAAGCTGCATTCTTAATTTTGGAAGGATTATTAAAACTTCGCCAGATTTGTGATAGTCCAGCGCTGCTAAACGATGATACAGAGTATGATACAAACTCTGCTAAACTTGAAGAAATCATTCGTGAAATTGAAGAGAATGCAGGTAATCATAAGATTTTGATTTTTAGTCAATTCTTAAAAATGTTAGATTTAATCAAACAGCATCTCGAAAAACATCATATCAAATACGAATATTTAGACGGCAAAACGACTGACAGAGCTGATAGAGTAAATCATTTTCAAGATGATGAAACTTGTAGAGTATTCTTAATGAGTTTAAAAGCAGGTGGTGTTGGTATTAACCTCACAGAAGCCGATTACGTCTATCTAGTTGATCCTTGGTGGAATCCAGCAGTAGAACAACAAGCAATCGACAGAACGCACAGAATTGGGCAGAAAAAGAGTGTTTTTGCTTATAGAATGATTTGTAAAGACACTATCGAAGAGAAAATATTATTGCTTCAAGATAAAAAACGAGATATTGCGAAAGATATAATCAGTACTGAAGACGGTTTCTTGAAAAAACTTTCACAAGACGATATTATAGATTTATTCTCCTAAACTCATTAACGCTTTCCTATGTTCAGTAATGCGCTTAGGAAAGTGTTAATCAAATACCTCTTTGTTTCATAATTCTGAGTGAAACAAACTTATACTTCAAGCCTACCGAAAGATTAATCCAAGCATCATTTGCAGTATCACTGTAAGAATTTACTCCCCCAATTTTATGTGGAGTAGTCAGATTATAAGCAGTTGTAGCATCTAATTTATCATTATAAACCCAAGAATAACGCAAGTCAAAAACGGTTGAAAGACGTTTACTAAGCCAAAGTTCTGTCATAAAACCAAACGGAACAACTAATTCTCTGGTATAATATATTCCTTTACTCCCAACACCAATGCCAGCCTGTTGAAAAATAGAAGTGTGCCTCGTTGTACCATCGGCAGTTGTTCTCAAAAAAGCTCCCGTTTTTAAGTCATAAACATCTGTGTGAAACCAAATCATTCCTATACCTAAGTAAGGTCTAAAAATCGAATTTCTTCTACTTTCCTCGAAAAGCCTACTTAAGTTAAGAGATACCAACAGATTTGATTGAAAAAACTCACACTTGAATCTTGAAAAATATGGTTCGTGTTCATAACCAGATAAATTTCCAAAATTACTTTCAAACATAAGGTTGATTTTTTGTGAGATTCCTTTCTCAACTGCAATAGATATGACAGGATTGAACGTACCTAAATGACCTAATTCTCCAATAGTAGTAGCCATTCCTAAAGAAGTATTAATAGAATATCCATCAATATAGCTAAATTGTTTTTGCGCAAATCCATTGAAGGGGATGATGATATAGCTGAAATATATCATGATTAAGTGTAGTTTTCTTTTCATTGTAGAGATTTTTTCTTTTAAAGATAATTCTTCTCTTTTACAAAATCAAGTTTTCCCAATATCTTCAAATGCAAAAAAGGTTCTTGATATTACTATCAAGAACCTTTTTTAATATTTTTGGGGTTTATTTACTTTCCCGCATATGATTGCAGTATCATCAACGGAACTGGGCTTAACTTCTCTGTTCGAGATGGGAAGAGGTGAACACCAGTCCTATCAACCCCAT
>NZ_JAYGIM010000014.1:0-243041 GCF_034930985.1 Arcicella lustrica
TCCTCATCCTGTTGCTCGAAAGACGAAGAAACTAAAGTTGTATTAAAAGAAGATTCGCTCGATAAAGACATTGTGCTAAAGGTTAGCTAATACTGTCAAGCTTTTTTAGGATGAGACAAAGTGAACTATAAGACCACTCTGAGTGAACTAAAGACCATTTTTAAACATTAAAAAAACGCTTGAAGAAAGCCTTCAAGCGTTTTGAGTTGATTTAGGTCTATATAATCTGACTTTAATTGATATTCAATTAGCAACAAAATACTATTTATTCATTTCTGTTACTTTCTCTGCTAATTTACGAGCTTGAGGAATAATGATAAATGCCGAAAGGTAGGCTACTGGAAACATGATACTCCATGTTTTGAGTAACTTGATTAACCAATCTTCACTCAATCCATTATTTCTTAGCGTACCCACTAAAGCCATAATTAAGGTCATTGGAAATACAATAAATAAAGTATTGATGTACCTAAAGTATTTTTGTTTCATCCTTTAAAATGTTTTGTCTTGATGTCACGAGAAAATTTGCCATTATTTATCTCGATAAAACCATCACTAGAATAATTTTTCTTGCGGTGGTTTTGCACCTGCTAAACGAATGTAAACAGTCGTTTGTCCTCTGTGATGTGTTTGATGTTCAAAATTTTTGTTCAAAGCCGCAGCTTTTGTCATCTCGAAACGGCCAAAAAGCTTAACGCTTTCATTTAACTTCTCTGGCGTCATTTTCTTAATGCCATCAATCACATAGTCATAACTTGCCAATACTAGCTTCGTTACATTTTCTTTCGATTTATCTGTTGATTTTTCAGATGCACCCATTCCTACTGGACTTTTCTCACCTGTTACTGCCGAAGTGAAAGTATAGTTGGCATCTGTCAGGTGAAGCATTTGTTCTGCAAAAGAACGCATTTCAGGTGTTGGTTTCAATGAATAACCACTCTCTGGCATGGCGTCTAAATACTCTTTGGTATAAGCTTTTGCTCTTTCCCAATCCTTCACTAAATCTTCGTTCGACTGTGCACTTACTGATTGAAACGCAGCAAAGGCGAATAATAACGATAGTAATAACTTAATTTTTTTCATGTTAATATGAGTTTTATAGCTGAATGAAATTGCTAAACTAATAAGTGAAAATATCTCCAGATAATTCCTTCAAACAATTTTTTTTCATTTTAATCTTTCAGTAGGAACTAATTTTTAAAAAAAATGACTGCTGTAAAACAAAAATGCTTGAAGTAATACCTCAAGCATTTCATGTTACTCTATTCTACTTTATCCAAAATTTTAATCTTTTATTTAACAGGAGAATATAGCTCTGCTTCAATAATGGCTAAGCTTCCTTTTGTATCAGCTTCTTTTCTGGATACTCCATCATCTAGTTTTTTCCCATTTACTTCTTTGCTGTTATCATCCTGAATTTCTACTTGGTCAGCAAGTGCTATTTTAATTTTCTTACCAGCAATGGCTTTGAAACTTGCTGTAAAATAACCCAAGTTACGAGTAGTATTTCCTTTGAAAGCCTCTTTTCCATCAATTGAAATACTGATTGGATAGGTTCTTGTTCTGAAATTATTCAGTTTCAAGGTTACTTCATTGATGCTACTGGTATTTGCAATTTCATATTCAATCCAAGCAGTACCCAACTTTCCATCGTTTACCCAATCGCTTGCTTCGTTATCATCATAACTAGCACTCGCTTTCTCTTGATTTGCCCCAGCAGTAGCACTTACAATTGTTAAGGCTTTTCGAGTAACAGTAAATGCAGAAGACGAAGGCGTTGCTCCTCTTGATAAATTCGACACCAAACCATAAGACGGCAACTGTAAAGCTAAACCATCTTTTACGTCAAAAGGAATAGATTTTAAAGAAATACTTCCTTCTTTCAGTCCATTTGCATTGGCATTAATAATAATATTGCCCGCAGTAAGTGTTGAACGAATTAAGAAACGGTTTACGCCACATTCTACAGGCAATGTTTTTGATAAAATATAATTATCTGGTCCTTGTGCCATGCCTCCTCTCCATTCGGCTTCTCCAGTTATAGAAAACTGGATTTCGTTCAAAGCTGTCGGACAACGATTGCCTTTTGCATCCACAACTTCTACTTCTATCAAAGCTAAATCTGCACCATTGGCAAATAATGATTTTGCTGGATTAATTTGGCTTAACTTAACAGCAAAAGGTTCGCCTGCGGTTTCATGTTTGGCTTCGCAAAGTTTTTTGCCTTTTGCATCATAACCAATGGCTGAAATTATTCCTGCTTTCCAAGTAACATTTTTGAAGGTATAAAGGAAACGATTACTTTGTTCTCCAAAACCTAATGATTTACCATTGACAAATAATTCTACTTTATCTGCACTCGACATTACAGAAATATTTTTAGAAACTCCTTCATTATAATTCCAATGACCAATGATGTGGATACGTGGTTTTTCAACATCAACCCAACCATCCCACATAATTTGATGTGCATAAAAACCGTCTTTAATAATACGGAGCGCATCTACTTCTCCACTTCTTCTAAAGTTTTCTGCTCCACGATGATGCGTATTACTTTCAGAAAAGATAATATTTACGCCTCCGCCATTAACTCGCTTTCCTGTTCCCGGTCTTTCCTTCCAATATTCAAACCAACGAGTAATATTTTCAATGGCTTGCGTATCTTGATTACGGTTATAAACACTGGCGTCTTGTCCGTTGTGTGTTGGTCCTTCACCTTCTTTATGATAGGGTGGCGAAAATTCATCCCAATATTTTCGTAAAGCTTCATCACGACTATACTCCATTTGCCACATCGGTTTTGAAGCACTTTTGTTGATATAAAGCATTTCTCCGCCATATTCAGCTTCTTTACTAGCTAACATATTTCTGCTACCGATTGCTCTACCGCCATGTGCATCATACATATTTCTGATGGCTTTCATTTCTTTCATGTGTTGCTCGCTGATTTGGTTATTGCCCGATTCATAAAAGATAATACTTGGGTTATTTCGATTATAAATAATGGCATCACGCATTACCTCTTTGCGTTGTTCCCATCTTCTACCTTCAACATCCTTTTCAGAATCGCCCGCTGGCATGGCTTGAATCAACCCTACTCTATCACAACTTTCTACATCCTGTTTCCAAGGACTAATGTGCATCCATCTTACCAAATTGGCATTACTTTCTACCATTAATTGATTACTGTAATCACTCAACCAAGCGGGTACAGAAGCCCCAATGGCTGGCCATTCATTACTAGTTCTTTGCGCATAGCCTTTTAAATGAAGTATTCTATCATTCAACGTTAAAGCACCATTTTCGAAAGCAGTTTTTCTAAATCCTGTGGTGGTTTTTACTACATCAATTACTTTGTTATTGAGACTAACGGTAGTATATACATTGTATAAATAGCCAAAACCCCAACTCCAGAAATTCAAATCTTTGATAAACGATTCTGTTTTAACAATTTGGCTTTCGTTGGCTTGTAAAGTAATGTTTATAGGTTTGAAATTTGTAGTAATTCTTTTTCCTGTTACAGCATCTTCTACATAAGCTGAGTACTGAAAAGTCTTTGTCTCAGCGTATTCATTCTTTATTTCTGCTTCGGCTGTGACAGTCGCAGATTTTTGAGGAATGTTAAAATTTTTGGCATAAATATATATTCCCGTTGATTTTAAGTTGGAATACAAAGGCAAAGTTTGGTATAATTTATCCGCAATATGCAAATATACATTCTTGGTGATGCCTCCATAATTGGCATTAAAGTTTTTATCATTCCATTGAAAACCACTTCTAGTAGCTTTTTCATGATAATTCCAAGCATTATCAATTCTTGCGGCAATTACGTTTTCTTCACCAAACTTTACTTCATTACTGATGTCGAAACCAAAAGCCATCGCACCATTTTCACTAAGCCCGATTGGCTTACCGTTTAGGAAAAACTCGCCTGCTTGTCTGACGCCTTCAAATTCCAAGAAAATTTTCTTTCCTTTCTGATTGGCATCAATCTTAAAATGCTTTCTGTACCAGATAATTCCAGTTGAGTGTTTTTCGATAGAAACTTTAAAGGCTTCGTCTTCATTAAAAGCACGAGGTAAAGTAACTGGTTTCCATGCAGCATCATTAAATGCAACTTGCGAAGCTAGCGAATCATCGCCCACAAACATTTTCCAAGATGGATTAAAATTGTATTTGATTCTAGGATGAGGGTTCTGTTGGGCAATAGCCGAACAGAATAAGAAGCAAAGTAGTGCGCTTACACCACTTCTTCTTAAACAGAAGATATAATTCATTTTGAGAGCTTTATTGTTTAAATCTTTTGAATGACAAGCTATTAATTATATCCACAATTAATAAATCATCACCTGAGCATAAAGTGTTATCATCCACAGTTTTACTCAAAGCTCTCAATCCTACTTTGCTAACAAGTATAGCTTTTATAACAGCGTGAATTACAATTGTACCACAGCGTTTTCAACATCATGATACAATAAAATATGCCAATGTTCTTTTTCAGCGAGTATTTTCCATTGCTCACGCCAATTCATTGCTTTCTTTCCATCAAAATCATTTTTATAAGCAAAATGATATTTCAAATAGCCAGTTTGTGGCAAATTATCGCCCCCATAAAAAGCAATTTGCTCGTTTTCTTTGATTAAAAATACTTGATGAAAAGGCGTATGTCCGCCTACTACTTCATAGTAAATCTCAGGCGTTATTTGTCCTTTATCATCAGTCATCCATTCAATATTGGGGAGTTTTATAGTTTCTTCTAAATGCTCAAAAAGGTATGATGTGTTTCCTTTTTGCTCTTTTACATAGTCCCATTCACGTGTTTGTATATAAATTTTTGCATTGGGAAAATTGGGGATAAATCTATTTTCGAAGAAATGTCCTATCCCCAAAACATGGTCTTTATGCAAATGAGAAATAAGTAATTTAGTGATTTGCTCTGGTTTAATATGTTCTTTGGCTAACAAAAGATGAATCAATGGAATTTCATTGACAAGTCCGCCCAAACCAGTATCAAGCAAAATAAAATCATCATCTGTAATGATTAAAAAAGGTTGTACACCTACATTTAAACCTTTCAAAACCGATTGGTTATCAGCTGTTATTAATGTAAATTTTTTGTTTTTATCAACAGAGTAATTCCCTTCTTTGAGCGGTATAATTTGCATGGCTTAATGATTATCTTAAAATCAATCAATATATCTCTTAGATTAAAGTATTACAATATTGACAAATACCTCAAACCAAAGCAATGTATCAACTAGATAAATTAAAATTATGCAAGATTTACTTTCTTTTAACCCTTAAATAAGTGTGAAGGGAAATAGCAACCATAAAATCAACAAACCTCCTCTATTGCTGATATTTTAGTCAATAATTTCTTCTAGGTCTTTATAAACCAAGTCCGCTCCAGATGGACTAGGGATAACAGCTAACTCAAGTCCTTTTAATTCTGCCCCAGCATATCCCACTCCATTAGTACTTTTCATTTCTTCAAGTTTATTCCAGTCATTTACTAATACTAATCCTGTTGCTTCAAAGTCATCTCCTTTTATTTTAATATCAAGATATTCTTTCCCATTATTTTCAACGAATTTGTTAAAAGTATAATGGAGTTCTTGTGGATTCGATTTTAGTTTTGTTGCTAGTTCATTTTTGTACTCCTTGGTAGTAGGAGAGAATTTCTCAAAAACAATATTAGCATTATCTTTTGCATTGTTGCAAGCAGTCAACAAAGTAAGGCATAAAAGAGAGGTAATTTTCATCGTTGAAATGTTCATTGTCGTTTATTTTAAAAGGGTTAACTAGTTAAAAACTCGTTCAAGAATTAGGTATTGGGTCTTTATTAAAATAATTAGTACAAGTAATGCTTTGCTTGATACTTGGCTAATTTAGAGGTAATCACCTAACATCAATAAACCTCCTCTACTACTTCTTCTCCTGAATCAGATTCATCAAAAAGTTTGTTGATTCTTGGTTGAATTACCCAGATGCCTATTGGGAAAAACCAAATCAAGAAAAAATCGCCTAAATAATCACTAAATGTTGCAGATACTTGTGTCTCCACTGATTTTAATGCTTTTGCTATAAAATATAAGCAGTAAAAAATACAAAACATTGAAAATAAATGTAAGGGAAGTATTAGTAAAAAAAT
Organism: Arcicella lustrica; assembly: GCF_034930985.1. Classification (NCBI taxonomy): domain Bacteria; kingdom Pseudomonadati; phylum Bacteroidota; class Cytophagia; order Cytophagales; family Flectobacillaceae; genus Arcicella; species Arcicella lustrica. The sequence goes on from NZ_JAYGIM010000014.1 coordinate 6,152, forward strand.
CCAAGGTTCAATTGGACCTCCATTTGTAGAGTAGGGTATCATACTGACCACTAAAAATACTGATATTGCCAGAATGTAAAAAACAGGAAAGAATAAGAAAATCTTAAATCTTGTTAGGCTCATTTTAGCTTTTGCAGGCAGTTTTGGATAAAGATTTGTTCCTACTGCATAGAACCAGCCAAAGAAAAAGAACACAAAAAGTATCATCATTAAAGGAAAGACATAAATCGCACCAATGGTATAATTTATGAATGATGTTAAGTCAATGAAAAAAGGAAGTACACAAGCAAATACAAATAGTTGCCAGTGTTTTAGTGTAAGAAAGAATTTCATTTTATATGTTTTGTTAAATTGTTTACGGTGTTGGTATTTAAGATTTTTCCGCCTTTGTTGGTGTTTTTCACCAACAAGCCTTGCGTCAGCAACTCGCCAATTAACAATCCTCAAGGTAATGAGTTAAGAAACCAAACTCATCAATATTCATTTCATAAAAACGATAAGAGGAAAACCAATATTTATCAGGGCTATTTGCTAACAACCATTTTCCTTTCAATGGATTAGCATGAATATAGGATAGCTTTTGTTCAATAACTTTTCGTGAATATAAATCTATACTCAAAGGATTTCTTTCCCAAAATTGATATTGCCTGTCTTTTAGATTCACTTCAAAATGAGGTAAAACAGCAGGATGATTCTTTATCAAATCAAATTTGTTGAGCTGTATATTTCAAAAAATCTCTTTGTACATCTTTCAATAAATAGTTTTCATTGATTTTCCAGACCAAGTGAATATGATTAGGCATAATCACAAAACCATATACTTTTACTCGATGATTTTCAACCAAAAATTTAAGGCTATCAATGATGATTTGTTTATACTTATCAGGTTTGAGTAAAGGCTTCCACCATAGAATTGTAGCTGTAAAAAACTGTACGTAGTGATGATTCATATCATTAAGTTTTGTAGTATTTAGCTTTGGTTTGTTGCTGACGCTCATCTCGTTGGAGATAACTCCAACGAGGGCGAAATTTCTGTTTTCTAATATTAGTCGTAGGCACTTAATTGATCACATAAAATATCTCTCAAGAATCACTTTACATCTCTTCGATGACACAAAACATCTCTCGGGAATCACTTTTTATCTCTCCAATGACACAAAACATCTCTCAGGAATCACTTTTTATCTCTCCGATGACATAAAATATCTCTCAGGAATCACTTTTTATCTCGTCGATGACATAAAACATCTCTCGGGAATCACTTTACATCTCTCCGATGACATAAAATATCTCTCAGGAATCACTTTTTATCTCGTCGATGACATAAAACATCTCTCGGGAATCACTTTACATCTCTCCGCTGACATCAATTGTGATGAATGTTTAAAATCTAATTAATAAAAAGGATAAAAAATCATGAAGCTAAGGAGTGGTTTTCGGTGTTATATCGCTGGTGCACAACCATGTTTAGCTTTTCACAAACATAAAATAATACTTGTAATAAAGAAAGAAGAGGATTATTTATTTTACAAAAAATCCCCTTCTCTGAATGAGAAAGGGATTGTGATAAGATTTTATACTGAACAGTTGATGGCTTTTTGATAGCCGAATAATAGCCAACAACCAAAGGCTAAAACAAACTCAAAAACTTTTTAGGAACTGTTGTTTCAAAGTACATTTCTTCATCTGTAATTGGATGTACAAATGAGAGTACCCAAGCATGTAGCCCTAAACGACCAATTGGATCGGTTTTAGCGCCGTACTTTTCATCGCCCACAATCGGATGACCAATGTCTTTCATGTGTACTCTGATTTGGTTTTTACGTCCTGTTTCTAAATTTACTTTTACCAAAGTATTAAATTCCGTCGCATCAATGGTATCATAATGCGTAATGGCTTCTTTTCCTAAGTTTGGATTGGAAGTTGAATACACTGTTAAAGCTTTACTTTCTACTAAATAAGAACGAACTGTTCCGAGAGGATACTCGATATGTCCTTCCACCACTGCCAAATAAGTACGTTGCTGAATGGTTTCATTCCAAGATTCTTGCAAAAGTTTTTGTATTCTTTCGCTTTTGGCAAACATCATTAAACCTGAAGTTTCACGGTCGAGGCGATGCACTACAAAAATTCTGTTGGCGGGGTCTTGTTTCTTTACGTGGTCACTCAAAGTACTGTAAGCATTATACAGTTTTTGTTTTTCGGTAGCAATAGAAAGGAAACCTTCTTGTTTTTCAATAATGATTAAATATTGGTCTTCATAAATAATCGTCAGTCCTTTGTACTTCTGAATTTCAGGAGCTTTAGAACTTTTAATATTCACACTTTGCCCTACTCTTAGCTTGTAATTATATTGAGTTTCAGCTTTGTTGTCAACCAATACTTGTTTGTCTCTTAAATAAGACTTTATATTATGACGGCTTTTATGTGGCATTTTATCCAATAAAAAAGTCATTAATTCAGCAGGTTCGCTTACTTCAAAACGCACTTCTGCTTTTTTTGTATCTTTTGGATTTCGTTCACTAACTCTTCTATCCGTTTCTTTCATCTTTCAACACTGTTTACTGTTTTCCAAAAGTTAATCTCATTTGGTTTTGCAAAGGTACAAAAAATAGAAGTTTATTTTCAATAATCTCAACCAAGCACAGCTTGAAAGCCAATTTTAAAACTTGTATCAAATTGAATATTTTGTTAAGTTTAGTCGTTAAAAGAAAAAATCAACAACGAAATGAAAAAAACAATTTTTATCCTCTTACTATCTATTAAAGTAATCTCTGGCTATGCTCAGGGAATGAGCAACGCTGGGACTATGCTTCAAGACGTCAACGGAAAACCTATTCTTTCAAACAATTATGTAGAAATAGAAGGAAATCCATATTTACCCGAACAGTGGACTCCCGGAAGTATTAAGCTGAAAAATGGTTCTGTAATTAATTACAATGCTTTGAGATATAATATGGCATCGGGCGAACTTGAATTTCAAAGAAACGACCAAGCTTTTATTTTAACCAATCCTTTTGATGAGTTTACGCTCATCAACGCTACGTTTAGAAAAGGTTTCCCTACCATCGACGGACAAAGTAATAATAGCTTTTACGAAGTTTTATATGATGGAAAACTAAAATTATTATGTTTCAAAAATGCGGTAATGTATGAAGAAAAGCCTTATAATTCGGCTACTAAAATCAAGAAATTTTTACATAATACTTATTACTATCTTTATAAAACTGATGGTACAATGGTAAAAGTTAAAAAAGACAAAAAGGCTATTCTTGCCATTTTAAGTGATAAATCAAGTCAATTAGAAGAGTATTTCAAAAAAGAAAACATTAAAATTAAGGAATGGAGTGATGTAGCTAATGTCTTGGCTTATTATGAAAAACTGTAGAATAGTTTATTGATATAAATTTCCATAGAAACGGCTCTATTTATCATGCAAAATAGAGCCGTTTCTGTTTTTATACAATATTTTTGATAACAAAGAACTTGAAAACGAGTTATACAAGGACGATTAATTTCTACCTATTTGTTAAATTATCTATTCAGTATTTTCAACTCCATAATGCCAAAACTTTCTATTGACGATAAATTTATTGACTTCTCTGACTACGGACGACCTATTGCCAGTTTTCTTGCACTTCATTTATCAAGGTTAAAAATAAATGCTATTCAAATAACTTTTACTTTCTTTTTGGCTGGTATTGCTTGTGTCTTTTGTATTCTTACACATCATTTTGTGTTGGCTGCTTTGTTTTTAATGTTAAAAAATATTTTAGATGCTGTGGATGGTGAAATCGCAAGAATCACGAAACATCCTTCTATTATTGGTCGATATTTAGATTCCATTTTCGATTTTATCATTAATCTGCTTATTCTACTAAGTATTCTCAGTATCGAAAGTTCGTCTAAGCTTACTTTTTTACTTGCCTTTTTTGGGATTGAATTTCAATGTTCTATTTATAACTATTATTATGTAATTTTGAGGAGACGCTTGAACAATGATGAGACAAGTCGTATTCTTGAATTTAGGAAGCCAATCAGCTATCATTACGAAAATCAGAAAATAGCCAATGTTTTACATGCCACATTTTTGTGTTTATATGTAGTCTTCGATGCTTTGGTTTTAGTATTAGACAAGCCCGCTCTTTTTGTAAAGCAATTCCCAAAATGGTTTATGAGTTTACTCTCTTTCTTAGGACTAGGCTTTCAGTTGCTCATCATTTGTAGTTTACTTTGCTTAAGATTAACCGAAATGATATTGCCTTTCTTTGCTTGGTACAGTATTTTTGGTTTATTTGTAATTTTAATCAGAAAATTACTAGTGAAGTAAACGTAATACCTTTATTTCCTCAAAAGATGAATTTAACCTCGGAGTTAGGGAAAACTGAATATTGGTTTATCGCTATATTTTTTATTTTGTATTTAATTTATTTGGGACGGGTTTTTTGGATAGCAAGAAGACTAAAAACCACAGCACGCTCAAGTATTTTGAAATTCTTTCTAAGAACCATCTATTTTGGTTTAATGTTGCTAGCTTTGTTAAATCCATCTTTTGGAGAATTGAACGAAGCCATAAAAGCAGAAAGTAGAGAGATATTTTTTCTAGTAGATGTTTCAAAATCAATGGACGCTACAGATATTCAGCCCAGTAGAATTGAAAAAGCCAAGTTTGAGATTAACAGAGTAATTAATCAATTTCCGAATGATAGAATTGGTATTATTGTGTTTTCAGACGAAGCTATATTATTATCGCCACTTACTTTTGATAGAAATGCTATCAGTTTGTTTGTTCCGAAAATCAATACTAATTTGTTAACTGGCGGAGGTTCACAAATCAATCCTGCACTTGAATTAGCGTATAATCGCTTCCAAAAATCTAAATCAAAAAATAAATCAAAAGTAATTGTCTTGATAAGCGATGGTGAATTTGCAGATGAATACGATAGAAATATCGTTGGGCAAATCAAGCAAAATGGTATCAATTTCTTCGCTGTAGGCATCGGAACGCCTGAAGGTTCATCAATCAAAGAAGAAAATACCTTTAAAAAAGACAGTGAAGGAAATGTTGTTATCACCAAATTAGATAACATTTTATTGAAGAAAGTAACGAACGAAGCCAAAGGTAAATACTTAGAAATTAGCAATATATCCAATAGTTTGACGGAGTTAATTACCGAAATAAATCAAATTACAAGTACAATTTCCAGTAATCAGCAAATTAATGTTGCTGTAAATAAATATTTTTATTTTCTAATCATTGCATTATTTTTGCTCGGAATTGATGTTTTTTTCACGGTGCGAACTTTCCAATTATAGTGTTGGAGTAGCGTATTTTAAAAATCAAATAACAAAAAATTTTATATTATTGATAAATTTTAATTTGTCGGATTTTAAAAATCACTAAATATTAATCAACTTTGTTAAATCAATTTGTCTTATATATTTTTCTTTGGATACTTGATAATGGCTCTTTTTCAAAAGTAAACAATAGAAATCGAGCAAAAATCGAGGCATTAATTGCATTCAGGAAAGGTAATTATCGTGAAGCGGCAAACCAGTATCTTATTTTATCAAAACAATCTGTTTTTACACCTCCAGAAGTATCTTTAAATTATGCACATGCTCTTTTTGAGGCCAAAGACACGCTTGCTGCCCGCCAAATATATGCTCGATTAAGTGGACTAAAAGAAGCTAAATTAACTTCAACTACTTTAGTACAATTGGGTTTAATATTTTGTAATCAGCAAGATACCGCTAAAGCATTGACACTTTTCAAGCAAGCTTTAGTAATCATGCCCGAAAACAATATCGCTAGGTTTAATTATGAATTATTGAAAAGGAAATTCAAACCTAAGCAAGAGCCACCTAAACCGCCGCCGCCCAGCAGTCAAAAAACGCCTCCTAAACCTCCTCCTCAGGAAAATGCTGAAGTAGCAAAAAATGAAAACCAACAAGAGTTACTTAAAACATTAAAAAACTATGGCTTAACAGTTGACAAAGCCAAAACCATATTGGACGCTATGAAAAATAGTGAAATCCAATATATTCAGCAACGTCAAAAAGTCACCAAAAACCCTAATAAAACAATAACAAAGCAAAACTGGTAAGAACCGCATTTATGAATACACAGGAAGTTTATATCATTTCGGCAGTTAGAACGCCGATTGGAAGTTTCGGAGGAGCATTATCTAGCCTATCGGCTACTCAATTAGGAAGTATCGCTATCAAAGCGGCTGTGGAAAAGGCAAATATTAAGCCTGAAATTGTAGAAGAAGTATTAATGGGCAATGTTGTTTCTGCCAATTTAGGGCAAGCTCCTGCTCGCCAAGCAGCTTTGGGTGCTGGTTTATCACCTCAGGCAAAATGTACAACAATCAATAAAGTTTGTGCTTCGGGAACAAAAGCAATTATGTTGGCGGCTCAAAGCATCATGCTTGGGATTTCGGATATTGTAGTAGCGGGCGGAATGGAGAGTATGTCGAATGCCCCATTTTATGTTCCAAATGCAAGATTCGGTTATAAATATGGTTCATCAACTATTGTTGACGGATTAGAAAAAGATGGTTTAACGGATGTTTATGAAAACTGTTCAATGGGCTTTTTTGCCGATAGAACCGCTCGTAAATACGGAATTAGCCGTGAAGCACAAGATAGCTATGCCATTGATTCTTACAAACGTGCTGCCGCAGCAGCTGAAAGTGGCTCATTCGCAGGCGAAATTGTTCCAGTAGAAGTAAAAACCAAACAAGGAAGTATTCTTGTTACTGAAGATGAGGAATTCAAAAAAGTAAAATTTGAGAAAATTCCAGATTTAAAACCAGCTTTTGAAAAAAGAGGAACTGTTACTGCTGCAAGTTCATCAAACCTAAGTGATGGTGCATCTGCTTTAGTATTAATGTCTAAAAAGAAAGCTGATAAATTAGGTTTATTGCCAATCGCCAAAATTATTGGTATGGCAGATGCTGAACAAGAACCAGAATTCTTTACAACAACGCCAACAGTAGCTTTGCCAAAAGCAATCAAAATGGCTAATTTAATTAAAGAAGAAATTGATTATTATGAAGTAAACGAAGCCTTTGCTGTTGTACCTTTGGCTTTTGAAAAAATATTGGATATTCCACATAAAAAAGTAAATGTACACGGTGGTGCAGTAGCTTTAGGGCATCCACTAGGAGCATCCGGAGCTAGAATAGTTACTTCTTTAATTTATATTTTAAAACAAAAAGGAGCAAGATACGGAGCCGCTGGTATTTGTAATGGTGGCGGAGGAGCATCTGCTATTGTGATTGAAAGGATGTAATCTCTGAAAGTTTGTGGTAATTTTGCAGAAATTATTTCACTAAACAGCATTAAACAAGCGTGATTAAAATCGCAAAACAACATAATGAACGTAATTAAAAACACAAATTTTAATTTTCCCAACCAAACAAATTTTTACAAAGGAAAAGTACGTGATGTATATTCTTTTGAAAATCTTTTGGTGATGGTTGCCTCTGACAGAATTTCAGCATTTGATGTAGTTTTACCTAGAGCAATTCCATTTAAAGGACAAGTATTAAATCAAATCGCTGAACATTTTCTGAATGCAACCAGAGATGTAGTTCCTAACTGGCTTGTTGCTACTCCAGACCCTAATGTAAGTGTTGGTTTAAAATGCGAAACATATCCTGTAGAAATGGTTGTAAGAGGCTATTTGGCGGGTCATGCTTGGCGTACTTATAAATCTGGCTTACGCACTTTATGTGGAGTAACTTTACCAGAAGGTTTGAAGGAAAATGACAAATTGCCTACGCCAATTATTACGCCTACTACCAAAGCACACGAAGGGCACGATGAAGATATTTCAAGAGAAGAAATCCTTGCAAAGGGATTAGTCTCTGAAGCAGAATATGTTCAACTTGAGCAATACACATTGGCACTTTTTGCAAAAGGTACTGAAATGGCTGCTGAACAAGGTTTGATTTTAGTAGATACAAAATATGAATTTGGTAATAAAGATGGACAAATCACTTTAATTGATGAAATCCATACGCCAGATTCTTCTCGCTATTTTTATGCTGATGGATACCAAGAACGCCAAAATAATAATGAATCACAAAAGCAACTTTCAAAAGAATTTGTTCGTGAATGGTTAATTGCAAATGGTTTTCAAGGTAAAGACGGACAAGTTATTCCTGAAATGACAGACGAGTGGGTTAATCAAGTTTCTGAACGTTATATCGAGCTTTTTGAACAAGTAACAGGCAAAAAGTTTGTGAAAGATAATTCAGAAAACATACTGGATAGAGTTGAAGAAAACGTAAACAGTTATTTAAAGTCTTTGTAGGAAGTAAAACAAGAAATTACAACAATTTATGGAATTTAAGGTAGAAAAAAACGAGCAGTATGCTCTTATCGAACTTAAAGAAACTGCCTTAACGCAGGAAAATCACGCTGATTTAGAAAAAATAATTCGCCAGCTTTTCAGAGAAGGTTATGGTAATATTATTATTGAATTTAATACTATTACTGAATTAGACGGACATGGTATTTCAATAATTCGTAAAGCCAATAAAATTTGTTTGAACGAATTAGGACTATTAATTATCGTTACCAAAAATCAAGAAATTATCGACCAGTTAGATGCTGCAAAAATTGAAGAATTGACAGTAATGCCAACCGTTCAAGAAGCAATTGATGCTGTTTATTTGAATGAATTGGAAAACGATTTCCAATCAGACGAAGATGATGAATACGACCACGGCGAATACAGCGAAGGCGGTTCTGATGATGATTATTAATATTAAGGAGAGGTCAGTTTTAAAACTGACCTCTCTTATAACAAATCAATATTTTTAGTTGTTAGACTGATATTGATTTAAAACTATACAATCCATAAACAATCTTGAGTTTTCAGCTAACCATCCTAGGTACGGGTTCTGCCACACCCGTTTTAACGAGAAACCCTACGGCTCATCATCTACAGATTGAGCAGGAAGGATATTTGATAGATTGTGGAGAAGGCACACAAAGTCAGTTACTTCATTATAAAATCAGGACAACAAAACTCAAGTATATTTTCATTACACACCTTCACGGCGACCATTTTTTTGGTTTAATCGGGCTTTTATCTACTTTAAATATGCACCGAAGAATCGAAGATTTATGGATTTTTGCGCCAAAAGGACTCGCCGAAATTATCACAATTCAATTAAAATATTCTGATACTCGGCTGAATTTTAAAATACATTTTACAGAAACACAAACCGAAAAGAGCTATCTACTTTTTGAAAACGAAAATGTGACTATCACGACAATTCCACTGATTCACAGAGTACCTTGTTGTGGTTTTTTATTCAGAGAAAAAAGTAAGAAAAGAAAAATCGTAAAAAATACAAAACCTAGTGATTTGACTTTTGAAGAAATCAAAATGTTAAAAGATGGAGAAGACATCATTAATGTGGATGGTTCTGTGAAGTATAAAAACGAAAATTATACGATTCCTTCTTTAAAAAGTTGTAGTTATGCTTTTTGTTCTGATACGCTTTTTAATGAATCGGTTATTGATATTGTGAAAAATGTCGATTTGCTATATCATGAGGCAACTTTTCTGGATGAACTATTACCAAGAGCTACACAGACAAATCATTCTACCACCAAACAAGCTGCCTTAATTGCCAAAAAAGCAAAGGTAGGCAAGCTTATTATTGGGCATTATTCTTCGAGATACAAAGAGTTAGAAACACATTTAGCTGAAGCTCGTGAAGTATTTATGAATTCTTATTTAGCCATTGAAGGCGAAACGCATAAAATTCGAGACATCAAAGTTTAATTCATCGAATTAAGTTAACCCAACCTTTGAACTCCCGTTTAGTGAATTTCAATAAATAATAATATTCCGCAGAAGCATACTCGCCACCAGTCCATCTAAAATTCCTATCTTTCGATTCATAGACCATCCCGCCCCAACGGTCGAAAATTTGGATAAACTCAAATTTTTCAAAGCAGTTATTTTCTGGCAAATCAGTTAGCGTAAAGTATTCGTTCTTTCCATCACCATTAGGCGTAAATACATTTACAGGCTTAAAGGCATCATAACTTACCAACTTACTTTTTAGCACAACATTCACTGAAACAGTATCAAATCTATTCGGACTACAAGAATTATCTTCTGTAATAAAATCAATTACATAATTAGCTTGATCTTTTCCATCAAGTAAGCTACAATCTACTTTCCATGAAAAAGGATTGATGATTTTAGCCACACCATTTTTATCTGTCCAAACTGCTCCTACTTTAGCCAAATCAAAACCTTTTCCTAAAGCATATAATTTTATTGGGTCGGCGTCTGGGTCTTGTGCAGTAACATCAAAATTAATTGGTTGAACCTCCGTCCCATCTAAGATGATTTCTATTTCATTCTTCGCCAAAGAAGTCAATACGTTCGGTGCAAGGCTAGGAATGGGCAAAGCCTTTAAATTAACCGAAATACTATCTCTTAAATTTCTATTACAACGAGTATCAGTAATAAAAAAATCTACGATATAATCATTACTCCTGACGGCATTACAATTCGGTGTCCAAGTAAAAGGCGAACTGACTGTTCCTAATCCTGTTACAGAGCCAAAGTTCATACCAATATCCGCAAGGTTAAATCCTCTACCTTTGGCTGTAATCGTGATATTATCATTGTCTATATCTTTCCCAAACAGATTAAATTTCAATTGTTGGTTAATGATTACTTCACCTTTTCTATTTTGTAAATCAGTTGAAATATTGGGGCGATTATTCAAATCGGGTTCAACAATTACCTTTACTCTTAAAGTACTTACCATCGGCTGCGGACAACCATTATCCGAAGCAATCAAATCAAATATTAATGGTTTTCCATCAAAACTAGCTGTACAGGCATCAAAGCATAATTCAGCTCTAAGCGTATCTTTATAAGTATTTGTACGAGTTGAAGTTGGAGTAAGCGTATAAGAACCTGTAAAATTATTGGGAAGAATTTTTAAGTTGAGTTCTTGATTGGGGTCTAAATCAGTCACTAAAAAACTTAAACATTTTTGTTGATTAGCCTTAATTGTTATCGTTTGATTGGTATCATAAAAATCTGTTTTACCTTTTTCTCTTAGAAAACTTAGCGGTGCATTATTGGTTGGGCAATCAATTACTTTCAATTGAAAATCCCTTCTCACCTCTCCTATTTTCTTTCCATTTCTAAATTCTTCAGTTAACACGCAAAAAACATACAAGCCTAAAAGGTCTGTCGTTACTGAAAGTTGACCCGTTCGGGGATTTACACTTAAAGGTTTAGGACCGGGAATCACATTATTGATACCATAACCCGTTTGCCAGCGAACAAGTGGATAGTTACTACTACCAACTGCGAAATCTGGCTTGGGGTTTTGTGTGTTAGAAAAACCATTTAATGGAGTCACTAAACTATAAACCAAACTATCTTTATCGGCATCTGTTGCACCAAAGTCAAATACAAACGGACGACCACGGCAAATATAATCGCCAGTAAGTTTACCAAATATTGGAGAAGAATTTTCGAATGTTTTTCCATCTATTTTTAAGGCAGGAAATGCCAAATAAAATACTGAACCAGCCGCTTCTGGGTTTTGAATATTAGTAATGATATTATTCCTACAGCATCGTTCCCATACAAAATAATAACCATCTGGATCCGTAAAATTGTCTGGGAGTAAGTAAATGTAGCCGCTGTAACGAATCAATCTAGTTCTTACAGAATTATTCTGAACACAATTCGGATTAGAAAAACCTATTAAACTATCACTAATTATCGGTAAAGTAGCTACTCCTAGATATAAATTATCCCTTTTTCTATACAAAACCAAAGAGACAGTTGGGTCTTTAGCTCCAACATTACCATTAATATCGTCAAAATATAAATTAAGGCTTAAGCGGTGAGTAGCATTAGGTTGATTTTTCACTACTTGTAATTCAATCTCACCGCCAACAATATGTGTAGCATTGGCTTGTAACATTGAAAATAGCAATAAGAACAAAGAGAGTAAAGTTTTTTTCATACAGTTAAAACAGGAGGTTTTACAAATTATTGATTGACAAACTTACTTTACGATATTATTGACAAAACAAAAGGGATAAAGGTTGTTTATATGTACTCAAAATTAATAATCTAAATACTTCAAAATCTTATTTTTATTATCGTCCTTAAAACGAAATTTATTTAAAGAAATGTATCTAAAAACATCAAATAAGTAAAAGGTTTGTAATGAGTTCAATAAGTTATCAATGTAGTCTAAAAAATTGAATATCTTTACCGAGTTAATCACAAATTAATTCTAATTAACACTATAGAATTAATAGGCTAATATCCAAGCATTTACATCGTATAAATATAAAAATAAGCTCTTTAATCGTTGCTTTTTAGAATTTTTACAGCTAAATGAATAAAAATGAGATTTTTTTCATAAAAAACTTATAAATTAATTAAAATTGAAATTTTCAATATTTTACCATTAATTTTAAAGTAAGATTTATTATAAAATTGCAAAATCATTAAAAATCAGTCTAAAAAAAGTCGTTTTTCGCAAAAAAAATATTCATATTCAGCAAATAATGTTTTTGGACGATATCTTTAAAAATTGCATCTAACTAAGATAAAATTTTACGAATTCTTGAAATTGTATCATTCAGATGATTATTCGGCAAAATGCTATTTTTTCCAAAGAATTTCTTGTATATCTTTGTAATAACAAAACAGAAAGCAATACATTCTTCATTTTTCATAAAATTGAAGTGAAAGAAAATCCTACTTCAATTTTATTATTTTCATTTTATACTGTATTTCTCTGACAATTTTCCAATATTATAGTAAAACAATTGCCACTAACATAATCTCAAGTTCTCTGTTAGTAAATTTAAAAACAGACCCATTACCATGACTAATTTCGACAATAAAGGTTTGTACCGTAAAGAATTCGAGCATGATGCTTGTGGAATCGGCTTCGTAGCGAACATGAAAGGACGTAAGTCTCATAAAGTAGTTGCGGATGCAATTCAGATGCTCATTCGTATGGATCACCGTGGTGCGTGCGGCTGTGACCCTAATTCAGGTGACGGTGCAGGAATTTTATTACAAATTCCTCACGAATTCTTTTTGGAAGAATGTACTAATTTAGGTATCGACTTACCTGCTGCTCAGGAATACGGAGTAGGTATGACTTTCTTTCCAAAGGATAAAACAATTCGTGAAGAATGTAAGGAGATTATTACCCGAAAGGCCAAGCGCTTAGGCTTAGAAATTTTGGGATATCGTGTAGTTCCATGTGATAATTCTGAAATTCTAGGTGCTGAATCTGGAAATACAGAACCACAAATGGAACAATTATTCATCAAGCGTCCGGCTAGCATCACAGATGAAATGGCGTTTGAGAGAAAATTGTACGTTTTCCGTCAATACACAGCTCGTATTATCAACGAAACAGTCAAAGGTTTAGACAATAAATTTTACTTCGCCTCTCTGTCTGCTCATACCATCATTTACAAAGGTATGTTAACGACAATGCAAGTTCCGGGATATTTTGATGATTTAAAACGTGAAGAATTTACTTCTGCTTTGGCAATTGTTCACTCTCGTTTCTCTACAAATACTTTCCCTGAATGGAAATTGGCACAACCATTCCGTTTTATTGGTCACAATGGTGAAATCAACACTGTGAAAGGTAATGCGGCTTGGATGCAAGCTCAGTCTGCTTTGTTCGAATCTGAGTACTTCACTAAGGAAGAAATGGAGATGATTTTACCAATTTGTCAGTTAGGTCAGTCCGACTCTGCCATTTTGGATAATGCCATCGAATTATTGTACATGAGCGGTCGTTCACTTCCACATGTAATGATGATGTTGATTCCTGAAGCTTGGGACGGTAACGAGCAAATGGAACAGTACAAAAAAGATTTTTACGAATACCACGCAGCCATGATGGAGCCTTGGGATGGTCCAGCTTCGATTTCATTTACAGATGGAAAAATGATTGGTGCAACTTTAGATAGAAATGGTTTACGTCCATCTCGTTACTGGGTAACTGATGATGATTTCGTTATCATGGCTTCTGAAGCAGGTGTTTTAGATATTGACCCCGCTAAAATTGTGTCAAAAGGACGTTTACAACCTGGTAAAATGTTCGTTGTGGATATGGAGGCAGGTCGTATCATTCCTGATGATGAATTAAAAGAGAAAATCTGTCAACAAAATCCTTACGGAGAATGGTTGAAAACGAATAAAATTAAAGTAGAAGATTTACCTGCGGCTGGTGCTGAATACCGTACTCCATTTGAACGTGAATTATTATTACGTCAACAAGTATTCGGTTTCACGACAGAAGATTTAAGAGTAATTCTTTCTCAAATGGTTGAAACAGGTAAAGAAGCTTTAGGCTCAATGGGTGTAGATACGCCATTGGCTATTCTTTCTGACCAAGCTCAACATTTATCGTATTACTTCAAACAATTATTTGCTCAAGTAACAAATCCACCAATTGACTCAATTCGTGAGCGTACAGTAATGTCATTATTATCTGACATCGGTGGTTTGAAAAACTTGTTGAAAGAATCTCCTGAGCATTGCCGTCAGATTGAAATTCGTCAACCAGTTTTGACAAATGGTGAAATTGAGAAAATTCGTTGGATAGACCACAAAAACTTCCAAACGAAATCTATTCACGCTACTTTCCGTGCAACAGGTGAGAAAGGTCAATTAAAAAGAGCTTTAGATAGAATCTGTCAATATGCAGAAGATGCAGTGGATGATGGATATGCTATCATTTTATTAACTGACCGTGGTGTGGATTCATCACATGCTCCAATTCCATCTTTATTGGCTGTTAGTGCGGTACATCATCACTTAATTCGTCAAGGAAAAAGAGCTCAAGTTGGTTTAATTGTTGAAGCTGGAGACGTTTGGGAAACACATCACTTCGCTACTTTAATTGGCTTCGGTGCATCTGCTGTAAACCCTTACATGGCATTTGAAACAATTAATGGGATGAAGGAAAAAGGTATTCTACAAGTAGATTACCCTTATGAAAAACTTCAAGCGAATTATATTAAAGCAGTGAACGGTGAATTGTTGAAGATATTCTCTAAAATGGGCATTTCAACACTTCAATCATATCAAGGAGCTCAGATTTTTGAAATTGTTGGTTTAGGTAAAGAAGTTGTAGATACTTATTTCTCTCGTGCTATTTCAAGAATCGGTGGTATTGATTTAGAAGGCATCGCTAAAGAAGCCTTAATCAAGCATAGAAATGGTTACCCTGAATTGCCGGTAGCTAATCCTAAATTGGAAGTTGGAGGTATTTATCAATGGAAACAACGTGGTGAAGCCCACTTGTTCAATCCAGAAACAATTCACCTTTTACAACAATCAACTAAGAATAACAGCTATCAGCAGTATAAAAAATATTCTAAATTGATTGACGACCAATCTGAAAAAGCAATGACCCTACGTGGCTTGCTTAAATTCAAGAAAGGTAAATCAATTGATATTAGTGAAGTAGAACCAATTGAAAATATTTTCAAACGTTTTGCTACTGGTGCGATGTCTTTCGGTTCAATTTCTTATGAAGCGCATACTACTTTAGCGATTGCGATGAACAGAATTGGCGGTAAGTCAAACTCTGGTGAAGGTGGTGAAGACCCAATCCGTTTTACTCCACTTGCTAATGGAGATTCAATGAACTCTGCTATCAAACAAGTAGCATCTGGACGTTTTGGAGTAACGGCTCATTACTTAACAAATGCTACTGAGTTACAAATCAAAATGGCTCAGGGTGCAAAACCAGGTGAAGGTGGACAATTACCGGGACACAAAGTAGATGATTGGATTGGAAAAACTCGTCACTCTACTCCTGGAGTAGGGTTGATTTCTCCTCCTCCTCACCACGACATTTACTCAATTGAAGATTTAGCACAATTAATTTTCGATTTGAAAAATGCTAACCGTGCGGCTAGAATCTCTGTAAAATTAGTTTCTGAAGCAGGTGTTGGAACAATTGCAGCGGGTGTTGCAAAAGCCCATGCTGATCATATTTTGATTGCTGGACACGATGGTGGTACTGGAGCATCTCCGCTTTCATCAATCCGTCACGCTGGTTTACCTTGGGAACTTGGTTTAGCTGAAGCACATCAAACCTTGGTAAGAAACAAATTACGTGGACGTGTTACTGTTCAAACTGATGGACAAATCAGAACTGGTAAGGACTTAGCAGTAGCGGCTTTATTAGGTGCAGAAGAATTTGGTGTAGCAACTGCGGCACTTGTAACAGCTGGTTGTATCATGATGCGTAAGTGTCATGTGAATACTTGTCCAGTTGGAGTAGCAACGCAAGACCCACGTTTAAGAGCTTTATATACTGGTCAACCAGAACACGTTGTGAATCTATTTACTTTCTTGGCAACTGAATTGCGTGAAATCATGGCTGAATTAGGTTTCAGAACGGTTAACGAAATGGTTGGTCAGGCTGATAGATTAGAGATGAAAGAAGCTCTTAGCAATTGGAAATTGAAGCATTTAGATTTATCTCCAATCTTGTATAAACAACCAATGGCATTGGATGTGGCTTTATATAAGCAAGAAGATCAAGATCATGGTTTACAAGACCAAATCGACTGGAAATTGTTAGAAATAGCTAAACCAGCACTTGAAAACGGAGAAAAATCAACAGGTGAATTAGAAGTAATCAACGTGAATCGTACTATCGGAACGATGTTATCGAACGAAATCACGAAGAAATATGGTGCAAAAGGTTTACCAAGCGACACAATTCATGTGAAATTTAAAGGAACTGCTGGACAATCATTTGGTGCGTTCTCTGTAAATGGTATCACATTCGAATTAGAAGGTGACTCTAACGATTATATAGGAAAAGGACTTTGTGGCGCTAAGCTAATTGTATATCCAAGTAAAAAAGCAACATTCAATCCATCTGAAAATGCAGTAGTTGGAAACGTATCGTTCTACGGTGCAACATCTGGCGAGGCATATTTAAGAGGTATGGCAGGCGAACGTTTCTGTGTAAGAAACTCAGGTGCTAAAGTTGTCGTAGAAGGTATTGGCGACCATGGTTGTGAATACATGACGGGCGGTTTAGTTGTCATCTTAGGTGAAACTGGTCGAAACTTCGGTGCGGGTATGTCGGGTGGTGTAGCTTACATCTGGGACAAAAAAGGAGACTTTGCTCCTAAATTGAACGGAGAAATGGTCGCCATTGAAGAGTTGACGGTTGAAGATCAAAATATATTAAAAATGTATGTAGAACAACATTTACAATATACAGATTCGGACACTGCCAAAACTGTTCTTGATAATTGGGCTACTACTTTACCACAATTCCTAAAAGTAATGCCTCAAGATTTCAAAAAAGCACTTGCATCACGCAACATCAGCGTAGCAGAAGTTTTAGAAAACAAGGATGTTGTTTACAAAGATATTCAAGTAGAAATTGCACATTAATATCATTTGAAAACTTGAAAATGCGTCAATTCAAAACAATTTGAATTGACGCATCTCAAAATCAATCTCAATAAAAAATTATTCAAGATTGATTTCAAATTTTCAAATCCTCAAATTTTCAAATTAAAGAAATGGGAAAACCAACAGGATTTTTAGAGGTTACTAGAGAAACTCCAAAGAAAAGACCCGTAGCAGAACGTGTCGAAGACTTCAAAGAAATAGATATTGATTTTACTACAGATAAAGTAAAATCTCAAGCAAGTCGTTGTATGGATTGTGGCGTACCTTTTTGCCACAGTGGTTGCCCACTAGGTAATATTATTCCAGAATTCAATGATGCAGTGTATGATCAAAACTGGGCTTATGCGTATGAGATTCTTTCTTCTACGAATAATTTTCCTGAATTTACGGGTCGTATTTGCCCAGCACCATGCGAATCTGCCTGTGTGCTAGGCATCAATAAGCCACCAGTAACGATTGAATACATCGAGAAATCAATTATTGAATATGCTTTTGGTAATGGTTTAGTAAAACCAAATATTCCTACAAAACGTACTGGGAAAAAAGTAGCAGTTGTGGGTTCTGGTCCAGCTGGTATGGCTTCTGCTGCACAGTTAAACAAAGCTGGGCATACAGTTACGGTTTTTGAACGTGCTGACAGAATCGGTGGATTGTTACGTTACGGTATTCCAGATTTCAAATTAGAAAAATGGGTTGTTCAACGTAGAGTTGAAGTAATGGAACAAGAAGGGATTATCTTCAAAACAAATACAAATGTTGGTGTTGACATCAAAGCAGATGATTTGTTAGAAGATTTTGATTTAGTAGTTCTTTCTGGTGGTTCAACAGTTCCGAGAACTTTAGGTATTCCGGGGTCTGATTTGAAAGGAATTTATCCAGCAATGGAATTCTTATCTCAACAAAACAAAAGAGTATCTGGCATCGAACGTGAAGTAAATCACATGGGTAAGCCTTATCCAATGGGCGAACTTTATGCTACTGATAAAAATGTTGTTGTAATTGGAGGCGGTGATACTGGCTCTGACTGCGTGGGGACTTCAAACCGTCATAAAGCAAAATCTGTTACGCAAGTTGAGGTAATGCCTATGCCGCCGAAAGAAAGAGCAGCACATACTCCTTGGCCAAATTGGCCTATGATGTTACGTACTTCTACTTCACACGAAGAAGGTGCTGACCGTCACTGGTCTATTGCGGTGAAAGAATTTATTGGCGATGCTGACGGAAACTTAAAAGGACTTAAAATTGCTGACATTGCAATGGAAGTCGTTGACGGAAAAGCTCACCAAGTTCATACAAATGAGCGTGAAATTCCTGTAGAATTAGCATTAATTGCTGCTGGTTTCTTACATCCACAACGTGAAGGTATCCTTGCACAATTAGAAGAAAAAGGCTTAGAATTTGATGAAAGAGGTAATGTAAAAGCTCATAATTACCAAACAGCAATCGATAAAGTATTTGCAGCTGGTGATATGCGCAGAGGACAATCTTTAGTAGTTTGGGCTATTTCTGAAGGAAGAGAAGCAGCACGTGCGGCTGATATCTACTTGATGGGAGAATCTGTTTTAGAAGCTAAAAATATTTCAAGTTTCGCAGTTGCATAATTAAATTGATATACAAAAGCCGTCATTTCTGTTGAATTGACGGCTTTTTTTATACACTTCTATCAGGGTTGTTTCTACTCATTTTTCTAAATTCATTTGGCGTCCTTTTCTTCTTTCTTAAAAACACTCTATTGAAATAAGTAATACTTTCAAATCCTGTCTGAAAGCCAATTTCAGCAATCGTTTTATCGGATGCTGTCAATAATGAACAGGCCTTTCCGATTCTGATTTCATTCAAATAATCTGAATAAGTCTTTCCAGTCATTTTTTTAAAGAACTTACAAAAGGCACTTTCAGATAAATGAATTAACTCAGCGACGTTTTTCAATGAAATATCAGTTGATAAATTCTTCAACATGTACTGACAAACCGTATTAATTCTTAGTTCATTTTCTTCATTTTTAATCGGTTGAAAAAAAGGAGAAGCTAATACTTCATAGGGTAGTTCTGTAAGAATTTCAAATATTTCAAGCAAAACATTAATCCTTGTTATACCCTCTTTCTGATTGATGGTTTCCATTTTACTAATCACTTCCAAAGGAGGATTAGGAAAATATAAACCTTGACCACTCATCTCCAATATCTTTTTAAGCTTACTAAATTCATTTAAGACTAAAAAACGCTCGATAAAATGATTGGTAAATTGTATAACTACAGCAGCTGAAATAACGTTTTTTTCTTTATCGCTCATCCAAGTATGTGGTAAATCTGGACCAATCAAGACCAAATCCCCTTTTTGAAAACTCTCAAAAGAATCTCCAATAAACCTGTCTCCTATCCCACTTTCAATAAGCGTCAATTCAAATTCTGGATGGTAATGCCATCTATATTCAAAATTTGTAGTAGTATATTGATTGATTATAAAAGAGTTGATTTGATTATCAGCACTTAAATCTTCAAGTATTGCTTTCACTTAAACACTATTTTTAACAAAAAATACTAAAATATAAATTAAACATTTCAATATAGTGCTATATTTTGAATTTTTAGTGTAGAATATACTTTTACTTTATGAATAATTTTGTGGTCAATTCTTTACTGAATATTAAATTCTTAATGTCATGTTTGAAATCGCCACATCAATTTTGGAAGACCTCAATAAGCCTTATAAATTAAGCCAAGAACAGATTGAGTTTTATCAAGAAAACCGCTATCTTAAACTCAAGAATGTATTGAACAAAGATGTTATTGAACTATATAATCTCTTAATAAGAGAGAAAGTACAAGAACTAAATACCATGAATACCCCGCTTGAAGAAAGAGATGTTTATAACAAAGCTTTCTTACAAATCATGAATATTTGGACTCAGAGTGCTACCATTAAAGAATTTGTATTCAGTAAAAGAATTGCAAAAATCGCTAGTGATTTAATGCAAGTGGACGGTGTTCGGCTTTATCATGACCAAGCACTTTTCAAAGAACCAGGAGGAGGCTTTACTCCTTGGCATGCAGACCAATATTATTGGCCTTTAGAAAGCGATAAAACCGTTACTGCTTGGATTCCATTACAAGAAACACCTTTAGAAATGGGTCCACTTGAATTTAGTGCCAAAAGCCATTTAATGCAAGAAGGACGCAATCTTAAAATCAGTGATGATAGTGAGATTGAAATTCAAAAAAAATTAAGACTCGGCGACTTCCTACAAGTAAAAGAAGCATTTGAATTGGGAGAAGTAAGTTTTCATTCTGGATGGATTTTCCATAGAGCTGGCGCTAATCAAACTGATAAAATGCGACAAGTAATGACAATGATTTACATGGATAAAGATATGACACTCAAAAAGCCTGAAAATATAAATCAACAAGCAGATTGGGAAACTTGGTGTCCAGGGGCAAAAGTTGGAGAGGTTGTTAACACACCATTGAATCCAATTATTTACGAAAAAGCATCTTAACACTATCAATTTTAAAGAAAGACTGTATTACTTGATATTTTATCACAGTTATAAGTAACATGTTTAAAACTTTTTCAGTCCTAAAGTACTCTAGTATTAAAGTCAAAAAAAGTCCCCACAGCGTTTACACACTGTGAGGACTTTTTTTAAAAAACATTCTATAAGCCGGATTCTGTCGATTGAATTTTTCTTTGCAGAAATATTCAAAAGTCTTATCATTTATCTCGAATAGTAGTCACCTACTACCTCTATCAACCTACCCACTGACACGAACGAGCCGTCCTTTACTTTGTCGTTACCGACGCTGCTTGCCAGCCTATTTGGTCTTTCAACTCATGAGGTTTACCGATGCCTCGTTTGTCACCAACCGAGCGGTAGTCTCTTACGCTACCTTTTCACCCTTACCCTTTCGGGCGGTAATTTTCTGTGGCACTTGCTGTTACGGTTTCGTCTCCAAAACCATACCTTCCCGTTAGGAAGCATGATGCTCTGTGTTGTCCAGACTTTCCTCCCCTGCTTTCACAAAGGCGATAAGACGAATGCTTTCAGTTGCAAAGTTAGCTTTTAGTTTTTACAAACCATCTACTTTTATATCTAACTTTCCATTCGCATTGATTACCGCAATGATAGAATTGGGCGTTAAGTACACTTTATCAGGCGTTAATTCACTAATATTTCCGTTCAAAGTAATACCTTTAGCTACTTTATTATTGGTCAAGTTCGCTTGCATTTGCTTTTTCATTTCATCAATTTGTCCACCGATTTTAAACGTCAAAGCGTCTTTCATATTCTTGGCAAACTTTCCTTGAAAAAACCAATTGGCAGTACTTACTAATAAATTCTTCGTTTTTAAATCATAATCAAAATTCTGTAAGTAAACCGATTTTGTTGTTGGGTCGTAAGCTGGAACACCTTTATAATAAATACTTCCGTTAATACTTCCTTTTAAACCTGCTTTGATAACCATTTTATCTTGGTCACCATAAATATCAATTTCGGTTACTCCTACATTGTACTTTCCTTCTTTAAAAGAGAAATTTTGTCCAATTAAAGTATCTGCCGTCAACTTCGCAGCTTCACGCAATGGAATTTCAGCAATGATACCTACTTTAAAATCATCAGCAATTTCATTCACCAATTTTAAATCTGGCACAGTATTTACAGCTTGGAAAGTAGGTTTTGTACCTGTTATCGTTTCTGTATAAGCTTGAATACCAATCGTTGCTTTTACTTTGTTGTTGACGGTAGTAAGCGGAGTCATTTGTAAACCAACTGGTGTTACTTTCAACCAAGTACGGTATTTTTCAGAAAGCAAATAAGGTTGCATGGCTGTATTCCAAGCTTGTAACACATATTTTTTAATTTCTACATTTTTCTTCACAGCATCATCCACTGATTTCAACAAAGTTGCTTGTTGCGAATTCAAGGCTCTTTCTACCAAACCTGTTACTGGTATTTCATAACCACCTAAACGTAACGTTGGTTTTTTAATCCATTCATAACCCATCGGAAAGCTTTGTACTGTTGCTGTCCAGTTTGGTGAAATAGAGAATTTTGTTCCAAATTTCAGGTTGAAATCAAATTGTAATTCTTGCGGAGGAATAGAAATTCCCATTACTTTATAGCCAGCTCTTACCCATACTTTTAGCGGAACACTAAATAAAAAGGCTTCGTCTTTAGTCGTTACTGTAATGTTATCACGCTTGTTTACTTTACACATGAAGTTATCAAAATTGTTATCCTCCATGCTGGCATCTTCATAAATCAAGTCTTTGATATTGGCATTGATTTGTCTTTCTACATCGCCCATCGTAATTTCAAAAGGGATTCCAATCGTTGAAAGACTTTTTTCTACTTGTTTTCCATTATACATATACGATTCTTTGGGTGCTTCAGGATTAGCAGTAGTATTTGTATTTTTTGAACCAGCACAGCCTTGAAGCAAAATGATAGCAATTAAGGCAAAAAGTGTTTTTTTCATTTATGTTTAATACAATTGTTAAAATGGTGATTTTTATAAGCGAATTTTAAATTTTAAATATAAAATCTCAAGGCTGATAGCTCATAACTGAAAGCTGATAACTATTTAATCTTCACATTAGTAGCGCCATAGCCAAACTTTTCTTTCTGTGCATCTTCAAAGTATTTTACATTTTTATGTCCCGAAAGTTTTTTGTGAATGGCATCTCTAAGTACTCCATTTCCAACACCATGAATAAAAGTAATTTCATCCATTCCATTGGCAATAGCTGCTTCAAATTGTTTATCGAAAGTAGCAATTTGTAAAGCTAACATTTCACGATTCGACATCGCCCATGAATCTGCTGATAATTTTTCAATGTGTAAATCAATCGAAACACCAGGTTTTGAAGGCAAAACAACTGTTGATTCAGGTACTTGTTTTTCAAACATTTGTTCCTTCAATTTCTCTACATCAATTTTTGTTGGAACAGGATTAACAGCATCTTCTGAATCTAATTGAAACAAATGTGCATCTTGATTCAGAATCGGAGCTTTTTGTTTACTCTTGAAAAAAGTATTTACTCTAAATTTCAAACGTCTTACCAAAGGTTCTGGCAATTTCATAAATGCCAAACGATAGAAAAACGCTTGAAAAACAAATGTTCCCCATTCTTCAAAATCCTTTACTAAAACGTTTTGTACTTTGATAGAAGTTTTTGGTTTTAATGTTCCTGCTGCCAAACCTTTATGGTGTGGGTCAGAACCAACCGAAAGCATAAATGGCAATTCCCAATCGGTATTATTGATAAGATGTTGCGAAAGTTCACGGTCGTTTACAGGCACAAAAGCCATGTAAATACCTTTGTTTGCTAATATTTCTGGCGTTGTTGGTTGGCGACGCTCAATACTTGCTTGTGGTTCAAATGAACGAGAAGGTGCAACAGGTTTAAATGTTTTTTGTTCTAATTCATCAATAATTACTGCATCCGAACGCTTTACAGGAATCGTAAAACCGTCTTCAATTTCTATTTCAATAATATTATTCGACAAAATCTTGGTAACAATTCCTTCTTCTTTCCCACGTAATAGTCTTACTCTATCTCCTATATTCATTTTCTTAATTGTTAATTTGTTCGCAATTTAGGGCTTTCGTTACAGTTAACAGTTATTTGGAATCTGTTATCTGAGAAATTTAACTTTAAAAAAGCTCACTGCTCACATCTCAAAGCTTACAGCTATCTAAACGCCACAACATTTTTTATATTTCTTTCCACTTCCACAAATACAAGGGTCGTTTCTGCTGATAAGTACTTCTGGCGAAGCATTTTTAGGATTAATAATTCCTTTTACATAAAACCATTTTCCATTTTCTTTTACAAAAGTAGAATGCTCATGATGAATTGACGTTTGTCCATGAGCGTTGTTAAAATATGCTTTAAAAGTTACTTCTCCATTCACATCATTTACTTGTCCATTTTTAATGTTTAATATTTCTAATTTCTGCCATTGATTTTCGCTTGCCCAATCTGCTAAATCTTGTTTGCTAAACTTAGCACGTTCTGTAAAATACGTACTTGCTAATAAATAATCTGGTGCAACAGAAGCATAAGCTGAATATCTCGAACGCATCAATGCCTCCGCAGTAAGTGCTTCTTTTTTTCCTAAAATAATTGGTTCACAACATTCGCTAAAAGCTAAGTTTGAACCACAATAACATTGTACTGACATCATAAAATTTGGAGTTGTGAATTGCGAGTTAGTACTGTACGAAGAGCTGAAATTGCCAAATTTTATTTGAACAATAACCGATTAAAGGATTTAAAAATTACTTTTAAACTTAAAGTAGCGGCAACCCTTGCGGTTACCTTTTCATACGAGGCTACCGCAAGGGTTGTCGCTACCACAATTTATTGGTTAATAAAAAAACTTTTTGAACATATATATTTAACTTAGTACAGTACTAATTGCGAAGTAATGAATTTAAAATACGGAAGCAAAGATTGCTTTTTATTTATATGTTGGCAACACGCAAAATCTTCTCCATCTTTTTGCCTTTCGCCAATTCATCTACTAATTTGTCTAAATATCTTACTTGTTTTGTTAAAGCATTTTCTATTTCTTCTATTCTGTAGCCACAAATTACACCTGTAATAAGAGACGCATTATGATTGAGGTTAGCTTTCTGAAAAAATGTTTCAAAAGTCACTTTTTCATCAATCAATTCTTCTAGCTTTTTATCATCAAAGCCCGTCAACCACGTAATTACTTGATGCAATTCCGCTTTTGTCCTGCCTTTACTTTCCACTTTTTTAACATAATGTGGATATACCGATGCAAAAGTCATTTTTGCAATTCGCTCATTGTGTTCAGTTGTTACTTTCATCATAATATTTTAAAGGAACACTTTAAACTGTTTTCAAAGTGGATACAAATATAAATATAATTCCACATCTATAAAAAACACATAACACACTGTTTTACAGATAGATAATCTCAATTCAACAAAAGAACATTCTCTTATTACGATGGTATTCTGCATAGTTTTGTAAGAATACTAGCAATTTTGTAAGCTTACATTGAAATTTTGAAGGTAGCAAAATAGCGTTGCAAGCTTACAATGGAGCATTGTAAGAATGCAAAATAATTTTGTAAGCTTACAATAAAGCATTGTAAGAATGAAATATGATTTTGTAAGCATACAATCAAGCATTGTAAGAATGCAATAGAGTTTTGTTGACATACAAAATTGCTTTATTTGTCAACAAAATAGCCCAGAATACTTACTTAAAAACCATGTCATCTGCCAAAATTAAAGCCTTAACTTTCATCGAAATTTTGCGTATTTTAGAAGGTAATTTGATGGGATAGGTTGGAAAAAATTAGGGTAAATAGAATTTTACTTAACAAAAAAATACACCATAAACATCTCATAAATAGCCATTTAACGGTACACTAAAATAATAATTGGTTAATTTAAACTATTTGTTTATTTTTAAGTAAAAGTGCAAAATGGATAAGTTAATTTGTAGAATTACTTGTGTAAACACAAACAATGACAATAGATTTAATTTAAAAAACTGGTAAAATAGAATGATAACTATAAAAAACTTTAAGACAGCTTTAATATGGCTTCCATCAATCATAATAGCTTTATTCTTTATCCAGAATGCTTTTGAAAAAATATTTCAGTCAAATCAAATATCTAAACTTGGATTAAGTAATACCTCCGTTATTGGAGTAGGTATTTTTCTATTAATTGCAACTGCCTTGTTTTTATTTCAAAAAACCGTAATTATTGGTGCTTCAATTTTAGCTTCTTATATGACATTTGTAGTTTTTGTGCATATCAATAAAGGGAAACCTTTTTTACTTACAATGCTAATTGTTCTAGTCACGATTGTTGCAGCATATCTAAGAAAAACAAAGCTTTTTTCTGAAAAATAAAATAATTATACAATCCATTCTCTTGTCGTTTTTTTGTGTTTTTACAAAAACTTAGTATTTTACAGCCGTTGTTCGTGTCTTCACGAAAAACTCAGTGTATTATCATATTAATAGATAAAATTCACCAAATTATTTGTGGAGACACAAATAATGGCGAGAGTATTAAGAATATAGATTTAAATATAAAATACTAAAGAACTTTTGCACATTAGTAAGTTTGCAGTAGTGTAAAAAACACATCATAAAAGAAATGCCTCCATATTATGACATTTACGGACTATCAAAACAACGTGATAAAAAGACAATTGAAAAGTTTCTAAATCACTTCTCTGATAGAGATAAAATTGAAATTAGAGAGGGACAAGAAATTATGGTTTATAAAAATGAAAAGTACGACATTGAAGAAACTTGTATCTCAATAAATACTTTGACAGAAGTAATAGACTATGGACTTAAAAAACAAAATCATGGATTTGTTTTTTACATAAGTGATAATCTAAAAGAAGAAATTAATGGGATAATATTAAAATTCACTTTTGATAAAAAGATTATTTTTGGAGTATCCATAGAAGAAAAAATAAGATTAAAGAATAAAAACCTTATTGACAATTATAATAAAGCACTTGAAATAGAAAAAGTAATTTTAGAACTTACAAACGCATCAAAAACTTCTATCCAATTTGAATATGGACCCTCAGATGATGAAGAAGAGTTTGACGAAGACATTGAAATGTTTAAAAAATCCATCAAACCAATAAACCAAAATAATCAAATGAAAGAAAATAACAAACTCGCTGAATTAACATTAGAAGAATTACTAATAAAACAAAAAAAGGCAAAGGGTGCTGTTATAGGACTCGGCATCGTGATGGCAATTGCTTTAATTACCCTTATTTATCTTGCTATAAAAAGTAAAAATTATGTATTACTTGCTGTTGCTGGTGGTAGTGGTCTAACTTTTTTACCAAGTATTATTGCTCTAAAACAAATAGAAACTGAAATAAAATCACGAAAAAGCTAGATAAGCTATTGTTCATTGCCTCATTGCCATTGTTCGTCTCTCCACAAAAAACCATTGTATTGTTTTTATCACTACGAAACAATTCGATGAATTATTTGTGAAGACACAAACAATGGCAATGAGCTTTTGTATTTTACAACCAATAAAAAAGCTAAATAAACTCCAAACCCTATTTATTAAATGAAATTTTCAGAAGGTTTACAAAAAATACTTCCATTTGGTTATCTATTTCTTGTGGTAATGGGCATCTTGAAAGAGAGTGTTTTCTATTACCAAATCGGGATAAATATTTTGAAATACTCTACAATCATGGACATTTTGATTAGTCCGATTGCTACGCTTACCGCACATCCAATCATATTGATAGCCGTAATTTTGGTGATTGTTTTTGCTTATGCTTTTCCAACATACTTATCTAAACAAAGCCATAGAAAATGGATTCAGAAAATATCTGGTTTAAAAAGTAAAAATGAGTTGAGTAATGAAGAGCTTAGTGAAAACCTTACCAATTTATTCATTAAATATCTCACAATTAGCTTATTGGCATTCTTTCTTGGAATAGGAATTGGCGAAGGGATTGGCTTATCAAAGAAAATAATAAACAACAAAATAATGTATAACCAAAAGCTTAATTACAGCAGTGGAGATTCAGAGCAGATTTACCTGATAAGCTCAAACAGTGTCTATTATTTTTATCTTGCAAAAGGCAACAAAGCCATCAAAATCGCTCCAATCGGTGCGATAAAGAGTATTGAATTGACGAATAACAAAATGTTGAAATAGCACTTAGCTTACAGCTATCAATCAGTAATGTACCCTTATTAAACAAGAAATATAGATTGTATTTTTTCCTAATAAATCTCAACAATGACATTAACGATTAAACGCTATGGCTCTTTACCAGTTTGCTCCAAGCCCAAGTTTAACCGAATTTGTTCGGGTGTATAGAGTTGTTCATTTTGTTTTTGAAGATATTACAAACATTCCTTACAAACCTTATCCGCCTAAGCCTGAACATTGTCTAAGTTTTTATCCTCGTGATACTGAAACCGTTGAATTTGCGAACAAAGGAACGAAAATCAATAACCTAAAAACGGTTTTGATTGGACAACAAAGTGAAGTAACCAATAGATTTGTCGGAAAAGATTTTTTAGTTTTTCAAGTAGTATTTAGTCCAGGAGGTTTGTTTCGTTTGACGGGGATTCCCGCACAAGAACTCAACAATTGTTATATTGATGCCGAAACTATTTTTGGAAATGCCCTCAGAGAGGTAAATGACAAATTGAACGACGCTCTTAATTTCACGCAAATGGTTCAAGTAGTTGAATCATTTTTATGGAAACAAGTAAATAGCAGTGTGAAAAACTTTCATCGACTAGACCATGTGAGTAATCTAATCTTGAAAACAGAAAAAGGCTTGAATATAGAATGGCTTGCCAATGAATCATGTTTAAGTTTACGCCAATATGAAAGAAAATTCATCGAACGTATGGGCATTTCTCCACGCTATTTCAGTAAAATTGCTCGCTTCGAAAATGCCTTCAGAATTAAGAATAAAGAACCTCATTTAGATTGGCTTTCTATTGCCATGCGTTGTGGTTACTACGATTATCAACACTTGGTGAAAGACTATAAAGAGTTTACCAACCAAACACCTACTGGTTTTCACTTGTTGGATAGTGGCTCTCCCGAAAGAAAATTTGGAGAATCCGACACCTACTAAAATGTCGTTTTTTTACCACCAAGCTCTTGGCTCTTCATCAGAGATTTGCATTGTTAATTAAACAATATAAACATGAAAAGAAAGCAATTTTTATTAACAAGCGCAGCGGCAATTCCCACCATCTTGATGAAGAACGATGTACTTGCCAAAAAAGTAGAACGTCCCAAAAAAGGTTTTGTCATAAAGGCAAACGGAAGTAGATTTGGTGAAAAAACATTGATAGGTGGCAAAAGTCCAAACAACATCAAGGTATCTCAAAAGATACGAACAACGACTTAACGGTTTTTGAGTATATCGGAAACGAAAAAGGAGGTCCTCCGCTTCATGTACATCCCAATCAAGACGAAATATTTTTTATTGTAGCAGGAGAATACCTCTTTCAAGTTGGGGAAGATAAGCATACTTTAAAAGCAGGCGATACCATATTTTTACCTAGAACCATTCCCCATACTTTTGCACAGCTTTCAGAGACGGGTAAAATGTTCTTTCTTTTTCAGCCATCGGGCAAAATGGAAGATTTTTTCAGAGCACTCGGAAATTTATCTTCTCCACCCAGCCCCGAACAGGGAGCAAAAATATTTGCAGAACACGATATGCAAGTGGTTGGACCACCTTTACAATACTAATATTCCCTCCCGTTTCGCTTATTACACAAAATGAGGCTGAACCTAAATACAGCACCACTAAATCGCTTTTAGGAGGCTAATATTTTAGGTTCAGCCTCATCACTACTGCACTTTATTAAGTAACTACCGCCTTTACACAAATCACTACAGCATTATATCAAGTAACTACCACCTTTGAACAAATCACTACAGCATTTTATCAAGTAACTATCACCTTTGAACAAATTACTACAGCATTTTATCAAGTAACTATCGCCTTTACACAAATCACTACAGCATTTTATCAAGTAACTACCGCCTTTGTACAAATCACTACAGCATTTTATCTATTAACTACCACCTTTGCACAAATCACTACAGCATTTTATCTATTAACTACCACCTTTGCACAAATCACTACAGCATTTTATCTATTAACTACCACCTTTGCACAAATCACTACAGTATTTTATCAAGTAACTACCACCTTTTCACAAATCACTACAGCATTTTATCTATTAACTACAAGCTTTGCACAAACCACTGTTATCTATGTTCAATTGGCAACTAATTAAAGTCAATGTTTTTTTTGAATTGAAAAGACAAACCCTACCGTATTTTTATTATACGGTAGGGTTTGGGGAGAAATGGGATTAGTTAACGCTTTATAAATATAGTATTCTTAGAACGATGATTAGTTGTTGTTACTTTCATTAACTATTGTTAAAAAAACCTAAAAGGTTTAAAATGATTCTCTATGATTTTTCTTTAATAGTCAATAATCCATCAAAATTGAAACTAATCGGAAAGTAGTCCTCTTTTTTTAGCTCTTGAAAAAAGATAGTTAATCTTTCCTTCAATAAATTATCATCTAATTGATTAGTGAAATTAAAAAGATTTTCTAAATCAGGGAAAAGACATTTTCTTATGGAATTGAATCCATACTCCCCACTTTCAGTCCATATTCCAATTATTTTCTCAAACAAACCCTTAATATCTTTTTGTAATGCAAAGCTTTTTATGAGTTCATTTACTCTCTCCTCACATTGATTATATTTAATTTTCCCACCAACTTCTAATGTACAATTCTCATAAATTTCCCACAAATCATTAGTAAACTTTTCCTGTTTTTTGATGTAGATTTCTAAATAATTAAACAATAAATCTAATCGCTTTTCCTTTTCAATGATAAAATTCTCTGTTGATTCATACCCTCTTTTGTTAATTCTATAAAGTAACCCAGACTTAAATTTTAGAGAGTAAGTATTATCCTCAAAAATTCTTAATAAAAGCTCTCTATATTTATTGTTCTCTATCTTTAGTTGATTATCATTAAATAATTTCCCCAATATGGTAGAAAATCCTTCACTCCTCATTATGTATAAACCTAAATCATTAGAACCAATATGAAATAGTCCTTCGATGATTTTTGTATAATCCTTTTCATCATCATAAAAGGATATTACACTAAATTTGATTAATAGTTCTTCTATTGATTCTTTATTCAACCACTTATTTAGGCTATTCTTAAACTCAACTACCGAAGATTGTCTCGCTTTTGAAAATTCAATGATACTAACCATTGAGTCAGTTATTCCTAACGATGTATAAATATCAAAATTTGAAGGACGACGAATAGAGTTAATATTCTCAGAGTCTATTTTTTCACCACTTTTAGCATCAAATTTGTAGCCTATTTTGCTTGGGGTTGAGAATATTTTATTAACTATCTCTACAATTTGTTCTATTTTACTTTTATCAATACCAAGATAATAGTGATGATGTTCAAGATGTATTTTAAAATCATCAATTTTAAGCCATAAGAAATTAATTGAAACCAAATCCTTACCATTTTGATATTGTGAATAAAGAAAAGTATCTTTTTTATCAATAATTAACTCATAAATAGATAAACATTTGAACTTCAATAATTCAATATGGAGTAGGTCTTGGAATAATACTTTTTTAATTGATCCTACAATATGTCGCTTTTCATTAACACTATCAACTACATTTTCATTGAGCATTTGAAAATTCAGACAGAATGAGTTGGTAAATCTTGTAACATCACGTAATGTTAAAATACAATGTTCAAAAATATACAAATCATAATTATCGGTAAAGAATTCATCAATATCATTATGATGCGTTTCATCTATATTCTCCTTTAAATTCTTGATTAGTATGTTCCTTAATCTATTTTCCTCAAAAGTGGGTAAATTAAACTCTGCTTGAAATATTTTTTCAAGAAACAATTCTTTTTCATATTGGTTGATTTCTGCAATAGCATTCATAACATATCCTTTGTCATAAGCCACAACAAAAACAGTATTTTTAAAGTTAGCTGAAATACGGACGAGCTTTATAATTTCAATTATTTCATTATTATCTAGTCTGTCTAAATCATCAATAAATATCACTATTTGCTTATTAAGCCTTTTGATACTGGCATTAATACGGTCAAAAATCTCTTGAGTTGACTGTGTTCCAAAAATGGTCTTCTGTAAAAAATCTATGGTTTTAAAATAGATGTTATCATCAACTGCTGTGAGTTGTTTTACATAAAGATTAATATGTTGTGATACACTCCCATCATTCAGTTCTGCTTTTAGTAAATCAAAAAAATCTGCAATTAGATTTTTAGTTTCATGACTATGCCAAGCATTAAAATCAACTATAATGGTATTTTCATTTAGCTTCTTTTTGATAAGATGTAAAAAAGAAGTCTTCCCAGAACCCCATTTTCCAGTAATGCCAATAGCAAAAGATTCTTTAGGAAAGGAATCATTAATTTGCTCTGCTATTTTTTGAGCATAATTACCTCTACCAAGTTTTTCATCGCTTAATTCTTCAATGGGTTTATCAGTTTGAAAGCCAATCTTAGAATCTTTGGAGTATTTTTTTTTCAGCCTAATCAGTTGTCTAATAGTTAATACAATGGTGTTGTGTATTGCTTTTGGCTGAAAATGATTCCTATAAACAAACAAAAAGCTGATTGTTAATTTTAGAGTATTTTCATTTATCGATCTTTTAAATAAAAAACAGATATGAAAAATGGGAACAATAAGGAATATATCTGAATAAGATAAAAATGGCAACATATAAAATCTACTATAATGCCATCCACCACTACAGCGATAAATAAAATACCAAAAGCCTATAACAATTACTAATGAACTATCAAAAGAAGAAAAGTAGTGGTCATTTTTATATTTGTAGCGATAGTAAAAAAATAGAAGAATGGCAATAACTAAAAAGATAATATCGGAAAAGTAACTACTTCCAAGATTTTGAAAAATAGGTTTACCAATGTACTCATCTAAAATACTTTCAAAGTATTTATTGAAAAGTATAGGTAATACAGCGACAGCACTCAGAAATATAATCTTTCTGTTACTTATAACTTCAAATAGGTATTTTGGGCTGATGTCTTTTTTAAGCTGAGGAAAAATCATTCTAAGTAGATTTTAAATTTCATTTAAATATAGAACTTTTATTACAAATTCGCTTGCCTTAGGATAAGGCTGGTGCTTGAAAGTATAAAGGAATGTAAGAACCAATCCCGAAGGGATGGCAGGATTATAGAAAAAGTGAGATATTGTTTCTAAAACCCCGGAGGGGTGATACATACATATCATTATATCACCCTTTCAGGGTTAGTATTTTCCTCAATTTTGTTATCTATAATTCTACCATCCCTTTGGGATTTTGATTTACGCCTTTGAATTTATGTTGATAAATCAATTATATAATTGCGTGGAAAAGTATTGATTCTTATTTTAATCCCGAAGAGATGGCAGGATTATAGAAAAAGCAAGATATTGTTCCTAAAACCCCGAAGGGGTGATACATACATATCATTATATCACCCTTTCAGGGTTAGTGTTTTCCTCAATTTTCTTATCTATAATCCTAACATCCCTACGGGATTTTGGTTTAGTCTTTAATAATTCTGAAGAAATGACAGAATTATAGAAAAATGAACAATTGATAATCTTTAGGCTTAACCATTCAAAACGCTTTAACCTCCTCTAGGCAAAGAAATATTCTTTTTAACAGCCAATATTCGAATTCCGAAGATGATAAGGATGGTAAGTAAATCTATCAATTCATTTGGCAAAGCGATTTGTTTCATCAAGAAATAACACAAACCACCGATGATACAAGGTGTTGCATAAATAACTTCTTTTCTTAGTAGATACGGAATTTCATTTAGTAAAATATCACGAATTAATCCTCCAAAACAAGCGGTGATTGTTCCTAAAATAATACAAGCCGACATGTCTAATTGAATAGCTAATCCTTCTTGAATACCTCTTAAAGTAAAGAAACCTAAACCAAGCGAATCAAAAAGGGTTAGTGTTTTATCTATTTTTTCGATATGATTTTTTAAGAGGATTGTTAGGATGAAAGTACCTGTAATTAACAAAATGACCGAAGAATCTAACAGCCATCGCACTGGCAAATGACCAATTAACATATCTCGAATTGTTCCTCCGCCAATGGAAGTAACAAAAGCGATAACCAGTAAACCAAAAATATCTAATTGCTTTCGAATGCCTGCTAAAGTACCTGAAATGGCAAAAGCGATAGTTCCGCCAATATTGATAATTGTGAAAAATTCCATTTGAATTGCTATTTGTAAAACATGTATTATCCATATTTTTCGTCAAAAATAGGTAGATATTAGAAGATTTCAGAGATTTTTGTTATTTCTCTAGTCCTTACTTTTCTTTCCTTGATGAAAGAAAAGTAACAAAAGAAAATCAAGAATTCCTAAACTCGCTATCGCTCAAACAGTAGGAATTCGTTACTCATCAATCATAAAAAGGCGGTCAAAAAAATAATTTTGACCGCCTTTAAATACAAAAAACGAGATTATTCATTTTAAATATTTCTACAAAATTAAGCTATTTTGCTGGCACTTCGTGCAGTAATTCTAAGCCAACTGATGAGCGGGGAGGAAAACCTGTCCAGTTCTTTTCATTAGAATTAGGTTGAAGCAATAAGTATTTTCCAAAATCTTGGTGTTTGAGTTGTATTCCTAAAAAGGCTGTTACAAAATGTTGATTGATATTATTAATATGTCGTTCGTTCCAAGCTGGTTCAGAATAATGAGCATAATCTCTTGCACGTTCTGGTTTATAAGATTCCGCTGGCGGAGGATTCGGCGCTACATTATGACGAGCATTCATATAAGTCAATAAATAACGTTCGCTATTGACAGTCCCTTTATAAATCGCTTTGATGCCATCTTCATAACCAGAAATATCATCTTGACTACCTGCTACAAAAAAGGTTGGCACTTTCAAACCTTTTAATCCTTCGGCATCCCAAACACCACGTTGCATTCCCCAAGGAGCAAAAGCTACTACTGCTTTGATACGTTCGTCTTGCGAAGCGATAAATTCAGGATTTCCTGCTGTACGTACTTCAATCGCTTTACTCCCACCCGTCATAGTAGTAAATAAAGTAGCTGCTTGCTGACTATAACCAGCACCTGCGGCATTCAAAACACCATAACCACCCATCGAATAGCCTATCAAAGCCGTATTGTTAGCATCTGCCAAACCGTCCAGAAAACTCTTACTCTTTGGTTTAGCTAGTTCAGCTATTTGATTGAGCGTAAATAAAATATCCTTGCCACGATTAAATAAAGTACTTTGAAAGGGTGAAGCATCACGATAAGTAGATTCAGTATGGTCTATTGCCACGACCACATAGCCTTTTGAAGCAAGATTCTCCGTCAGGTAAGTCATTAATAATCTTGAACCCAAATAACCATGTGAAACTACAATCAAAGGAAATGCACCAACGCCTGTTTTAGGTTTAGCATCACGAGCGGCTCTTCCTGAAAACTGAAAAGGAATCAAAGGTCGTTTTGGGTCGTTTGATACTCCAAATACTTGGTCATAAGCAACGATTTCTTTTTCATCTTCAGCTAAATTAGCAGGATACCAAACTTCTACTTTTAAAGGTCTGTCATAGATTGCATCTACTCCTGCTTTAGATTTAAGTACATCTACTTGTCCTTTATTAACAAATTCAAGCGTCCTTACTCCTACTTTGTATTCTCCTCTGGCTGATAATTCAGGAGCATCGGGTAGCGCATCGCCAAAAATATAAGAATCAGAATATTGGGCTTGTAAGGTGGTTTTGAAGACAAATAAAACCAGTAACATTAATACAGCTGTTTTTAGCTGTTGAGGAGTAATTTTTTTCATAGTTTTTTGAGATGAATTGTTTTCAAAGATTGCATAAAAAAAATAAATTCAGCCTGGCATTGACTGAATTTATTATACATTTAATATCCTCCTAAATACTTCCTCATTACCCACTCTGCCGTGAGCAATGTCAGGATTAAGAAAAATATCCAACGAAGATTTATCATTTCTTTCAAGTCTTCCGTAGCTTCAATTTTATCTGGTACTTCATGACTTAGAATCTTTTGTTTCAGTTTTTCGAAATCATTTTGATGGAAAAACGAAGCTCCTGTTTTATTGGATAATTGTCTGAGTACATCAAAATCTGCGGTGAGATTAATGTTTTCAATTTGTAAATCTTGAATCACAAATTCTCCTGTTGATTGTTCCGATTTTCCTAAAACAGTAGCAGAAGCATTGAAACGATATACACCAGCAGGTAAGCCACTGATTTCAAATTTTGTATTATCTGCCGAAGTGGAATAAGTATAATTTCTAGTAAAGCCTTTTTCGTCTTTGATAGTCAGTTTAATCGGTAAATTATACAGTTTCTCGTAAATGGCATTGTAGATTTCAGTTTCAAAAACTACTTTTTCACCTAATGACAAAGGCGTTTTTAAAGGATAAACTCTGAGTTTTCGTTTATCGTCTTTGGCAGAAATATATTGCAATACTTTAGAGATAACATCATCAATCACTACTTGTTTTTCACTCAATTGATATTCCTCTAAACGCCAAGCCCAAAGTCCTTCTCCAGTAAAAATGGCAGATTTTTTAGCACCGATATTCATTGCCAAAAGTGGTTTCTGTGTTTGAACAGCTCCTACTCTTTGATACAATAACACTTCTGAATTCGGCAATAAAGTATAATCGCCAAAAGGCACTGAAATTTGTGGAAACTTGGTAATGATGTCCATTTGTTCCGTTTCAAAATTCAGTACTTTAAAATTATTATTGAAAATTCCTGTTACTTTATCGCTTTCACTAAAATCTGCATTGATTTGCATTACTTGGTTTAATTGATTCAAATTATTCACGCCAGACTGATTTCCCATCACAAAAAAAGTAGGAATCCCTTTGTCTAAAAGTGGTTTAAAGACGTTAGAGAAAGTATTGTAAGCATCTGGCAATTGATGTAAAATCAGTAAATCGTAGCTTTTTGTAATTTCTGGATTCGCATTTTCAGTCAGGATTTTTACATCTAATTCATAGTTTTCATTTTTTTCGATGATACTCTTCAAAGCCTTTACATCTGGATGCGGTGCCAATGCCAACAATAAAATTTTCTCTTTTCCATCAATTACTTCGATATAAACTTCCTGACGATTATTTCTGTTTGAAAACTCTCCTGATAAAAAATCAACTTCAACCGTAAGATGCTGTACGCCAATTTGGGTGGCAGTAGTATTGAAAGTAAGTGTTTTTAAATCTTCTTTTTGATTGAAAGTAATGGTTTGTTTTTCTAAAACTTTTGCTCCTTGTTTTAGATACACATTAGCTGTTTTTCCTTCAAATCCAAAAGCATTAATATCAGTTTGAACAGGAAATTTATTACCCAAATAAGCTATTTTGTTAGCATAAACAGTTTTAACAGCAATGTCTTTTTTAGGAATGGTATTGCCCAAACCAACAGTATGCACTGGAAATTTAAAAGATTCAGAAGCAGGAGCAATTCCTTCGTTGACAATCCCATCTGAAATCAGGACGACATCAGTTAGGTTTTGGTCTTCAAAAGTATTTTTAATGCCCGAAAGTAAATTTGAGAGGTTTGAAGTTTTTTGGTTGAATTGAAGTTTTTCTAGGTTCTGGGTATTCTCTTCATTGAAAGTAGCAAAAGCTACTTCGTAATCTTTTTCTTGAAGGCTTTCTTTTAAATCATTCAGATTTTTTTTCAAATCTTCCAATACTTTTGCTCCGACAACATTCATCGATTGTGAATTATCAATTGCCAGAACCACCGTTTTCTTTTGAATTTTCTGACTTACTTGTCGGATAAGAAAGCTCAACAAAAGCATACTTAAAATACTTACAGCCAAAAACCTAAAAGTCGCCATTAAGTAGTTTTGTGTTTTCGTCCAGTTGGTGTTTTTCTGATACAACACAAAAGCATACAAACCTGCCAATAAAAAACAAAGTGGAATAAACCAAGGAGAAGATTGAAAGAGAAAATCGAATTTCATCATGTGCGTTGTTTGTTGTCTCTTATCAAAAAGGAGTAGAAAAGCTATTTGGTGAATTAGTGAATTAGTGAATTAGTGAATTCAAAGTCTATTTTAAAAAAGAAAGTTCTCGAAAAATCATTTTATTTTTCCAAAATAATTCACTAATTCACAACTCACTAACTCACAATTAAATCTCACTCATTCACTAAATAACTAACTAGGTAAGCATTCCGCCATCTACTTGCAATACTTGTCCTGTAATATATTTTGACATATCAGAAGCCAAGAAAACACAAGCGTCAGCTACTTCTTCTGGTTGTCCGCCACGCTTTAATGGAATAGACTTTTTCCATTCTTCTGTAGCAGCAGCGTTCAATTCGCCTGTCATTTCAGTTTCAATAAAACCTGGAGCAATAGCGTTTGAACGAATATTTCTTGAGCCTAATTCTAAAGCAACTGATTTTGTAAAACCAATAATACCTGCTTTAGATGCCGCATAGTTTGCTTGTCCAGCATTTCCACGAATACCCACTACCGAAGTAAGGTTGATGATAGAGCCAGCTTTGGCTTTCATCATTGGTTTTGTAGCTGCTTTTGTTAAGTTGAAAACAGATTTCAAGTTTACTTGGATAACAGAATCCCATTGTTCTTCTGTCATTCTCATTAATAAACCGTCTTTAGTAATACCTGCATTGTTAATCAACACATCGATTCCACCAAAATCAGCAACAACTGAATTCATCAATTCTTCTGCTTGCTTATAATCAGAAGCATCCGAACGATAACCAATTGCTTTTATTCCTAAAGCAGACAATTCCGCTTCTAAAGCCTGTCCTTTTTCTACAGATGAAAGATAAGTAAAAGCAACATTTGCCCCTTCTTGAGCCATTTTGAAGGCAATTGCACGGCCGATGCCTCTTGAAGCACCCGTTACCAAGACTACCTTGTTTTGTAATAAAGCCATTTATTTTGAATTAATTGTTATTTCCAAAGTTCAAAAATAACATAACGCCCCAAGACCGCAAAATTATATGCTTATCTTTCATATAATAAAGTCGTCGTATTAGTTATACGTTAGTGTTTAAACTTCTTGAAAATCATGTTGGCTTGCTAAAAGTGCTAAGAATTGTTCTTCGTTGATGATTTTAACTTTGAAAGTTTGAGCATCTATTCTTTTAGGACAAATTTCATTCGCCTGAATTGATCCAATTATTAGAAAATTTGTTTTGTGGGTCACATTTTTAACATGAATTCCACCCAAAGCCCTAATTTTTTCTTTGATTTCGTAATGTTTAAAATGTTGAAATGCTCCTGCAACGGCGATATTTCTTCCTAAGAAAGAGTTTGAGTTCAAAGTAACTACTGTACTTTTAGGAGTCTCGCTTTTGTTATTAAATATCAATTCCCCATTTTCTTTTTTTAACTTTAAGAAGATACGAGTACACAAATCCACATCTTTTAACATTTCACCGCCTCGTACTTTTAGATGTAAATAGTCGGCGAGCGAATGCAATTGAAAATCTGGGAAACCCCAAGTTTTTTTTGCGTTGAGATAGGTACAAAATGTAGTGAATTTAGGCACGAGTAATTGGGCAGAACACAACGCAGATTTAAGTGCACCAATGTTAAAATCAGCAAAGTGAGCAACAATCTTTTGATTGATAATGTACGGATTAAGTTCTTGCCAAACTTCAGAAAAAGAATTTGCTACCTCTAAATCTTGTCTGGAAAAGTTGGAGTTCTGAAAATAGATTGGATTAATGTTAAAAGGATTAGGGCGAACAAACCAATGTCTCTTATCTACAACTTTATCATTTTTTAGTGCCACTATTGCTACTGAAAAGATACTTTTAGGTTGAAGATTAGCCGTTTTAATATCCAACACTACATAATCAAAATCAAAATTGTGTGGTGCTGAGATTGCTTTTACTTTAGGCACCTTAGTAGCAGAAACCTGTTGTGCCAATGGTGTTTTGTTATCTACTTTTTTAAGTACTGAGAAAACTTTATCAAGGATTTTCATAGAAATATTGTTTAAGATAAGCGTATGATTTTCAAGTATTAACTTCAAAAATAGCATTCATCCTAAAAAAACAAAATACTTTGACAACTATCTTCATTTCAAGTGCTTAATATTTATTATTCGGTAGTTTTATGAATATTTTAGGGTAAAAATCAATGAAATATTTTCTTTAAAACAAAAAAAGCGACAATCCATTTAAGAATCGCCGCTTTGAATATTTATTAAAATTTTAGGCTAAACCGTTTTCACGTAACTTCCCAACCATTTGATTTCGGAAGCGTGTTTTGCCATGATTTTCTGAACACTTTCATCTAAGAAATAACCTTCAAATTCCATCAAAAACCAGAAATTAAATTGTTCTCCTTCTTTTACCGGACGACTTTCAATTTTCAAAAGATTGATTCCTTGGCTTTCAAATTCTTGCAAGAAACGAACAAGTGTTCCGGGTTTTCCATCTTCTGGTAATTTGGCAATGATTGTCGTTTTATCGTTTCCACTTTTCTGATTGATAAAATCTTTACCAATGATAAAGAAACGGGTACGATTTTGTGCCGAATCTTGAATATTATCAAATAGAATTGGTACATCAAATAGTTTTGCAGCGATATGAGAACAAATTGCGGCTGAGTCAGTTTCCAAACCAGCCAGTTTCGCAGCTTTTGATGTTGAATCTACTTGTACGAAAAAGTCATCTTCTTTACCACCAAAGTAATCGTTCAAGAATCGCTCGCATTGACCAAATGCAATATCTTTTGAATAAATTCTTTTAATATCTGATAATTTTTCAGCTTTAGTTGCAAAAGTAAAGTGTACAGAAATCACTACTTCTGAAACAATTTTCAAATCTGTTTCATTGAGCAAATCAATCGTTTCTTTTACAATTCCTTCCAAATTGTTTTCGATTGGCACAACACCAAATCTTGCACGACCCGTATCAACACTTTCAAAAACCGAACGAATATTAGGCAAAGCCAAGTAGTCGCTCATTGCACCGAATCTACTTTCTGCGGCTTGGTGTGTAAAACTACCTTCTGGGCCTAAATAGGCAATTCTTTCGGGTAATTCTAAATTACGAGAAACTGCAAAAATTTCTAAATAAATCGCCTCGATAGCGGCTCTATTTAATAATCCATTGTTGGCAGCAGCAAGCCTATCAACAATTTGTTTTTCTCGTTCAGGACGATAAATAACCGTTTGAGTTTGTTTTTTTAACTCACCAACTTGTTTTACAACATCCATACGCTTGTTGAGAATTTCAAGCATTTGGTCGTCGAATGAGTCAATTTGATTTCTTAATTCTTCGAGAGACATTTTTGACAATATTAGATTGAGAATGCTAGGATTATGTGAATTAATGAACAGATAATCACAATTCACGCAATCATTAATTCACTCACCTATTTTAATTTAAGCCGCTAATTCGGCTGGATCTTTTTCAATAATCAGGTTTTCGATAATAAATTTCTGACGGTCTGGTGTATTTTTCCCCATGAAGTAAGTCAAAATTTTAGGTATCGTAGTATCTTTTGTTAGAATTACTGGTTCTAAACGAATATCATCATTGATGAATTTTCCAAATTCTTCAGGCGAAATTTCACCCAAACCTTTAAATCGAGTAATTTCTGGTTTTGGACTTAGCTTTTCGATAGCATTCAAACGTTCTTCGTCAGTGTAGCAATAAATCGTTTCTTTTTTATTTCTTACTCTAAATAAAGGCGTTTCTAAAATGTACAAATGTCCATTTCTTACTAAATCAGGAAAGAATTGTAAGAAAAAAGTCATCATCAACAAACGAATGTGCATTCCATCAACGTCGGCATCAGTAGCAATAATGATTTTATGATAACGCAATCCTTCTAAACCTTCTTCAATATTCAGCGCATGTTGAAGTAAATTGAATTCTTCATTTTCATACACGATTTTCTTTGTCAGTCCGAAACAGTTTAAAGGTTTACCTCTTAAACTAAACACTGCTTGGCTTTGTACATTTCGAGATTTCGTAATTGAACCACTAGCAGAATCCCCTTCTGTGATAAAAAGCATAGACTCATAACGGTTATCAGCTTTTTCATCAGTCAAGTGAACTCTACAATCTCTTAATTTTTTGTTGTGTAAATTAGCTTTTTTGGCACGTTCGTTGGCAAGTTTTTTAATTCCAGCCATGTCTTTACGTTCACGTTCAGATTGCTCAATTCTTTTCTTGATAGCATCAGCCGTAGTTGGATTTTTATGTAAGAAATTATCAAGATTTGTTTTGATAAAATCTCCAATAAAACTTCTAACCGACTGTGAACTTGAATCAGGCGACATATTATTTGAGCCTAATTTGGTTTTTGTTTGAGATTCAAAAACAGGTTCTTGCACACGAATGGCGATTGCACCAACAATACTTGCACGAATATCTTCAGGCGCATAATCTTTTTTATAAAACTCACGAACAGCACGAACGATTGCTTCACGGAAAGCCTGCAAGTGTGTTCCACCTTGTGTAGTGTTTTGTCCGTTTACAAAAGAGTAATATTCTTCTCCGTACTGATTTCCATGCGTCAAGGCCACTTCAATATCCGAACCTTTTAAATGAATAATTGGATAGCGACGTTCTTCTTCAGCAGAATACTTACTCAATAAATCAAATAAACCATTTTGGGAATAATATTTTTGTCCATTGAAATTGATGGTTAAACCAGCATTCAAATAAGCATAATTCCAAATAAGATTTTCTAAGTATTGAGGGATATAATGATAGTTTTTGAAAATCGTATTATCAGGTTCGAATATTACATAAGTACCATTTCTAGCATTCGATTCCGTTCCATCTGGCGATTCAGCAATTAATTCACCTTGTTTAAATTCAGCCCATTTGGTTTTTCCTTCACGGAATGATTGTACTTTGAAATAAGAAGAAAGGGCATTCGTAGCTTTAGTACCAACTCCATTTAAACCAACAGATTTTTGGAAAGCACCAGAATCGTATTTACCACCCGTATTGATTTTAGAAACACAGTCGATTACTTTTCCTAAAGGAATTCCACGACCATAATCACGTACTTCTACACGATGATCACTAATTTTAATTTCGATTGTTTTTCCATTTCCCATCATGTGCTCATCGATAGAGTTGTCCATGATTTCTTTTACTAAGACATAGATACCATCATCAATAGAGGAACCGTCTCCTAATT
This sequence comes from Arcicella lustrica, assembly GCF_034930985.1. Taxonomy (NCBI): domain Bacteria; kingdom Pseudomonadati; phylum Bacteroidota; class Cytophagia; order Cytophagales; family Flectobacillaceae; genus Arcicella; species Arcicella lustrica. The sequence continues at coordinate 49,476 of NZ_JAYGIM010000014.1, forward strand.
TTCCGATATACATACCCGGACGAAGGCGAATATGCTCTTTCCAGTCAAGAGAGCGGATATTATCTTCGGTGTATTGTACAGAAGTAGGGTTTGTTGACATATTCAAAGCAAGGGTTAATACTTTCTAAAATTTGTTGTGAAACAATTTTTATCAAAAACAATTAAAACTACTAATAAACTTCCAAGAGTAAAGTTATCAAAAATTGTACGTTTCCTCTATTCTACTAATCAGTGAAACAAAGCTACAAAAACATTAAGAATTTATAAAATTAGCATAATTTAATCTTAGAAGAGATAATTAATGTTAGAGGAGGTCGTTAGAAATTACTAAAAGTTGTTTTACTTTGCACTTTGTTTAGAATTAACTTCTATTGTCAATAAGATTAAATTGGTAGAAAAGTAATCCTTTTAAACCCAAAGGCAACAAATTATATGTTCAAAATCATGCAAGCAAACGATTGCTCTAACAAAGTAGGCACACGATTTATTTCTTCACACTTAAGTAAATTTATTGTTTCTGCTCTTTTCCTGTGTCTCACTTTTTTATCAAATGATGGTAATTCACAAAACTTCACACTTGGAGACCTACAAAATTTAGCACTTCCAATGCAAGGAAGTAAAATTTCGACTTCTTCAGCAAAATCTCCAAATGTTGACCCTAGGAAAGTAAATGCTACTGCAAATGCAAAGTCTTCTAGTGATTCTTTAAAAGCAAAGGCTACTGGTAGTGTTGTAAGTGCGGCAGATTCAGCTAGTGCAGCTTATAAAAAGAAAATTTTTGGGATTAACATGTTTAATAATCCGAATATCACTTTCGAAAGCTCTTTGAACATTCCAACACCCAAAAATTACATCTTGGGAGCTGGCGATGAATTGGTTATTGACATCAATGGTTATTCAGAAGAACATTATACACTTCCAATTACTCCTGAAGGTTATGTAAAAATTGCTAAGGTTGGTAATGTGTTCGTAAGCGGTATTTCTATCGAAGAAGCGAAAAAAAGAATTATAGACAGACTTTCTAAAATTTATGTAGGTTTAAGACCTTATGGAGGAGCGCCAGCCAATACAACTGCGACAATCTCTTTGGGTAGTATTAAAACCATTAGAGTTTCTGTTTTGGGTGATGTAGTAGCACCTGGTACATATTCTATTTCTTCTTTATCAAGAGTAATGAATGCTCTATACTTATCGGGCGGACCAAATGAAAATGGTACTTTCCGTGAAATCAGAGTAATTAGAGACCGCAAATTAATCGCTCAGCTCGATTTATATGATTTGTTGACAACAGGTAATTTACGCCAAAATGTTGGTTTACATGATCAAGATATTATCCAAGTAGGTTCTTACAAATCAAGAGTAGAAATCATCGGAGAAGTTAAGAAACCTGCTGTTTTCGAAACGTTACCAAATGAAAATTTAGAGAAAATCATCAACGAATATGCCAATGGTTTTACTCCAATGGCTTACAAATCAGTATTAAAAGTTCAACGTATTACTGAAAAAGACAGTAAATTGATTGATTTAAGTAATGATTTGTTATCATCATTTTACCCAAAAGCAGGCGATGTTATCACTGTTGAAAAAGTATTGATGAATAGAATTGAAAATGCAGTAACCTTAGAAGGTGCTGTTTTCAGACCGGGTAAGTTTTCTATTAACGATAGCCCGACGCTAACAAAATTGATTAAAAGAGCCGATAGTTTTAGAGAAGATGCCTTTTTAGGAAGAATTTCTATCGTCAGACTTCGTGATGATTTAACAAAAGAAAACATCTCTGTTAATTACAATGATATTTTATCTGGCAAAAGCCCTGACATTGCCCTTCATCGTGAAGACATCGTTACCGTTTATTCAGTAGTAGAATTGATGGAAAAATACACAGTACGTATTCAAGGTGAAATTAATTTAAAAGAAGATGCCCCTTTAACAAGTGCTATTGAAAAAGGCTCAACAGCAGTTTCAGAGACCCCTGGTGAAAACCCTAACAATGAATCACCTATTGGTACTTTTCCATTTTTGCATAATATGACGGTGGAAGATTTAGTTGAAAAAGCTGGTGGTTTAAAAGAATCAGCAGCTACAGGTAGAATTGAGGTAATTAGAAGAAAAAAGAATATTGGTAAAGATGACCCTTCGCAAATTACATCTACAATTGGCGAGCGTTTTAATTTTGCCATCAACAGTAATTTATCAATTGACCCAAGTGCTTCAAAATTTATTTTAGAACCATTTGATGAAGTATTTGTTCGTTCGTCTCCAAACTACGAAAAGCAACAATTTATTTCAATTGAAGGACAAGTTACTTTCCCTGGTGTTTATGGCTTAGAAAGAAAAAATGAACGTATTTCTGAAGTTATTACTCGTGCAGGCGGATTAAATGCTCAAGCTTATCCCAAAGGCGCTACATTGGTTCGTAAATTCAAAATAAGCAAACAAGAAGCTGATAGAAAAAGCGAGCAAATGAGTGAATTATCTGATAATACTACCGAAGCAAGTGTTAAAGTAAAATCTGTAAAAGAAGAAACATCTGAATCAATTGGAATTGATTTAGTGAAGGCTTTAGAACAACCTAATTCTTCAGCTGATATGCTCTTGCAAGACGGTGATATTATCAAAATCCCTAAAGAACCACAAACAGTAAGAATGCAAGGAGAAGTTTTGTACCCAACATCAACGAGATACGTTGAAAGCTTGCCTTTCAAACATTATATTTCTGAAGCTGGAGGTTTTACAGAATTATCTTCACGCAAACGTTCTTATATCATTTACGCAAATGGCTCTGTAGATAGAACAAGAAAGTTTTTAGGTTTGATAAATATCTATCCAAAAGTTCAACCGGGTTCTGAAATCGTAGTACCAAGCTTGAATATCAGACAAGGTGCTTCACAACAAGCATTACAAACGATTCAAACCCTTACGATGGGCTTAACAAGTGTTGCTACTCTTTTCGCACTTATCAGAACTTTTAAATAATATTATAATTCAGGATTTAAGATGTCAGCAAAACAACATACATCATTACCAGAAGATCAATTTTCGCTTGAAGACATAGTTTTAAAAGTCATAAAATTAAAACAGTTAATTGTAGCTAATTGGAAAATTGTCACAATTGCCACGTTCATAGGTATGGCTTGTGGTTTATCTTGGGAATTAATCACCAGAAAACCTCCCGTTTATACTTCCAAAATTCTATTTAATATGGAAAATGGTGGTAGTTCTCCATCAGGTGGACTATCAGATTTGGCAAGTGCTTTTGGTGTAAATACAGGGGCAGCTCCTTCTTCTAATTTGTTTGTTGGAGAGAACTTCAATGAACTTATCAGAACTAAAAATCTTTACAACCGAGCATTACTTACTAAAGTGAAAGTAAAGGGTAAAGATGAAATTTTCGCCAACTATTTTTTACGTAGAAGTGGTATTCGTGAAATTGAAATGGAAGATGATGAAGAGATTCAAAACTTTCAATTCAAACATAGTAATTATAAAGAATGTACTGTTAAAGAGAAAGCTCAGTTAAGGAATATTCAAAACTTTTTGATGCCACTAACAGATATCGCTAACGAAAGTAAAAAAGCATCTTTTGTTACTTTGACGGTTATTACAAGAAACGACACACTTTCTTATATATGGTCATATCTTTATCTGAAAACCATTACAGATTTTTATATTGAAACCAAAACCAAAAAATCTAAAGATTTACTAGTATTGGTTGAAAACAGAGTAGATTCTTTGAGAAGAGAATTATATCGTACTCAGGGTGCAGCGGCAAAATTTGCAGACCAAAACCAACAAGTAATTGTTCAACAAGGATTGGTTCAGCAACAACGTTTGGCTACGAACAGCTCGCAATTACAAAGTTTATATTATGAAGCTGTAAGAAGCTTAGATAATATGAGGTTTTCGATGGTAAAAGAATCTCCACTTTATAGTATTATCGACGATGCTGAGTTACCTTTTCCGAAGGAGACCGACAGAATAACAAAAGGAACAATTATTGGAACCGTTTTAGGATTGTTGCTTTCGATTTTATACGTTGTCTTTTCGAAAACAATGGGTAAAATAACTAATAAAGTAGAAGAGTAATTATTTAAAAATATGCAAGAAACAGTTATCGAGTCAGGTAGGTCAGAAAAGTATTATTGGCAAGATTTGTGGAGGTTTAGAGAATTACTTTACATTCTGGCAATTCGAGATATTACCGTAAAATATAAACAAACATTTGTAGGAGTTGCTTGGGCTATTTTTCGCCCAGTACTTACTGTGTTAGTCTTTGTTTTTGCTTTTGATAAAGTAGCCAAAATAGAAAGCCATTCTACAATACCCTTACAAATCATTATTTTTACTGGTGTTATTTTTTGGAATTTCTTTGCCATGTCATTCCAACAAGTAAGCAATAGTATTACGGGAAATGCTAATTTGGTATCCAAAGTTTACTTTCCAAGATTATTGATGCCATTGAGTGCGGTAGCAGTACCTTTATTAGATTTTATCGTTGGTTTTGTAGTTATGATTCCATTTCTAATTTACAAAGGATATACACCAACAATCAATATTTTATTTGTTCCAGTATTTCTATTTTTAGCATTTTTTGCTTCATTTAGTTTAGGCGTAATTTTTGCCTCTCTAAATGTTCAATTTAGAGATTTCCAGCAAATTGTACCATTGGTAGTTCAATATGGTTTTTTTGTTTGTCCAGTAGCTTATCCAATATCATCCTTAAAAGATTTCTCTTGGTATCCAATCTATCAATGGTTAAATCCATTAGCGGGAATCATAGAAGGTTTTAGATGGTGTTTAATTCCAAATTATACAGATTTCGAATGGAATAGTTTTATCCCAACCATCATATTTGTAACCTTAACCACTACGCTGGCAATCATTTTTTTCCGTAAAAAAGAGAATTCTTTTGTGGATTACATTTAACATTATTTGCATAATGTAGAAAAACCCTTTGAAAATGACAGTAATTGAAGCTGAAAATATAAGTAAAAAATACATTATCGACCACATCAAAAGTAATGCGAAAGCGAATACACTCAGAGAGGTAGTAACAGATAAGTTAAAAAATATATTCAATAAAAAAACTGAAGAACAAATAAGCCACGAAGAATTCTGGGCTTTAAAGAATGTTAGTTTTAAAATTGATCAAGGTGACAGAGTTGGGATTATTGGTTCGAACGGAGCTGGTAAATCAACAATGTTAAAAATCTTGAGCAGAATTACTGAACCTACCGAAGGGAAAATCAAGATTAAAGGAAGAGTTGCTAGTTTGCTTGAAGTTGGAACTGGATTTCATCCAGAACTTTCTGGGCGTGAAAATATCTATTTGAATGGTTCAATCTTGGGAATGAAGCGAGAAGAAATCAAAAAACATTTTGATGCCATCGTGGATTTTGCTGGAGTAGAAAAGTTCTTAGATACTCCGGTAAAAAGATACTCCTCTGGAATGTATGTTCGCCTTGGTTTTGCCATTTCTGCCCATCTTGAGCCTGAAATTTTGATTGTAGATGAAGTATTAGCAGTAGGCGATGCTGAATTTCAAAGAAAATGTTTAGGCAAAATGAAAGATGCTTCTAGCTCTGGAAGAACCATTCTTTTTGTAAGCCATAATCTTACTGCTGTACAAGGACTTTGCAACAAATCTATGTACATGCAAAAAGGTAAATTACTTGAAATGGGTGAAACCAACCAAGTATTAGCCACTTATTTAAGTCATGTTCAGAAAACAGAATTAGAATCTAGTTGGACAAAACCAGAAGACGCTCCAGGAAACGATAAAGTTAGGCTCAAAAAAGTAAAACTTACTCCAGACTATCAAGGTAATTTAAAACATATTGATGTTAGAACATCATTCAAAATTCAGATTGAATTTTGGAACATGGTCGATAACATTAACGCCAATATAAGTTTACATCTAAATTCTTTAACGGGTGAATGTATTTTTAATATTGGTACACCATCCTTAGAGCTGAGAAAAGGTGTAATTTATGCTGAATGTGAAATCCCTTCTGATTTTATGAACGATGGGTCTTATTCAATATCGTTGATGATTGTTCAAGATAAATCAATCGTAATTCATAATTTCGGTGAAGTATTAGTTTTTGAAATTGAAGATTATCGTGAAGGAACAGCTTGGTACGGAAAATGGCCAGGTTATATTAGACCAAAAATCAACTTTCCTATTACTCAACTTGAACTAGAAAATGTTAGCTAGGAAAAGGTTATTAAAACTCATTAATTCTTTTCCTTTAACATCAACAAATGATAAACGTTACAAAAACATATTTACCTCCCATTGAAGAGTACCAACAATATGTACAAGGTATTTGGCAGAGAAATCAATTAACTAATAACGGTCCATTAGTTCAGGAATTAGAAAAAAAGCTTAAAGAATATCTTGGCGTAAAACATTGCTTTTATGTAAGCAACGGAACTATTGCAATACAAATAGCACTGAAAGTACTGAATATTACCAAAGAAGTAATTACTACACCATTTTCTTATTGTGCTACTTCTCATGCTATTGTATGGGAAAATTGTACGCCTGTGTTTGCAGATATTTCGCCTGATGATTTTTGTATTGACCCTTCAAAAGTAGAACAATTAATTACTGAAAATACCGAAGCTATTTTAGCAACTCACGTATATGGAAATCCTTGTGAGGTAGATACATTGGCTGCTATTGCTCAAAAACACAACATAAAATTAATTTATGATGCTGCTCATGCTTTTGGCGTAAAAGTAAATGGTACTTCTTTGTTCAGTTTTGGCGATATAAGTACTTGTAGCTTTCATTCCACAAAAGTATTTCACTCGACAGAAGGTGGTGCAATTTTTACGGATGATGATCAGTTAGCGTATTTGATTGATAGTTACAGAAGCTTTGGACATAAAAGTGATAACTATTATACCATTGGTATTAATGGAAAAAATTCGGAATTTCATGCTGCAATGGGCTTATGTGTATTGCCTAAAGTAAAGGAAATTGTAGAAGCTAGAAAAAACATTTTTGATTTGTATGATAAACTTTTGAACTGGGATAAATTAACGAAACCTAAAGTAAAAATCCCGGTAGAAAGTAATCATGCATATTATCCAGTTTTCTTTGACTCTGAAGAGGTTTTATTGAAAGTAAGAACTGCATTAGAAGCTGAAAACATTTTTCCAAGACGATACTTCTATCCTTCTTTAAGCACATTAAAGTTTGTAACAGCAGAAAGTAATTGCCCAATTTCTGATGATGCAGCTCCAAGAGCAATGGCTTTACCGCTTTATTATGATTTAGCCCATACTGATGTTGAAAGAATTAGTACGATAATTAATAACACTATTTCATAAAGAATATGACTTTCTTGTATCCTATCATATTTGCCATTTTCATTGGTTTTGTATTTAGAGTATCGGCAAGAGTTTGTCAGAAATCATTAATTGATCTCATTATCATTGCCTACATTGTTTTCTGTGGAAGTGTTATTCTAACAGGTTTTACGCTTTCTGAAATTCATAAAATGAACGATAGAAGGTTTTGGGCAATCGGTGTATTTATTCCTGCTTTTATTTTCTACATTCAATTCACAAAATTTTTCGGGAAAGATAGAAACGAAAACTTTACTGTCTTTCAAATGATTGGTAGCCAAATTCAGGCAGTTTGGAATTGGTTTGGCAATCTTTCAGTGTTTTTAAAATGGATTTTCGCTGGACTTTTCATCAGTCTTGGCATTATTGAAATCACCAACTTTATTTTAATTTGCTATACTCCGCCTAATGAATGGGACAGTATGACTGGTCATTTGAATCGACTTTTGTACTATCTCCAACACAATACGATGTCGCATTTCGGTGGAACAAACTGGAACATCGACAGCTATCCAAGAAGTGCTTGTACGATTCAAATTTATAATTATTTAATGTCTGGTAAAGTTGAGAATTGGTTTAAAGCTATTCATCATACTGCTTATTGGATGATAGGTTTTGGCGTTTTTGGAATTGTTAGAAGTATCAGTAAAAACCTAACGGCTAGTTTCTTTTGTGCTTTAGTCGTGTTATTGCTACCTGATGTTTTAAAACAAACGATAACAACAGAATCTGATATTGTACTTGCCTCATATTTAGCTTGTTTGGTTTATTTTTTATTCAGTTTTAACGAAAAGAAAAAAAGAAGATACCTTTATTTAGCTGGTTTTAGTTTCGGAATTGCACTTGGACATAAAATCACTTTTGTGTTTTCTCTTCCACCCGTTTTCTTGATTTTACTTTATACCGTTTTCAGAGATGACGAAAAAAGTAATTTCCTTCGTCTTACTTTTGCTCATTTTAAACACTTATTTGTTGCCTTTATTTTAGGCTTTTTACTATTTGCACTTCCAGCGGGATACATAGAAAACATTCAAAAATATCATCATCCGATTGGACCTCCAACTGCTTTAAAACATCAGTCAATTGATAGAGCAGGTTCAAAAGCCAATCTTATCAAACAAGGTTCTCGCAATGTTTTGAGATACAGTATTGATTTAATCAATTTAGATGGTTTAAGAAACTGGGAAGCAGGTGAAACTTTGAATAAAGCAATGAAAAAACCAATTATTTGGTTTGAAAGAAACGTTTTAAAAACACGTTTAGAAGCCGAAAAAGACTTTACCATTGTTCCATTTACTTATCATAAAAGGTTCGAATTTTATAATATGAGTCCCTACTGGGGAATTTTTGGCTTTGGTTTAATTCTTCCTTTAGTATTAATGGTGCTTTTCCGTATCATAAAAGCAAAAGCTGTTTACTATTATTTAGGACTAGCTTTTACGCTGCACTTTATTGCGCTATGTTACACAGCAGCTTACGACCCTTGGAAAGGACGATACATGATAAGCAGTGCCATTTTTGCCGTGCCATTTTTGGCTATACTTTTTACAGAACAATATTCTATTGAGAAAGCAAAGCATCTCTTTTTAAAAACCTATGTAGGCTTTGTTGTAATTATTGGAATCGCTTCGGCACTTTCATCTACCTTTTTAAATTATAGATGTCTTCCTTTTAGTGCTTATGGCAGAAAGTCAGCATTTGATATGACAAGAATGGAAATATTAACAGAAGCTAGACCAGATATAACCAAAGCTTATGAGAACTTCAATAAAATAGTTCCGCAAGATGCGACTGTGGCAGTGGCAACTATCAACGATGATTACGAATACCCACTTTGGGGAGATAAACTCACAAGAAAATTAATCGTTATCAATCCTTTTGAACAAGGTTTACGCCCCATTCCAAAAGAAGCTGATTATTTATTCTTTGCCAAAAGTGTGATTAAACCCAAAATTAGTGATATCCGTTTGGGAACTGATACAACCATGACTAAAAATGTAATTGTAAAAAGTGAAGATTATTACCTCAGAAAATTACGCTAGTTACTTTAATATTCGATGATGAAAATTGCAATTATGCAACCTTATATATTCCCATACATTGGGTATTTTCAGTTAATTAATGCTGTTGATAAATTTATCATTTATGATGATGTAAATTATATCAATAAAGGTTGGATTAATCGGAATAGAATACTTGTAAATGGCAAAGACAGCTTATTTACTATTCCATTGAAAGAGGCAAGTCAAAATAAATTAATTAATGAAATTGTAGTAAATTGGGATGAATCGTGGAAAAATAAATTTCTAAAAACCATCGAACAAAGCTATAAAAAAGCACCATTTTACTTGGATATTCTTCCATTAATTGAAAAAACTATTAGCATAAACCACACTGCTATTTCTGAAATAATTACACTAAATTTAAAATTAGTCAACGAATATCTTGATATTAATACTGAAATTGTAAGCAGTTCCAGCATTTACAACAATACTCATCTAAAAGCCCAAGACAGAATTATTGATATTTGTTTGCAAGAAAAAGCAACAACTTACATCAATCCGATTGGTGGCTTGGAATTGTATGATAAATCTGTTTTCAAAAATCAGGACATGGCATTATTTTTTATTAAAAGTAAAGCATGTACTTATAAACAATTTAAAAATGAGTTTGTACCTTGGCTTTCAATTATTGATGTTTTGATGTTTTGTTCAAAAACAGAAGTCAAAGAATATTTGAACAATTTTGAATTAGTTTAGCTTATACTTATCATTTTTGATAAAATCAGTGGCTCGCCACGCTAAAAATACCTTAAAAAATGGCAAAAGTAGTAGTTTTCGGAACTGAATTAGTGGCGGAATTAGCCCACTATTACTTAACAAATGACTCTGAGCACGAAATTGTTGCTTTTACTGTCAACCAAGAATATATCAAAGAACCCACTTTTTGTGGACTTCCAGTAGTAGCTTTCGAAGAAGTTACTACGCTCTTCCCTCCTGCTGAATTTAAGTTTTTTGCTCCGCTTTCAGAACGAAAAATGAATCAAATTAGGGCAAAAATCTATCAAGAAGCAAAAGATAAAGGCTATGAATTTATTTCATACATCAGCTCGAAAGCAACAGTTTTAACCGATAAAATTGGAGAAAATTGTTTCATTTTAGAAGATAATACTATTCAACCTTTTGTAACAATTGGCAATGATGTAGTACTTTGGTCGGGCAATCACATTGGTCATCACAGTGTTATCAAAGATCATGTGTATTTTACTTCACACATTGTACTTTCGGGACGTTGTATTGTTGAACCTTATTGCTTTTTAGGTGTAAATGCAACAATCAGAGACGGAGTACATTTAGCAGAAGGAACGCTCATTGCGATGGGAACCAACTTTACAGGTAAAAAGTCCGATGAATGGAGTATTTATAAGGGTAATCCTGCCGAAAAAGCAAAAATTTCAAGTAAAGACATTAAATTATAATTTATGAATTGGATAAAAAAAGGACTCATCTACAAGCCCGATGGTAAATTTGGTTGGAATCAAACACATGCACATGTGCTTTGTGCTGATACCAGTTTCGAGGATAAATTACGCATTCATTATTCTACACGTGACGAAAAAGGAAGATGTATTGCTTCGTTTTTAGACTTAAATCCGAACAATTTATCAGAAGTACTTTATGTGCATGATCAACCTACTTTAGCATTAGGTAAAGCAGGAACATTTGATGATTGTGGCATTATGCCAACATGGTTTCTGAATCATCCCAATGGCGAAAAATGGCTTTATTATATCGGTTGGACAGTCAGAAATACTATTCCATATCATAATTCAATTGGCATTGCAAAAAGTACTGATGGCTTGAACTTCACAAAAATGTTTGAAGGACCAGTAATTCATACCATTGCCACAGAACCACTTTTTAATGGAAGTTGCTGTGTTTTATTTGACAAAGGACTTTTTAAAGTATGGTATCTAAACTGTACCGATTGGTATAATGCTCCCGATGGCAAAATTGAACCTTGCTATCATTTAAAGTATGCCGAATCTGTAGATGGCATTAATTGGGTTCGTCAAGGTAAAATTGCTATTGATTATAAAGATGAAGTTGAAGGCGGTATTTCAAGACCTACAGTACTGATTGAAGATGGTATTTACAAAATGTGGTATTCTTACAGAGCAATTGACGATTATAGAACTAATACCGAAAGAAGTTATAGAATTGGTTATGCCGAATCTCAGGATGGAATAGATTGGATCAGACTAGACGAACAAGTAGGAATTGATATTTCTGAAAGTGGCTGGGATGCTCAAATGATTGAATATCCACTGGTCATTAATCATCAAGGAGAAAAAATAATGTTTTATAACGGAAATGGCTTTGGTGCAAGCGGTTTTGGTTATGCTGTTTCAAAATAAACATATCAAAATATGATAGATGTAGAAAACTTCAAAAAAACTGGTTACCAGCTTATTAAAGGACTCTTCACAGTCGAAGAAATCGACCAAATCAGACAAGATGCTAGCAATATTTTTTTAAATCAAATGCGATACCTCAACTATCCAATTGATAATATTAACTCGGATGAAGATTTCAATAAATTATTGTTTCAACTTTTTGAGGAGCATCCCAATAGATTAATTGCTAGTGGAAAACATATCCAACACCTTATTTCTCTTCATAGACTTTCTTTAGACGAACGTATTGTAAGTAATCTACAAAAATTAGGACTTCAAGTTCCTAATATTTGTACTCGTCCTGTTATGTTTTTTAATGCTAAAAAACTCGCTAAAAAGCAGGTTTATTGGAAAACGGATGCTCATCAAGACTGGAGAAGTATGCAAGGTTCATTAAACTCTATGGTTGTTTGGGTAGCTTTAGCAGACATTGACACATCTCTTGGAGCCTTAGAAGTAATACCAGAAAGCCATAAACTAGGCTTACAAACTACCGAAATGGTCGATTCTTTTGGACTTATTCCTGATGATTTAGTGAAAGGAAATCAGTTCGTTCCTGTTGAAGTACGCAAAGGTGATGTCTTATTTTTCTCTTCATTATTAATTCACCAATCGGGAGATAATTCAACTGAAAATGGTATTCGTTGGTCTTGCCATTTTAGATATAATGATTTATCTGAAAACCAGTTTATCGAACGTGGCTATCCGCATCCTTATGTGTATTATCCAAATCCAGATTTAATTACGCCAGACTATCCTCAACTTGAAGATGTTACTAATTATTTTCAGTCATGATTGAAACAAAACAAGCTGCAAATATTGAAGTAAGTGTTTTCATTACGGTTTACAATCACGAAAAATTTCTGAGAGAATGCCTAGATAGTCTTGTTAGTCAAGTAACTAATTTCAAGTTTGAAATTGTTATTGGGGAAGACTGTTCCCCTGATAACTCTCGTGCCATTGTCATTGAATATGCTAATAAATATCCTGAATTAATTGTTCCTATTTTATATGAAGTAAACCAAGGTTCAAAAAAATGTCCAGGCAAGGGAAATTTTACAAATACATTTTATCAATGTAAAGGGAAATACGTTGTTCATATCGAAGCCGACGATTATTTAATTAATAATCATAAACTTCAAATGCAGTATGATTTTTTAGAGCAAAACCTTGATGCTTCTGCCTGTTTTCATAACGCCATTATGTCGTATGAAGATGGGACAGGAAGACCCAATACCAATATCAACCCTCCAGACCAAAAAACTAAAATCTATCCAGAAGATTTTCTTGGTCAAAAAGAAATATGGTTTATGGCAACTGCAAGTGTGATGTTCAGGAGAAATCTGATAGGAGAAAAATTTCCAGATTGGTTTTTACAATCAAAAAGTGGCGATATTCCTTTGTATTTAATGTTATCAAACAAAGGTTACATTGGTTATCTTCCAGATGTAATGTGTGTGTATAGAAGGCATTTGAGTGGAATGAGTTATACTGATAGCAATTTAGATGAAGTCTTTATTAAAAATAGAATGTTTATGTATTCTAATGTTGATAAAGAACTAAATTTCAAATATAATCATTTGATAAAACCCATTTTAGGCGAATATTATTTATTACTTACCAATGTTTTTAAGCTTAAAAATCAGTACTTCCAAAGTATTTATTTTGCTTTTATTTCATTGTATTTAACAAAGCCCAATTCAAAAGAACATTTAAAATTGGTTTTTCAAGACTTTATTATTCCAACTGGTTTGATGAAAGTTTATGCTAATGTAAAATGGAGATTAGAAACTTTATTTAGTAAAAAAGTCTCTCAATAATATTGAGAGGCTTTTCCTTTTGGCTTATTTACTTGTTATGTTTTTTGCTTTTTCTTCTTTGCTGCTGGGAATAAAACATTGTTCAAAATCAAACGATAACCAGGCGAATTAGGATGTAAATTCAAATCGGTTGGTTCTTCATTTACATAGTGTCTGTAATCTTCAGGGTCATGTCCGCCATAAAAAGTCCAAAAACCTTTCAAGAAAGTACCGTGAATGTAACGAGCTTCATTCAACGAACGATTTTCGCCTAATACAATTACTTCTGGTTTCAATAATTCCTTTTTGTAAGAAGTAGTTTGTCCCATAAAACCATGAATGGTGGTTTCATGATTTTGGGTCAACATAGTAGGAATTGGGTCCCATTTTGCAGAAAATTGGAAAAGATTAAAGAAATCATTCTCCTCTCCAACAGGTCTTGATTCATTTGTATAAGCCTCAATATTCGAAAACTCAATTATTTGAGGATGAAAAATTAAATTAAAGTTTTGGAAAGCAAAAGTCTTTGTAAAGTCTAATTTATCATCTGCATTTCTATCATAACCATCTCCATCATAAAAAGCATCCACAATATCAATTCCTTCAGCAGCTAGAGCAATATCATAAGTATCGGTTGCGGTACACATCGCAAACATATAACCTCCGCCAGCCACAAATTCTTGAATTTTTTTAACAACGCCCAACTTCAATTGTGATACTTTATTAAAGCCATATTTTTGTGCATTCTTTTTGTCTTCACGCAATTGTGCTTGATACCACGTTTGTCCACTCTGATTCAAAAACTTACCCATCTGTCCCGTAAAATCTTCATGATGAAGGTGTAGCCAATCGTATTCTGGTAATTTTCCTGTCATTACCTCATCATCAAAAATCAAATCGTAAGGAATTTCAGCATAAGTCATTGCTAAAGTAACAGCGTCATCCCAAGGTTGGGCAGTTTTAGGTGAATAAACGGCTACTCTGGGCGGTTTCTGGAGTTTTACAACATCCATATTTACATCTGGACTACTTACTTCTGCTCTGATTTGGGAGGCTTGTCCTTCAGAAATTACTTCATAACTTACTCCACGAATTATCAATTCATTTTCAAATTTCTGAGCTTGTGGAAACATAAAAGCTCCTCCACGATAGTTCAAAAGCCATTCTACTTCTGTATCATGTGTTTTGAGAATCCAATATGCTATTCCGTAAGATTTTAGATGGTTTTTCTGACTCTCATCCATTGGAATCAGAATCTGCGAAGCCCACAAACGACCAGTAAACGTTAAGAATATGATAAACGGAAATAATAGCCTTTTCATTGGTGAAGTTATTTAAGTTCTCTGAACTAAATTTGTTATTCGTAAACGATAAACGAATTTAGTATATTATTAGTGCTAATCACAATTCTGATTACGTAAACATACTTCGTCTTGATTTATTTTGGTTTCAAATCGAATCCATTTCAATATCCACAACTATGAATTTATTAGAAAATATTCGTGAAGGATTACGCTCTATCAAAGCAAATATGCTGAGAACCACCCTCACAGCTTTAATTATTGCCATTGGTGTAACCGCATTGGTTGGAAGCCTTACTGTGATTGATGGTATTCAAAGCTCAGTAAATAATAGTTTTGCTGGCTTAGGAGCAAATGCTTTTGACCTTAGAAACAGAGATATTTTCAAAATCAGAAAAGACGGTGAAAAAGAAAAGAATTATCCGCAAATTGATTATCGTGAAGCAAAAATGTACAAAGAAAAATTTGGACATTCAGCCATTATAGGATTGAAAGTAAATGTTAGCTTTTCGGTTGAAGTAAAATATGAATCGAAGAAAACGAATCCAAATTCAAGAGTAATGGGTACTGATGATAATTTTATGGACATTAAAGGCTATAAAATTTCAAAAGGAAGAACATTTTCAGCAAATGATTTACAATATGCAGTAAACGTTTGTATCATCGGTGTTGACATTGTTGATCAACTTTTTGGAAAAAACATCAACCCAATTGATAAAGAAATTAATATTCTCGGACAGAAATTTAAAGTAATTGGCTTACTAGAGAAAAAAGGAAGTTTGATGGGTGGCGGAGATGATAGAGTAATTTTTATGCCTTTAGAAACTGGAAGAAAAATGGCTCAAGGAAAAACACTTACTTTTGATATTGTTACTTCTGTCCCGAATATTACTGATATTGATAATGTAATTGAAGAAGCCAGAGGAGTAATGAGAATTATCAGACAAGACCAAATTGGCGAACCAGACTCATTTTCAATAGAACGTTCAGATTCATTGGCAAAACAATCTGAAAGTATTACTGGAATTTTAAGAGTAGCTGGTTTTGGAGTAGGTTTTATTACTTTATTAGGTGCAGCTATCGCCTTAATGAACATTATGCTAGTTTCAGTAACAGAAAGAACGCAAGAAATTGGCATCAGAAAATCATTAGGAGCAACACCTTATCTTATTCGTTTACAATTTCTGATTGAAGCCGTGGTAATTTGTATATTAGGTGGTCTTGGTGGTATCTTTTTAGCCATCTTAATTGGAAATCTATTTGCACAATTATTAATGGGTGGTACTGCAAGTTTTATTATGCCTTGGTTTTGGATGTCAATCGGAATTGGCGTTTGTGTTGTAGTAGGATTATTTTCTGGAATTTACCCTGCATACAAAGCTTCAAAGCTAGACCCAATAGAATCGCTGAGATATGAATAATTTTTTTTCATTTTTACAGCTACTATAACCAATCTAGTAATCAGAAACTTACAAGAACACTTACAAAAAAGTTTCAGATTAATTAAATGTTAAGGTTGTGTAGTCCAAAAACATCACTTATCTTTGCATCAAGTTTGAGAAATCAAATGCCCAGATGGCGGAATTGGTAGACGCGCTGGTCTCAAACACCAGTGTCTTCACTGGCATGCCGGTTCGACTCCGGCTCTGGGTACTTGTCAATAGCCTGACTACTTTATGTAGTTAGGCTTTTTTGTTTTACTTCAACTTGTAGCATAAAAAAGCCCTCTTGCCAAAATGGTAAGAGGGCTTTTTATATTGCAATCTTCGGGATGGAATCTCGAAGTACTTAATCATAATTCAAAACTGGGGCTAACCATCTTTCTGTATCTTCCAAACTCATGTTTTTTCGTTTGGCATAGTCGATTACTTGGTCTTTAGCGATTTTACCTAATCCGAAGTATTTACTATCTGGATGCGAGAAATACCATCCACTTACTGAACTCGCTGGATACATCGCAAAGCTTTCGGTAAGAATAATTCCCAATTTTTCTTCAGCTTGTAATAATTCAAACAAAGTTGCTTTTTCGGTATGATCTGGACAAGCTGGATAACCAGGTGCTGGACGAATACCATCATACTTCTCTGAAATCAAATCTTCTGTACTTAAATTTCCTTCATTTGAATATCCCCAGAACTCTTTACGAGTACGCTCGTGCATCAATTCTGCAAATGCTTCTGCCAAACGGTCAGCAAGGGCTTTCACCATGATAGAATTATAGTCATCATGATTACGGTCGTACTTTTCGATTAAGGCTTCAATGCCAATCCCAGCAGTAACAGCAAAAGCTCCGATATAATCCTGTTCTCCAGTTGTTACTGGTGCGATAAAGTCACTCAAGCAAAGGTTTGGCAAATGTGAAGCTTTTTGTCCTTGCTGACGAAGATTATGAAGTACTTTTGGGTTTTCTTCATTTTTTGTTACACGATATTCTGTATGAATATGAACGCCATGTTTTTCACAAGGAATTTCTCTGCTTACTTCTTCAAAATCAGAAAGTATTATATCATCTTCATTTGAATTAGCAGGATAAAAACCAACCACCGCACGAGCCGTCAATAATTTATTATCAATGATTTCTTTCAATAAAGCTTGAGCATCATTGAATAACTTACGTGCCTCTGCTCCTACTACTTCATTATCAAAAATCTTTGGATACTTTCCAGACAATTGCCAAGTAGAGAAGAATGGAGTCCAGTCGATATATTTGGCAATTTCGGCTAAATCGTAATTATCGAAATAACGATTTCCTAAGAAAATAGGCTTTTTCCCTTTGAAATTAGTCCAATCAATTTTATCTTTATTCAATCTTGCCTTTTCAATTGGCACATAGTTTTTATCTTTTTGACGACCCGCATGGTCAACTCTCATCTGAGCATACTGTGCTTTAATTTCATCAAAAATCTCTTCTTTTGTTTGGTCACTCTGCATCAATCTACCTGCCACAGGCACACTTTTAGAAGCATCTAACACGTGAATGACTGGGCCTGAATAATGTGGGTCGATTTTTACAGCCGTATGAATTCTTGAAGTAGTTGCTCCACCAATCAACAAAGGCAATTTAAAACCTTGACGCTCCATTTCCTTGGCAACTCCCACCATTTCATCCAATGAAGGCGTAATCAAACCCGAAAGTCCGATAATATCCACATTATGTTTTTTGGCTTCTTCCAAAATCTTAGGTGTTGGTACCATTACGCCCAAATCAATGATTTCGTAATTATTACAACCCAGCACTACGCCTACAATATTTTTACCAATATCATGCACATCGCCTTTTACCGTTGCCAACAAAATTTTACCTGCCGAAGAACTTTCACCTACTTGTTTTTCTGCTTCAATGTATGGCAACAAGTATGCTACGGCTTTTTTCATCACACGAGCAGATTTTACTACTTGTGGCAAGAACATTTTTCCTTCTCCAAACAAATCCCCTACTACGTTCATACCGTCCATTAATGGCCCTTCAATTACGTGTAATGGTTTTTCTACTTGCTGACGAGCCTCCTCAACATCTTGGTCGATAAATTCTGTCAAACCTTTTATCAAAGCGTGTTCCAAACGTTTCGATACAGGTAAATCTCTCCAAGCATTATCAATTACTTGTTCTTTCCCTTTTGATTTTACGGTTTCAGCAAAAGTTACTAAACGCTCAGTTGCATCATCTCTACGATTCAATAATACATCTTCGCAAAGCTCCAACATATCTTTTGGAATGTCGTCATAAACGCCTAACTGACCAGCGTTTACGATTCCCATATCCATTCCCGCTTTAATGGCATAGTATAAAAAGACCGTGTGCATCGCTTCACGAACTGGTTCATTGCCTCGGAAAGAGAATGAAATATTAGAAACCCCACCCGATACTTTGGCGAATGGAAGATTTTCTTTTATCCAACTAGTAGCATTGATAAAGTCAACAGCATAATTATTATGCTCTTCCAAACCTGTGGCTACCGTAAGAATATTAGGGTCAAAAATGATGTCCTCCGCAGGGAAGCCTACTTCATCCACCAAAATATCATAAGCACGTTTACAAATTTCTATACGTCTTTCATAAGAATCTGCCTGACCTTGTTCATCAAAAGCCATTACTACTGCCGAGGCTCCATAGCGTTTTACTTTCTCAGCCGATTCTCTGAATTTTGTTTCTCCTTCTTTTAAGGAAATTGAGTTTACGATAGATTTCCCTTGAACGCATTTCAACCCTGCTTCGATTACTTCCCATTTCGAGGAGTCAATCATAATCGGCAATTTGGCAATGTCTGGTTCTGCCATCAACAAATTCAAGAAGGTTTTCATGGCTTCAACGCCATCAATCATCCCTTCATCCAAGTTTACGTCGATTACTTGCGCCCCGCCATCTACTTGTTCACGAGCTACGGCAATGGCATCGTCGTATTTTCCTTCACGAATCAAACGAGCGAATTTTTTTGAACCTGTTACGTTACAACGCTCGCCAATGTTGACAAACATGGTATCTTCTTTAATAATCAAAGGTTCTAAACCAGAGATTATTTGATGATTATGTACTTCTGGTAATTGACGTGGAGGATATTTTGCTGCTACTTCAGCAATGGCTCTGATGTGTGCAGGCGTAGTTCCGCAACATCCGCCAATGATATTCATAAAACCATGTTGAAGAAAATCTTCGACAATCACAGCCATTTCTTCTGGCGATTGGTCGTACTCTCCCATTTCATTTGGCAAACCTGCATTGGGGTGAGCCGACACCATAAATGGCGCTTTATCAGCTAAAATCTGTACATAAGGACGCATTAAATCTGCTCCTAAAGCACAGTTCAAACCCACAGAAAGTAAATCAATATGCGAAACCGAAGCCAAGAAAGCCTCAGTGGTTTGTCCAGATAAAGTACGTCCAGAAGCATCTGTAATTGTTCCAGAAACCATCACTGGTATTTTGGTCGTTGGATTAGCTAATACTGCTTTAGGGTTATTTTGCTTGGGAATTGAAGTACTTTGTATCGGGCGAATCGTTCCATTCTTTTTATCATTCTGATATAAATCTATCGCATACAAAGCTGCTTTTGCATTCAAAGTATCGAAAATGGTTTCAACCAATAATACATCAGCACCGCCATCTACCAAACCTTGTATTTGTTCATAATAAGCATCTACCAATTCATCAAAAGTGACGGCACGATAACCGGGGTCGTTTACATCTGGTGAAAGCGACAGTGTTCGGTTCGTTGGTCCAATTGAACCTGCTACAAAACGTGGTTTATTGGGATTTTTAGCCGTATATAAATCTGCTACTTCACGAGCAATTTTCGCTGATTCATAGTTTAATTCATACACATAATCTTCCATGTGATAATCAGCCATAGCGATAGACGTTCCCGAAAAAGTATTGGTTTCTGCAATATCTGCACCTGCTTCAAAGTATTTCGCATGGATTTCTTTGATTACTTCTGGTTTTGTGATAGAAAGC
Source organism: Arcicella lustrica (assembly GCF_034930985.1). Taxonomy (NCBI): domain Bacteria; kingdom Pseudomonadati; phylum Bacteroidota; class Cytophagia; order Cytophagales; family Flectobacillaceae; genus Arcicella; species Arcicella lustrica. The sequence continues at coordinate 69,843 of NZ_JAYGIM010000014.1, forward strand.
ATATCGTTATTTCCCTTTACTTCATGCGGGAAATCACGAAATTTTTCACCTCTGTAATCGGCATCACTTAATTTATACTCTTGAATCAATGAACCCATCGCTCCGTCAAGAACAAGGATTCTGTTTTTCAAGATTTCTCTTATATTGGGATTGTTCATATCTTTTTTAGCGCTAGCTGTAAGCAATTAGCTTTGAGCTTTTTTTACTTATTAATCTTTTCGCAATAACACCTTTCATATTTCATCGTTTAAAGTAAGATTACTTATTAATTCGACGAAATTAAATGATACAGTTTGCACAATAAACTGCAAAATTACTGGTGTTAATTCAAATAACATAAATTAACTACAAAGTTATCCCAAAAAGATAATTCATTTGCTTTAATTCGTCAATTTGGATATAATTTCTACTTTTAAATAGCCAATTGGATAATATTCATTAAATTCAAAGCTTAATTTAAAAGAATAGGGATAAATTATCTCAGTAAATACTTAAACCACAAAACACATCAACATGAAACTAGACTCAACCGATCGAGAAATCTTAAAACATCTACAGGAAGATGCTCATCTGACAACCAAAGAATTATCGGGAAGACTTAATTTATCACCTACTCCCGTTTATGAGCGTGTGCGAAGACTTGAGAAAGAAGGCGTTATTAAAGGTTATGTAGCTTTGGTAAATCGTGAGAAAATCGAAAAGGATTTAATGGTTTTTTGTAGCATCCGTTTGAAAGAACATGCTCAAGAAGCAGGAGCAAAATTTGTACAAGAAATTGTTCAACTAGATGAAGTACAAGAATGCTACAATATTTCGGGCGATTATGATTTTATGCTCAAAATCATCGTACACGATATGCGTGAATACCAAAGTTTTTTAATGAACAAATTGGCTTCTTTAGAAAACATTGGCAGTACTCACAGTATTTTCGTCATGTCAGAAATTAAGGCGGAGACTAAATTGAAGGTTTAGGTTTGATTGATGATTGAACTAATCACCTTAACAGCGGCAAACCTTTGGTTCCTGAATCACCCGATTCGGCAACCGCAAGGGTTTGCCGCTACTGTTTTTTACTGATTATTCAACAAAATTGCGATACAAATTATCAAAAAGAATATAAGCTTCCGCATTTAGTATTAGAGCATTCGCAAAGAGAATATAGGCTTCTGCATTTAGTATTAGAGCATCCGCAAAAAGAATACAAGCTCCCGCATTTAGTATTAGAGCATCCGCAAAAAGAATACAAGTTTCCGCATTTAGTATTAGAGCATCCGCAAAGAGAATATAGGCTCCCGCATTTAGTATTAGTGCATCCGCAAAAGGAATATTGGCTTACGCATTTAGTGTTGGAGCATCCGCAAAGGGAATATAAGTATCTGCATTGGCAAATTTTGACCGATTAGCCCAAGAACTTATTTATACTATCCCAACATCTAAGCCTTCTAACGAGCAGAACAGAGACTATTCATTAACACTTTAATTTCTCTCCTGTTAAATAACAAACTCCAAATTACTCTATTGAACCAATAGGATTTTTTTTTACAACTACGTATATTTGTTGAGAGTCAACCATCAATTATCAAACTAAAAATCCTTATTCAATGAAAAAACTATTTGCAATCGTTCTGCTTGCACTCCCTATGGCTGTTCATGCACAAAAAGTAAAACCTAATGTTCAAGTAAAAGGAACACTTAAAAACATCAAAGACACTCTTTCGATTATCTATGCAAATTATGCTGCTAATGGTAAAAGAGTAGTAGATAGCGCCAATGTAGTGAATGGACAATATGCCTTTAATATCAGCCTAAGTGAACCTGTAAGAGTACAATTTTCTGCTAAAAATGCAGCAAACAAAAAAGCTAGACTTACTCAAAGAAACGTTGCTAGTGTTTTTATCGAACCGGGTATTATTAATGTGGCTAGTGTAGATTCATTTACGAATGTTAGTGTAAAAGGTTCTAAATCTCATATTGAATTTGAGAAATTGAATCTGGCTTCAAAACCTTACGAAAGCCAATTACAAGTATTGTACAAGCAATATTCAGAGTTCAATAAAAATAAAAACAAAGTAGCTGCTGATAAAGTAGAAGCATCTATTGATTCTTTAGATGAAATACAAAGAGAAAATGTTTATGGAAGTTATTTGAAGAAAAACCCGAATTCTCCGATAGCTTTATATACTTTAAAAACATATACAGGCTATGAATTGCTTGTCGATAAAGTAGAACCGCTTTTTAATTTATTGTCGAGTACTGTTAAATCTTCTCCTGCTGGAGTAGAATTTAAAGCTAAAATTGAAACAGCAAAACTTACTGGTATTGGCAGAGAAGCTTTAGATTTTACACAAAACGATACTTTGGGTGTAGCTGTTAAATTATCTTCATTAAGAGGTAAATATTTATTAATTGACTTCTGGGCAAGCTGGTGTGGACCTTGTAGAAGAGAAAATCCGAATGTTGTAAAAGTATTTAACCAGTTTAAAGACCAAGGTTTTCATATCATTGGTGTTTCTTTAGACCAACCTAATGCTAAAGAAAAATGGTTAAAAGCCATTCACGACGACCAACTTACTTGGACACATGTTTCTGATTTAAAATATTGGGATAATGAAGTAGCCAAACTTTACGGTATTCAAGCCATTCCTCAAAATTTGTTATTAGACCCTGATGGTAAAATCATTGCTAAAAATCTAAGAGGAGAAGCTTTAGGAAAGAAATTAGAGTCAATTTTCAGCAAACAAAGTAATGTAAAGAGCGAAGCACAGTCTAAAGGAAAATAAAAAGTAATAGAGTCTTTTCCGAATTTTAAAATCAACAAAAAGCGGTCGAAAACTAATTTTCGACCGCTTTTTTCTTGACTTTCATAAAATCTATTTCAAAACCTCTACTGAAATCTTACTATCACCATATACTCTGTGAGTCGCTTTTTGAAAATCACTTTCTTTAGCTTTATAGATATTTTCTACGTATTTCTGTGGGTTGATGTCGAATAAAGGAAATACGGTAGATTGTACCTGAATCATGATTTTATGTCCTTTCTTGAATGTATGTAATACATCTTGCAAACGGAAATTGATGTCTGTTACTTTGTTGGCAATTAATGGCTCTGGTTTGCTGAATGAATTTCTGAAACGAGAACGCATAATTTCACTTCTTACCATTTGTTGATAACCACCCAAAGTAATATGTGCTGGCGTGTAAGGACTATTCTTTTCATCACCCGGATATACATCCACCAATTTCACAAACCAATCGGCATCAGTTCCAGTAGTTGAAATTTTTAGTTTCGCCATGATTTCTCCACCCAAAGTAATGTCTTCTGTTAACACATCTGTTTCAAAAGTCAAAACATCTGTTCTACGTCCAGCAAAACGTTGGTCTTCACTCATGTAATTTCTTGGACTAAATCCTAAAATTTGTTTTGGGTCTTCGGTATAAGGAACAGGTTTTGAAGGGTCAGAAACAAATTCTGCAAAGCCTTTTGCTGGAGTCCCTGTTGCAATTTTCCCATTTGGATTCAAGTAAAAGTCTATTTTTTGTGCCGTCTTTACAGGATATTCAGCAAATTCTTTCCACTCTTTTTTGCCAGTATCAAATAATGTTGCTTCTGCTAATTTACTGTTGCCATCGCCCGTTTCTTTCAAGAAATGTTTGAAGAATTTCAATTCAATATTTTTCTGATAATGTGTAGCAATACTATCACCAAAGTAAATATTTGAATGGAAGTGATGTCCACGTTCACGAGACCAATCACCATGACCAAAAGGACCCATCACAATTGAATTGTAAATATTTGGATTATTTTTCTCAAGTGTTTTATAGATTGACAATGGACCATATAAATCCTCAGCATCAAACCAACCACCAACTACCATGAAAGCAGGAGCATGCTTGATATTTTTTAGATGTGGAAGGATATTTCTTTTTTGCCAGAATTCATCATAATTAGGATGTTCTACATGTTCTTGCCAAAAGAAATTATTAGTATAGTTTTCTCCTAAATTTTTGAGAGGAGACATCGTTTTGTACCATTCGAAACCATCAAAAGTTTTGATTTTTGGAAATTGCTCATCATACCAAGAATTAGTAGTTGGTTTTGGATGCTGTACACCAAATACAGGAAATGTTAAACCATAGCCCATTGTAAAGGCTCCATTATGATGAAAATCATCAAAGAAAAAATCTGCAATAGGTGCTTGCGGTGAAGCCGCTTTTAATGCTGGATGACCACACAAAGCACCCGCAATCGTATAAAAACCTGGATATGAAGTACCGAATTGACCAACATTTCCATTGTTATTCGGTAAGTTTTTTACCAGCCAATCAATGGTATCATAAGTGTCAGAAGCTTCGTCAATATCTTTATTGCTGTTTTTATTTGAAATATGTGGGGTCATATTGGTAAAATTACCTTCCGACATCCAGCGTCCACGTACATCTTGGTCAACAAAAATAAATTTCTCACGCATCAAGTATCTTGAGTTCGAAATTAGATTGGGTAATTGGTCTTTACCATAAGGAGCAACGCTGTAGCAAGTTCTTTTGAGGATAATCGGGTATTTTTTATTGGCTGAGGCATCCTTTGGCGTATAAACGTTTGTGAAGAGTTTTACGCCATCACGCATTTCGATTTCGTATTGCGTCTTAACATAGTTTTCACGAACAAAGGCAGAGTCGAGTTGAGCAACCGTTAGCTTTTGTGCTTGATTATAAAAAGAAAAGCTACAAAGAGCTAACAACAGTAATAATTTTTTCATGTTTTTTGATGAATATTTGTTGAGTATAAATGCAATATAAAATAAGGAAACAATGTATTTGTAATGATTTGTGTTTACCAAGTTCTAGCAAGAGGAATGATAATGGTAGAAACTACTTTGTCTTCAATTTCTTCAATTTTCAAGGAAGCTTCTCCTGTATATTGTAATTCTAAGCGTTTTTTTAGATTCACTAAACCAATACCGCCGCCATCTTGTCTTTTTGTATCATCTTGCTTAACAAGCTTTCCAGTATTGATTACTTGCATCATTAAGTTTTCATCTTCTTCAAAAATTCGCACTTTTACTTCTCCTCCATTTTTTAGTTTAGCAATTCCATGTTTGATAGCGTTTTCAATAAGAGTACTCAACGAAATAGGAATAATCATTTTATTACTCAGTTTTTCGTCGATGTCAAAATAATACATCAACCTTTTATCGAACCTAATTTTTTCTAAAAAGAGATAAGCTTTTGTTAATTTTAATTCTTCTTCAACTCGTACAGTTTGTGATTCCCCAATGTTGAGGGACAAACGCAACAAATCTGAAAGCTGATCAACTGCTTCACGGGCTTCGTGATGGTCAATAATCATTAAAGCCTTGATACTATTGAGGGCATTAAAAAAAAAATGAGGATGTAATTGTGTTTTAAGGGCATCTAATTCCGATTTGATAAGCATCTTTTCCATCGAAATCATTTTCTCGTTCATAGTTTGTTTTTGAGCAACATATCTAAGAATATGAAAGAAGAAAAACCAAGGAGTAGTTACCCAAATATCGTCAATAAACAAACTGAAATAATCGCCAAAGCTATTATAATCACTTTTTAATACTTCATTTGAGGTAAATATAATATCCAATATAAAAAATAAGAAGCCTAAAATAACATTACCAACCAATGGGAATAAAAGGAAAACTTGTACCGAAGCATCATCAAGTTTGTACTTATCAACAATAAGTTTGTAGGTATGTGTCGTAAAAAGACCAAATATAAATACAGCAATAAAGTATTGAATAGAAAGATTATAACCCGATTCTTCTAGTATAGTGTATTTCAAAGCCATTAAAGCGATGAGTAACCAACTAGAAATTTGCATTAACCAATATATTTGTCTGAGATTCATAAATGAAAATAGCGTAAATGATATTTAATCAGATGTAAAAGGGTTTTAATGTTTTATAAACAAAAATGAACTTTTTTTCTGATTAATACCAAAAAACATAAAAAAACCTTTGTACAAGCTTGTACAAAGGTTTTTAGTGGAGACTATGGGGCTCGAACCCATGACCTCTACGCTGCCAGCGTAGCGCTCTAGCCAACTGAGCTAAGCCCCCAAGAATACTCACAAAAGTATCCAATATGAACTAGTAAGCAAAATTGAAGAGGGTAATTTCTTAAAAATTGTATCTTACTCCTAAACCACCTTGTGGATGCGTGTAAAAGAAAGCAGGTACAAGTTCTATGTAAAGTCCTAATTCCCCAAAAACTGACAAAGGTGAATCTGGTACTCCATACTCTAGTCCAGCTTGTCCAACGCCACCAATTCCAGTGTTGGCTGTTTGCTTACTCGCTAAAATATATGAACGAGAAGTAATCTGTCCACCAAAACCATAATAACATCTTAGAGGAGAATTGCCCAATTGCTGATGCCAAAGATAAATTCCGCTAAAAGAAAGACCTGCTCCATCAAAATGTCCATCTCTATATGGACTTCTCAATCCCCAAAGTGCTCCATAAACACCTACATTCAGTTCTAAAGCATTTTTATCATTACTTAAATAATGACGAATAGATAAACCTGAAGGGTCGCCAAGTTTTGCACCAACAGCCCAAGTTTTGTATTGCGAAAACCCAGAGAAACCAAATAGCATTAGAGAACAGATAAAAGCAATTTTTTTCATAAGAAATAAGATTATGATTTGTAAGCTTTCAGTAGATTCATCAAATGAGTATTTTCTTCTGCCGTACCAACCGAAATTCTTAAAGAATTATCGCAAAGTTTTACTTTTGAGCGGTCACGAACGATAGTTTTTTGCTCAATTAAGTAATCGAAAACCGCTTTAGCATCTTGGAATTTCACTAATAAGAAATTGGCATCCGATGGGAAAATCTTTTCGACGATAGATAATTCAGATAATGCTTCTGCTAATAGCTTACGGTTATTGTTCAGCGTATTAACGGAATTTACAACGAAATCAGTATTAGCAATATTTTCAATTAATAGTTTTTGTGTCAACCCATTTATGTTGTATGGATATTTAATCTTATTCAAAAGCTTGATTAACTCCTCATTTGCAAAAGCCATTCCTAATCTTAAAGCTGCTAAGCCCCAAGCTTTTGAGAACGTTTGAAGTACAATTACATTCGGGAAATTATCTAATTCAGGAATGAAAGATGGCTCATCAGAAAAATCATTGTAAGCTTCATCAATAATTACCAAACCATGCTCAAAATTATCAATGATTGTTAAAATTGCTTCACGATTGATAATATTACCTGTTGGGTTGTTCGGCGAACAAATGAAAATCAATTTCGTTTTTGGGTTGATAGCTTCAATAATGGCATCAACATCCAATTGATAATCTTCCGTCAAATCAATCTTCTGAACCTGAACATTATTCACCGAAGCACTTACTTCATACATTCCGTAAGTTGGCGGAAGGATAATTATATTATCTTCTTTAGGTTCGCAAGTCAATCTGATAATTAAATCAATGGGTTCGTCAGAACCATTTCCTAAGAAAATTTGCGTTGGGCAACAACCTTTTATGGGTGCAATTTTTTCTTTGATTGCAGCTTGATATGGATCTGGGTACCTGTTCCAGTTTTCTGGCGTTGCTGAACCAATTGGGTTTTCATTTGCATCTAAAAAAACTCCTTCTTTACCGGTATATTCATCACGAGCAGAAGAGTAAGGAGCAAGACTAAGAATATGTTTACGAACGATACTTTGTAAGTTGAAAGTCATAATTTAAATAATTTACATTCTAATTTTCACTGCATTAGCATGAGCATCTAAAGACTCTGCTTCTGCCATTTCAATAATTGTTTTTCCGAGGTTTTGAATGCCTTCTTTGGTAATATGCTGAACTGTTATTTTCTTCACGAAGCTATCTAAACTTACGCCAGAATAAGCTCTTGCATAACCATTAGTTGGCAAAGTATGGTTTGTACCTGAGGCATAATCACCAGCAGATTCTGGTGTGTAATTTCCTAAGAAAATTGAACCTGCTTGATAAATTTTTTCTGATACTTCTTCCGCATTTTCTATTGATAGAATCAAGTGTTCAGCAGCGTAATCATTCAAAAGTGCTAAAGCTATTTCCTGATTTTCTACCAAAATAGCTTGACTATTTTCAAGGGCTTTTGAAGCAAAATCTGCTCTTGGCAAAACAGCTAATTGTTTAGTAAGCTCTTCGTTTACTGCTTCAATTATTTTTTCCGAAGTTGAAACCAATAATACTTGCGAGTCAACACCATGCTCTGCTTGTGATAATAAATCTGCTGCCACAAAAGCTGGATTGGCAGAATCATCCGCATAAACGGCTACTTCCGAAGGTCCAGCAGGCATATCAATCGCAATTCCTTCTTTATTGACCAACATTTTGGCAGCAGTAACATATTGGTTTCCTGGACCAAAAATTTTATATACTTGTGGAACAGTTTCTGTGCCATAAGCCATCGCTGCAATGGCTTGCGCACCGCCAATTCTATAAACTTTAGTAATTCCACAAAGTGAAGCTGCATACAGAATTGCTGGATGGTTTGATGGCGTACACAAAACAATTTCTCTACAACCTGCAATTTGTGCTGGAATGCCCAACATTAATACAGTTGAAAATAAAGGTGCTGTGCCACCCGGAATATATACCCCAACTTTATCAATTCCGACAGTCTTGCGCCAGCAAGTAACACCCGCCATCGTTTCAATCTTTTCAGGAGTACTCTTTTGAGCTTCATGAAATTTATGAATGTTCTTGTAAGCTTGATGAATCGCTTGCTTCAAATCATCAGAAAGCAATGAGGCTGCCTTTTCAATTTCTGTAGAAGGCATTTCAATAGATTCTAAATGGACTTTATCGAAGATCAAAGCAAAATCACGAAGGGCGATATCGCCTTCTGTTTTTACTCTGTACAAGATGGGTGCTACACGCTGTTCAATCACAGCAATATCCTGTGTAGGGCGTGTCAATAAGGCTTGATAATCGGATTGTTTGGGATATTTTATAATTTTCATAGAAACTAATAAATCATTTTTTCAATTGGCATTACTAAAATACCTTCAGCGCCTGCTTCACGTAGTTTTTCGATATTTTGCCAAAAGTCATTTTCGTTAATTACTGAACTCATCGCCGACCAGCCTTCTTGCGCCAAAGGAATTACAGATGGTGATTGCATTCCCGGCAATAATTTGCTGATTGCTTGAATGTTTTCATTTTTTGTGTTCAATACAACATACTTATTGTTTTTTGCTCTTTGGACAGCATCAATTCTAAACAAAATCTGATTAAGAATATCTTGTTTTTCAGCTGACATGGTTGGACAACCAATCATAATCGCTTCCGAACGGAAAATTACTTCTACTTCTTTCAGACCGTTGCTCAATAAAGTACCGCCAGACGAAACAATATCACAAACAGCATGAGCTAAACCAATACTTGGTGCAATTTCAACTGAACCAGAAATTTCATGAATATGAGAAGTAACGCCATTATCCTTTAGGTAATTTCCTAAAATGATTGGATATGAAGTAGCAATGTCTTTTCCTTGCAAATCTTCAATGCCATTATAAACATCACTTCTTGGAATAGCAATTGATAAACGGCATTTTGAAAAGCCCAACAATTTCACTTCTGAAACGTTTTTATTGCTTTCCACATGAACATTTTGTCCGACAATACCAATATCCGCAACGCCATCTTCTACATAGCCGGGGATATCGTCGTCTCTAAGAAACAAAAATTCTGCTGGGAAGTTTGAAGAAGTTGCTTTTAACTTTCCTGCTCCATTATCAAACTTGATTCCGCATTCCTTAAAAAGATTGAGGGAATCCTCACTTAAGCGTCCAGATTTCTGAACGGCAATTCTTAAATTTTGAGTCACTTGTCAGTTATTTATAGTCCACAATACTAACATTTCCTAAAAATGATTAATTACGATTGTTTTTGTCTAATTAGGTAAATTGTTAGCGGACTGCAAAATTACGCAATCCAATTTAGGTTTTGACGGCTTTTATGTAAATTGTCAATAAATCCTTGATATTTCCTTAATCAACAAAATCAATTATGAAAAAACTTTTCTTGTGGCTACTTCTAATACCTGTTTGTAGTTATGCCCAAAAAACGGAATCTCCTTATCCATTTTCAGTCGCTCAAGACAGCGCTTACATTCGTGAAAACTATCAGAAAATGGAGTTTATGGTTCAAATGCGTGACGGAATCAAGCTTTTTACACAAGTTTACGCCCCGAAAGACCAAAGTAAAAAGTATCCCATCTTAATGCAAAGAACGCCTTATACTTGCTCGCCGTATGGAACGGATAAATACAAAAAGAGAATTGGCCCAAACCCGTTTATGTTGAGAAGTAATTACATCGTTGTTTACCAAGATGTAAGAGGAAGATGGGCTTCGGAAGGAAAATTCGTAGAAATGACGCCTCATCTTGATATAAAGAAAGCTAAAACTGATATTGACGAATCTACAGATACTTATGATACGATTGATTGGCTGACAAAAAACATCAATAACAATAGTGGGAAAGTGGGTCAATGGGGAATTTCGTATCCTGGCTTTTTTACTTCTGCTGGTGCCGTGTCAGAACATCCAGCCCTGAAAGCTTCTTCACCACAAGCACCAATGGCAGACCTTTGGCGAGATGATGCTTTTCATAACGGAGCATTTATGATTGCAGCCAATTTTGGTTTTTATAATTTCTTTCAGGAACAAACCAAACCAACAATTACTCGTCCGCCAGCATATTTTGAAAACAATAACCCTGATGGATATGATTTTTATTTGAACGAAGTAAAAACAACCAAAAATTCAGAAGACGGTTTTTATAAAGGAAGAAACGTTTATTATCATGACAATTTTGAACATCCAAGTTATGATGAACATTGGAAGAAAAGAAATATTTTGCCACACTTAAAAGGCATTAAACACGCTGTGATGGTAGTTGGTGGCTGGTATGACGAACAAGATTTATATGGAACGTTCAATACTTATAAAGCTATCGAAAAACAGAATCCTAACATCAAAAATATTTTTGTAGTTGGTCCTTGGGTTCATGGAGGTTGGGCTGGTTCGTCTGGACAAATGCTTGCTGATGTAGATTTTGGCTCAAAAGTATCACCATATTATCAAGAAAATATTGAAGCTAAATTTTTTCACCATTATTTAATTGATGATTCAAAACCACTCGATTTACCAGAAGCAACTCTTTTTGAAACTGGAACAAACAAATGGCGTTCATTTGATACTTATCCAGCAAAAGGTACACAAGAGAAAAATTTATATTTTCATTCAAATGGTAAATTATCGTTTACTGCACCAACAAACGAAAAATCGTTCTCTGATTATGTTTCAGACCCAAATCGACCAGTTCCTTTTTCTTCTAAAATCAATGATGGGTTTTCGGCAGATTATATGGTTGAAGACCAACGATTTGCTTATACTCGTCCAGATGTTTTGTCGTTTTCAACAGATGTTTTAGAAAAAGACCTCACACTGTCTGGAGAAATAAAAGCGATGTTAAAAGTGGCGACTTCTGGAACGGATGCAGATTGGGTGGTGAAAGTAATTGATGTTTATCCAGCCGACGCTCCAGAACATCCTAAAAGACCTGGAGTAATTTATGGAAATTATCAGCAATTGGTACGTTCTGAAATTTTCAGAGGAAAATATCGTGATGATATTTCAAAGCCAAAACCTTTTGTGCCTAATCAAGTAACAAGTTTAAATGTGGAATTACAAGATGTTTTACACACATTTAAGAAAGGGCATAAGATGATGGTGCAAATTCAGAGTTCGTGCTTTCCTTTTGCCGACAGAAATCCGCAAAAGTTTATGGATATTTTTAAAGCTGAAGAAAAGGATTATCAAAAAGCTACTCAGAAAGTTTACCATCAAAAATCAGCAGCAAGTTATTTAAAAGTGGGAATTTTGGAGTAATTTTTAAAACTTCAAATAAGTATAAGTACTCAAAGTAAAAAGCCGTAGTATTCCTGAAATACTACGGCTTTTTATTGGTAAGGACTGAAAACAAAAAAAGCAGACTTACAAAGACTGCTTTTTTGAATTACACTTCATCAACAAACTAAAAACCAAATAAAACTACTTGATATCTTGTAGTCAATCTGATAATTTGAGAATAAAGGTAATAATAAAATTGTGCTTTGACAAAAATTTATCCTCAAAATATATCAAATAATTGGCTGTAGGAGAAGGATTCGAACCTCCACGGTGTGATTAGGTAAAGTACAAAGTCTGGTGGTCAACCCCAGTCCATCTTGCGATGGGCATTACACTTACTTTATTTCATGTTCACCACCCCCGAGACAGGAGGGTACGTCTGCCAAATTTCATCACCCTACAGTGTGGTTGTCTTCGTTTCTTTTAACTTGACAATGCAAAGTTAGCTCGTCATTTATTCTTTTGCAAATTTTACATAAAAAAAACTTAAAATTTACATTATATTCAATTCCGAAGTGGATTTATTTAAAATTTGTTAATAATTTCTTTTCAAAAGTGTTGTTTTTTGTAAAATTTTAAATTTTATTTGAGTCAAAATACTTATGATATGGAAAAGAATGTCGAAATCGACGAAACTGATTTGAAAATTTTAGGACTTTTAATGCAAGATGCCACCATGCCTTACACAGAAATTGGTAAAAAAATCAATGTTTCAGGCGGAACTGTCCATGTAAGAATGGGAAAAATGGAGCAAGCTGGAATTGTTAAAGGTTCACAATTGGTGATAGACCATACTAAATTGGGTTGGGACATAGCTGCCTTTTTGGGAATTTATTTAGATAAAAGCTCGCTTTATGCTGAAGTTGCCGAACAACTTATCAAAATTCCAGAAGTAGTAAGTATTAATTATACGACAGGTATTTATTCAATTTTTGCAAAAATTGTTTGTCGTGATACTGTTCATTTAAGAGAAGTGCTTCACGATAAAATTCAAAAAGTACAGGGCATTCAAAGAACTGAAACATTTATTTCTTTAGAAGAAAGTATAAATCGTTCAGTACCTTTTGGCTATAAAGGTTAATAATTTTAGCACTTTCTGGGTAGCCTTTTTAGAAAAAATCTAAACAGGCGAACTATTCTTCGTTTTTTTGGCTTATTTTTGTAGGATAATTACTACCTAAAGCAATGGCAAAAGAAGAAATTGATATATTAGAGGAAGTTACCTCCTCGGAGTACAAATATGGTTTTCAAAGTCACTTCGAAACTGACGAAGTGCCAGCAGGTTTGAGTGAAGACGTAATCAGATTGATTTCAACAAAGAAAAACGAACCAGCATGGATGCTTGATTTAAGACTAAGTGCTTACCGTACTTGGTTGACAATGGAAGAACCGAAATGGTCAAACGTTCATTACAAACCAGTTGACTATCAGTCTGTTAAATATTATTCTGCTCCAAAACAAGCAAAAGTTTTGGAATCATTAGATGATATTGACCCAGAATTACGTGCTACTTTTGAGAAATTAGGTATTTCATTAAACGAACAAAAACGTTTATCAAATGTTGCTGTTGATGCCGTTATTGACTCTGTTTCGGTAGCAACTACTTTTAAGGCAGATTTAGCGAAAAGAGGAATCATCTTCTGCTCGATGTCGGAAGCAATTCAAGATCATCCGGAATTAATCAAAAAATATTTAGGTTCAGTTGTGCCAGTAAAAGATAACTTCTTTTCAGCTCTCAATGCCGCAGTATTTACTGATGGTTCTTTCTGCTATATTCCAAAAGGTGTTCGTTGCCCGATGGAACTTTCAACCTACTTCCGTATTAATGCCGCAGGAACTGGACAATTCGAACGTACTTTGATTGTTGCAGATGAAGGTTCTTATGTTAGTTATTTAGAAGGTTGTACAGCTCCTCAGCGTGATGAAAATCAATTGCACGCAGCGGTAGTTGAAATTGTTGCTCATGAAAATGCTGAAGTAAAATACTCAACTGTACAAAACTGGTATCCTGGCGATAAAGAAGGAAAAGGTGGAATTTATAACTTCGTAACAAAACGTGGTATTTGTGAGGGAGCAAATTCTAAAATTTCTTGGACCCAGGTAGAAACAGGTTCGGCGATTACGTGGAAATATCCTTCTGTTATTTTAAAAGGAGATAATTCTATCGGTGAATTTTATTCAGTTGCTGTTACAAATAATATGCAACAAGCTGATACTGGTACAAAAATGATTCACATTGGTAAGAATACTAAATCAAGAATTGTTTCTAAAGGTATTTCAGCAGGTAAATCTCACAATTCATATCGTGGATTAGTAGAAGTAATGAAACGTGCAGATAATGCTCGTAACTTTTCTCAATGTGATTCTCTTTTAATGGGCGACCGTTGTGGAGCGCATACTTTCCCATATATTGAAGTAAAAAATAAAACGGCTACTGTAGAACACGAGGCAACGACTTCTAAAATCGGAGAAGACCAATTGTTCTATTGTAACCAACGTGGTATTTCTACTGAAGCAGCCGTTGCTTTGATTGTAAACGGTTATGCTAAAGAAGTATTGAACCAATTGCCAATGGAATTTGCTGTTGAAGCTCAAAAACTGCTAGCAGTATCATTAGAGGGTTCAGTTGGATAGATTCAAAATTGGATTTTATAATTCATCAAAAGGCTACTATGAAAATGGTAGCCTTTTCTATTTTCTGTCTTTCATAATAGGATTTACTTAAATTCAGTAAGGCTCTACAAAAAGGATTAGGTTATTTTTCGCTTTTAATTATCTTTGTTAAGTATCAACATTCATCAATAATCCTTCTTATTTATATGAAACTATTTTTGTTAAGTATTTTCCATGTCCTTACTTTATCAAAAACGCCCGATTCTCTTGACAATAAAGCTAAACAAGTACAATTTCAAAAATATGTAGAAGGCTTAGCCAATACTCCTTTTATGGCTAATGGAATGATGGGCATCAGTATTAAATCAGTAACAACGAATAAAGTATTGGTGAGCCATAATGCTCAAAAAAGCCTCGCTCCTGCTTCAACTTTAAAATTGATTTCCTCCGCAACGGCATTATCGACCTTAGGAGAAAATTATACTTATACAACCCAATTAAATTACAGTGGACAAATTGCGGATTCTGTATTAACTGGAGATATTATCATCAAAGGCTCAGGTGACCCTTCGCTGGGTTCTTGGCGTATCGAAAAACAAATGGATTATAAAACTTTGTTTGATACTTGGACACAAAAAATTAAGATTTTGGGCATCAAGGAAATCAAAGGAAGAGTATTTGCGGATGCTAGTCTATTTGAAGAAAATGTTTTGCCTGATACTTGGATTTGGACAGATATGGGAAACTATTACGGAGCAGGTGCTTATGGTTTAAACATTCATGAAAACCTGTATTATGCCGTTTTTAAACCTTCACAATATTTAGGTGAAGCTACATTGGTAAAAACAATTCCAGACCTCCCCTATTATCAAAAAATCAATAAAGTATTAACAGACAAGCCTAAAACTGGCGACCAAGTAAATATTTATAGTACACCTTATCAAGATATTTTAGTGATGCAGGGTTTTGTACCTGCTGGCGATACTTTTGCGGTAAAAGGTTCTATTCCAGACCCAGCTTTATTTGCGGCTTATTCCTTACAAAAGAAATTAGAAGAAATTGGCATCAAAGTACAAGATAATCCACTGTCGTCTTTGGAAGTAAGTAAAAAGAAAATGACCTATCAAAAACCTTTGCAAACCATGAATATCGCTGTATATACTTCGCCTCCGCTTGGAGAACTTTCAAAAGCTTGTAATTACCAGAGTATCAACCTTTATGCCGAAGCTTTTCTGAAAACATTTTCGGCAATTTCATCTTTTGGAAATTCTACTAAAGATGCTATAAAAGGTTTGAAACAAATTTGGCAAAGTAAAGGGGTTAATCTATCAGGTTTTAATATCAAAGATGGTAGTGGACTTTCACCTTCTAATGGCATTACGGCAGATAATATGACGGATATTTTAAAAGCGATGTACTCTGAAAAATCATTCAAAGCATTTTATGAATCAATACCAGTAGTTGGTGAATCTGGAACGGTGGCACATTTGGGAAAGAAATCAAAAGCGGTTGGGAATGTCAGAGCGAAAAGTGGTTCTATTGAAGGAGTAAGAGCTTATGCTGGATACTTTACTGCTAAAAATGGAGAATTGATGTGTTTCTCTTTTATGCTGAATAAATATAATTCAGATTTTGGTTCAGCTACGAAAGAACTAGAAAAATTGATAACAATGATGGTGGAGTTGTGAAGGTTTAGTTGTGAGTTAGTGAATTGTGATTGAGTGAATAGAGTAAAGAAATAAAGTTACTGGTATTAGATTTAATGAAAATCTGTTATCAATTAATTGCTAGTCCGAACGGATAACAATTAACTGATAACGGATTTTTTAATGAAATGCTTAGTCTAACTTCAAAACAGCCATAAATGCTTCTTGCGGAATTTCTACATTTCCTACTTGACGCATTCTCTTTTTACCTTTTTTCTGTTTCTCTAATAATTTTCTTTTACGAGAAATATCACCACCATAACATTTTGCAGTTACGTCTTTTCTTAAAGCTTTAACGGTTTCACGAGCAATGATTTTTTGTCCGATTGCCGCTTGAATAGCAATATCAAATTGTTGTCTTGGTAATAATTCACGTAACTTTTCACAAAGACGTTTTCCCCATTCATAAGCTTTGTCACGGTGAACGATTGCTGAAAGTGCATCTACTTTTTCACCATTCAACATCACATCCAACTTCACCATTTCTCCTTCTTGATAGCCTTTGTATTCATAATCCAAAGACGCATAACCACGAGAAATCGTTTTTAATTTATCGAAGAAATCGAATACTACTTCTGAAAGTGGTAAATCGAATTGTAATTCAACTCTATCTGAAGTTAAATAAATTTGGTTTGAAAGTACTCCACGTTTATCCAAACACAATTTCATAATTCCTCCTACATAATCAGATTTAGTAATGATTTGTGCTTTGATAATTGGTTCTTCAACGTGGTCAATCAAGTTCGGTTCAGGTAATTCAGACGGAGCAGAAACCCAAAGTTCTTCGCCATTTGTTAATTTAACATTGAATTTCACCGAAGGAACAGTTGTAATTACCGTCATGTTAAATTCACGTTCCAAACGTTCTTGAACGATTTCCATGTGTAGCATTCCTAAGAAACCACAACGGAAACCAAAACCTAATGCCATTGATGTTTCAGGTTCCCAAACAAGTGAAGCATCATTCAATTGGAGTTTCCCCATTGCATCACGCAAATCTTCAAATTCAGTCGTTTCAACAGGATAAATACCTGCAAAAACCATTGGTTTTACTTCTTCAAAACCATGAATAGATTCTTTACAAGGACGGTCACGGTGCGTAATCGTATCACCAACTTTTACTTCTTTGGCTTCTTTAATACCCGAAATCAAATAACCTACGTCGCCCGCTTTGATGGATAATCTTGGTTCTTTTTCTAAACGTAAAGTACCGATTTCATCTGCAAAGTATTCTTTACCCGTTGCAATGAATTTTACTTTGTCTCCTTTTTTGATTTCTCCGTTGAATACTCTAAACATTACTTCGATACCACGGTATGAATTAAATTCAGAGTCAAAAATTAAAGCTTGTAATTCAGCGGCAGGGTCACCTTTCGGAGCAGGGATTCTTTCAACAACGGCAATCAAAATATCTTCTATACCAATGCCTTCTTTACCAGAAGCATGGATGATAGAATCACGATCACAACCTAATAAATCAACGATTTGATCTTTTACTTCCTCTGGCATTGCACCCGGAAGGTCAATTTTATTTAATACAGGAATAATTTCTAGGTCATGCCCCAAAGCCAAGAAAAGGTTTGAGATAGTTTGTGCTTCAATTCCTTGAGCTGCATCTACAATCAACAAAGCACCTTCACAAGCAGCAATTGAGCGTGAAACTTCATAAGAAAAATCCACGTGACCCGGCGTATCAATCAAATTGAATACATATTCTTCTCCTTTATAAGGGAAATTCATTTGTATTGCATGCGATTTGATAGTGATACCACGCTCACGCTCCAAGTCCATGTCGTCCAATAATTGAGCTTGCATATCCCGTTTTTGAACGGTATTTGTAAATTCAATTAATCGGTCAGCGAGCGTACTCTTTCCGTGGTCAATGTGGGCAATAATACAAAAGTTACGTATGTTTTTCACGTTATTTATTTTACGGTATTGATTTATTTCAAGTTGCTGTATAACTTACCAGCTCTAATACAGGATTTACTTATACTTTTTACAAAATTACGTCCTTAACTTTGAAAAAGATAATAAGTAATTAGAAAAGAGATAAGAATAAAGGTCGATATGGCTAATTTTTATCTAAACTAAACAAAATTCATTTAAACTTCATTACCGCCATGAAATTAACCCCTGAAGTTTACCCCATCGTTGAGTACCTGAGCAAATTCGTGGTACTTTCTGAAAGGGAGGTAAAATCATTCGTTAGTAAGTTACAATACAAAACCTGCAAGAAAGGAGATATTCTGCTAAAAGAAGGTGATGTTTGTAATGAAATTTATTTTATTCTACAAGGTACACTGAGAGCTTATACCAAAGTAGATGGAGAACAAAATAGAACCTTCAACTTCGCCTTTGATGGAACTATCTTCACAGAACAAGTAAGCTTTGCTTCTCAACAACCTTCTACTGATTATTTAGATGCTCTTGAAGATTGTAAGTTATTGTACATCACACACGAGCGTTTACAATGGCTTTTCGACAAATTCCACGGTTGGGAAAGAGCAGGGAGACTCATTAATCAATTTTATTTTTGCGAAGAAAGAAACAGAGTACGTTCTTTTATGCTCGATGACGCCACATTGCGCTACCAGAAATTACTGATTGAATTTCCAGCAGTTGAAAAGAAAATTCCTCAACATATTATTGCTTCCTACCTCAACATTACGCCACAATCGTTGAGTAGATTGAAGAAAGGACTTTAGGAATGATGAGTTTTGAATGATGAATTATGTATTGTATGTTGAGTGGTTAATCAATTTAACGATTCACAAAAGTCTATTTTGAATAAAACAGCTTATTTGAAAGCTACAATTTATTCATAATTCATCATTCAAAACTCATAATTACTCAATCACCCATTGCATCATCAAACCCGTAAGGTATCCGCAATAAGTACCGAGTGCGTAGCCTAGAATGGCTAATAATACTCCTACTGAAGCCAATGAAGGATGAAATGCTGCGGCCACAACCGAGGCAGATGCTGCTCCGCCAACATTTGCCTGTGACCCAACAGCTGTAAAAAAGTAAGGCGCTTTGGTCAGATATGCCGCAACTAAAGTAAAGCTGGCATGAAATAACATCCAAATGATGCCTACTAAAAAAAGTTGAGGTTTTTCTAAAGCGGCAAAAATGTCCATTTTCATTCCAATCGTTGCAATAAGAATAAACAGAAATATTGAACCAAATTTTGATGCACCAACATCTTCAATTTGCTTTGCTTTGGTCTGTGAGAGTATTAAACCAAAAATAGTTACTAATGAAATCACCCAAAAAGAGGAAGATGTAAGACTAAACTTTTTGAGATTTGGATAATTGTTTTCGATAAAAGGCACAATCATATCTGAACAAGCATGAGCGATGGCTGTTACGCCAAAACCGATAAAGAGAATCTTTAAAAGATCTTCTACATTTGGGTTTCTTGCATTTTCTTTGGCTCTTTTTTCAATTTTCTGGCGGACTTCATCAACTGCTCTGGTGTCTGCTCGAAACAATTTATCAATTTTTGTGGCATGACCCACGCCATACAATAATAAAGCCAACCAAAGCTCTGCGGTAAGTACATCAATGGCGATGGCTTGAGAAAAAACCTCTGGAGCAGGATTAAATACTTCTCTTAAAGCCGTCTGATTCGCACTTCCACCAATCCAACTACCTGCGATGGTTGCTAAACCTCGCCAAGTTTCTCCCGAAACTGTTTCTGGACTAATCATTTTCACAATCCAAAGCGATGCAGGGCCACCAACCATTACGCCCAAAGCTCCTGCTAAGAAAACAATGATGGCTTTTCCGCCTAATTGCTTCAATGCTTGAAAATCAATATTAATGGTAAAGTACAAAAGACAAGCTGGCAATAAGTATTTAGAGGCTACATCGTACAATTTAGAATTTTCGCCATCTACAATATGAAAGGCATTTAATAAACCGGGAACGAAGTAACAAACTAAAATACTTGGAAAGAATGTATAAAAACGTTTCCAAAAACGATTCTCTAATGAAGATGTATAAAAGGTAAAATAGATGATACCAAGTAGTATTCCGAAGATAATGGCATCGTTTGTAATAAATGTTTGTTGCATGATGAGGGATTATGATAAACAAATTTACAGGCTTTTTGTAATTTGCAATAAGATTTAGATGTAAAGAGACAAGAAGCAAGAGACAAGAAGCAAGATTTGAGATAAAAGCAGCAAGAGGAAGGAAACAAGGCATTAGCAAAAGGCTTTTCTTTGCCGTAGTTTGTGTCTCACAAACTATTAAAGATTATTCAGCGGAGATAAGAGAACTGCATTTGAAATTCTATTTTAAAGCATCTCTTGTTTCTCTTGCCGTGGTTTGTGTCTCACAAACCACCAGTCGAGATGTTTAGTGGAGACACTGAACCTGACATTTGACATGATTTTGATAAAAGTGACAAGCACTAAGCAAAAGATAGAGTGTCTGTCACTTCTTTTGAAATGCTATTCTAAACCTTTTTCTCTTGTGTCTTTTGTCTTGCCTCTTTCATCTAAATAAATCCGAAACCCGAAATCAAAAAAATGCAAAGCCCGAAATTCAAAATATATTCTTCCTCTGCTGGTTCTGGGAAAACCTATACTTTGGCGAAAGAGTACATCAAATTAGCCCTTAAAACTACTTCTCCTTTTTATTTCAACCATATTTTGGCAGTGACTTTTACGAATAAAGCCGCTGGTGAAATGAAAGAAAGAATCTTGAAATACTTGCATCAATTTGCTTCTGAAGATTTGCAAGACCGGAAAGAATCGGAAGGAATCTTAAAGCAAATTTTGGAGGAATTACAAGAAGAAGGGATTGAAATTGATGAAGAAGAGTTGCGTGCAAGAGCGTCTAAAACCTTTAAACATATCATTCATGAATATGCCAATTTCTCTGTTTCTACGATAGATTCGTTTGTTCAGAAAATCGTTTCTGCTTTTACAGAGGAATTAGATTTTCCTTTCAATTTTGAAGTAAGCCTTGATTCTGAAGTACTCTTGGATGCCGCAGTTGAGCAATTATTACAGAAAGTAAATACAGAGCATTTCGAGCAAATTACTTTAGCCATCAAAAGTTTTGCGATGGAAAAAGCAGATGAAGGAAAATCTTGGAATGGTTTGGCTGGAGAATTGTCTGTTTTCGGAAAAAGCCTTTTATCTGACCAACATCAAGAAGCTATCGACAATATTGCGGATTTAGAAGCAGAAGATTTTCTCCAAATTGAAGGACAAACAAAGGCTTATTGCGAATATTTGGAAACTAAAATCAAAACTATCTCACAAGTAGCTTTAGAAAGTATAGATTCTGCGGGTTTAACGATTGGGGATTTCTTCCAAAGTCGTTCGGGTGTGGGAGCTTATTTCTTGAAATTGCAAAATGATGTTTTTGCTTCGCCAAATTCTTATGTGATGAAAGCCGTAGAGGAAAATCACTGGTATTCAAAAACACAAAAAGGTGGAATTAAGGCAGCAATTGATGGTATTTCAGACGAATTAAGTAGTTATTTAAGTAATATTTTTTCTATTCAGGACAACGAAAAATCAAAATATATACTCTTCAAAGAGATTCTTAAACAGACCAAGAAATTAGCTTTGTTGAGTCAGCTAAAAAAGGAAATTGCTGCCATTCAAAATGAAAGCGGGCAAATTCATATTTCAGAATTTAACCGTAAAATCTTTGAAATTGTGATGAAAGAACCCATTCCGTTTGTCTATGAACGTTTGGGAGAAAAATATAATCATATTCTGATTGATGAATTTCAAGATACTTCTACGCTTCAATGGCATAATTTCTTGCCTTTGGTAGAAAACGCTTTAGCAAACGGACATTTCAATTTGGCGGTTGGAGATGCCAAACAATCTATTTACCGTTTCAGAGGCGGAGAAATGGAATTGATTGTGCATTTACACAAAGACAATTTAGAAAGATTGGTGGAAGGCAACGAAGAAAATGATTTCTTGATAGAAAGATACGCCAGCATTCGTCCATACTTAAAGCCCGAAAACCTGAGTACCAATTACAGAAGTACCAAAGAGGTAATTACTTTCAATAACGATTTGTTTGGTTTTATAAAAGATTCTGCCGAAAACGAAAGCATTGCTACTAGCCTTCCTTTTGTTTATGATGAATTATTTGCGCAACAAGTACCGCCAAAACCAAAAGAAGGCGGTCATGTAGAAATTGATTTTTTACAGGGAGAAGTAGAGGATGAAATCATGTTCGAACGAATAATTACATTAATTGATGAGGCACGTGAAGCGGGCTATAATTATGCCGACATTGCTATTTTATGTAGAAAAAATAAGCATGGCAGAATCATCGCTAATGCTTTGAAAGATGCTAATATTGATGTTGTTTCTTCAGATTCTCTAAATTTGAGTGCTTCAGATGCCGTTAATTTGGTGATTTCTTTGATGAAAGTCGTGCAAAATCCAGAAAATACTTTATCGAAGTATGAAGCCATTTATTTATTTTACCGAGTAGTTTTACATAGAATCCCTGATACACAAGATAATCACTTTATCAAAAAAGCCATCGAGTCTGGTGATATAGCTTTGTTTTATGAATTGATAGAAGACGAAGGCTACGCTTTAGCATCTTTTGATTTACAGCAAATGGCTTTGTATGAAATCGCCGAGAAGATTATCAATACTTTCTTTCTTTTTGAACATCACAAAGAATTAGATTTCCTCTTTCGCTTTTTGGATGTTATCCTCGAATTTCAGACCAAGAAGAGCACACATCTTACCGATTTCTTGCAATATTGGGAAGCTAAAAAGGAATTACTTTCTATCTCTACGCCCGAAGGACAAGAGGCTGTAAATGTAATGAGTATTCACAAATCTAAAGGCTTGGAATTTCCTGTGGTTATTATTCCTTATTGTCATTGGACGACCGACACCAGTTTAAGAACAGAAATTTGGGCTGATTTACCGGTTGAAAACGAATTAATAATTGCGAATGAATCATCTGAAAAAGCTGACAAAATCCTAAAAAATGCACCGCTTAGAGTAACAAAATCTTTGGAGCAAACGGCAGTCGTAAATCAATACAAAGAAGAAAAGGAAAAGACTTTTTTAGAAAGTTTGAATATGCTCTATGTAGGACTTACTCGCCCCACAGATAGGTTGTATTTGATAGTTAAGAAAAATATCAAAGATTTTAACAAAACAGTTGGCAATCAATTGTATCAATTTGTCAATTGTCCACCGATTGAAGAAGACGAAAATCATTTTGAAGTCATCTATCAAGGCGAAGCCAAAAAGCAAAAAGATAAGAAAGAAAAAGTAAAGGATTTAATAGAAATCAGTGCCATAACCAGTTTTGAAAGAAGCAATAAAGTAAAACTCAGACAAAGTGCTGAACGCCTTTTTGACCTAAAAACCTTTGAAAAAAGTAAAGATTATGGCAATAAAGTCCATGCCGCTTTTGCGAAAATCAAGACTTATCATGATACTGATTATGCTTTGCAAGAGATTTTACGAGAAGGTTTGATAACAGCTTCTGAAGTAGCAGGCTTAAAGCATACTTTAGAAAATATTATGAGTTTGCCAGCCATCAAACCACTTTTTGAAGTAGCAGAAGAAGCCATTAAAAACGAAAGAGAAATTCTGATGCCCAAAGGCAAGCCCCTTCGCCCAGATAGAGTAGTCAGGTTGAAAGACAAAATCGTGATTTTGGATTATAAAACAGGTTCAAAATCAGATTCGCACAAAACACAAGTGCGACAATACATGAATATCTACAGAGAAATGGGGCACGCTAAAGTAGAAGGGATTTTGGTATATTTAGAAGAAAAAGCAAAAGATGAACAGGTGGTGGAGGTGGATTGATGAGAAGGTTGTGATACCAAGTATATTGAGGTTTAGTATCATAGAATTATAATGAAGTTAATCGCAAGGTTTTTTTGCATGGAAGTTTCCAATCATTAGGATAAAATATAAATAAAAAACTGTAACGGCGAGCCTTTAAGCTCGCCGTTTTTATTGGTCATCAATCTCTTCAAAAGATTATTATCCTATGATATTTTGAACAAAAATTGAGTTTTTACAAAAAACCTTACCGAATAATAAGTTTTTTGACTTTTTATTTGTCATTTTAAATCCAATTAGCTAAGTTTGACTCAACAATCAACAAGCACAATATCTTATTCATTTCCTGATACTTACGAAAACATATAAGATAATTTTAAACAATAGGTGGCACCTTAAACTCCACAAATTACAATCGAACAATAAGTGTTTACAGTCACAAAAAATCAATTACAAGCAAGAAACGATAGCTGACAGTCAAGAAACAAGTAATAACATTTGAGAAACAGTAGCTGATAGTCAAGAAACAGAGAATTACAATTAAGAAACAATAACTGACAGTCAAGAAACAGAGAATTACAATCAAGAAACGATAGCTGATAGTTGAGAAACAGTAGCTGACAGTCAAGAAACAGGTAATGACAATCAAGAAACGGTAGTTGACAGTTGAGAAACAGGTAATGACAATCAAGAAACAGTAGCTGATAATTGAGAAAGACCCAACAGTTGTTCAGAAACACTCAAATACAATCAAGAAAAGAGTGCTACAAAAGGAGAAATAGGCATTTACACAAAGGTTTAAAAAGCACTTAGATTAGTTTATCATAACTACATCAATTTTTAATTTTAATATATCTATATGAACTCTAGACAAGAATCAGAGGTAAACATGTATCGAGGCGTACTATTGTTTTGCCAAAACAATGCAGGAATTGTTTCTACAAACACCGCATTTTCAGAGGCTATTAATGCTTTAACAATTAAAGTGAATGAAATTCAAGACTATTTAGTCAGGGAAATTAAGCACACAACAGGCATATCAGCAGATAAAGCCACTGCCAAAGCAAAGCTTTGTTTGGTAGCTTCTGAAATAGCCAATATAGTATATGCGTATGCAGTTACTATTAACAATAAAGTGTTGATGGATGAGGTGAATTATTCTTTAAGCGATTTAAAGAAACTCAGGGAAAATTTAATTGTCGCAACCGTTACCAATATTTATAACAGTACACAGTCAAACCTCAATGCACTAGGAACCTATGGCATCACAGCCTCCACATTATATGAATTGACCGACGCCATAAACGACTATAACGCTTTATTACCTAAAACTAAAACAACTATCTCTGAAAAATCAAACTATAACGATAACATCATCAAGCTAATCGACGAAACCGATACACTAATCAAAAACAGATTAGACAGATTAGTCGTAGTTTTTAACAAAACACATCCCGATTTAGTGAATACGTATAAGAAAGTACGTCATATCGACGCACCCAATAAAACCGTAACCCAAATCAAAGGAAATGTGATTAACAAGGTAGATGGTAAAGCCATCGAAGGGGCAACTATTAGCCTCATTGGCTCAACAAACGTCACCACGAAAAGCGACAAAGAAGGCAACTTCATTTTCAAGCCCTTAACCTACGGAGATTACCAACTAAGCATCAAAGCCACAGGCTTTAAAGACTATATAGATACTGCTTTTGTGGTGAAAATGGGGAAGGTGAATCGGGTTTTTGTGGGGTTGGAGGGGTAAATGATTACCTACGGTATAGCTAAGATTGAGTCTTTTATGGTAAACAAAAACTACAGCAATCTGTTAATCGGCAATTCTCAAAAGTATTTCTGATTTAAATCGGTAAAAAGCATTAACAAGTCAAAATATAGTGGATATAACCTCCATAAACTAAAAAAACTGAGTATATGGTGATTATATGTTGTTTGTACGATATTTTAAATCAACTTTAAACTAATTTATACGATGGCAAATACAGGGACTTTATCTTTTATTCTCTATGGGATATTTATATTAATCACACTTGTAGCAATGTTTTTCGCCTTTTATTACATAAAAAAAGGAACTATTGAACCTGATAAGCTTGATAAGATGATTGAGCTTTTTAAATATTCAATTGTTACAACCGCTATAGCTACTGTAACCTTAATAGTTGCTGATTTATTTAAAGAAAGAGAGTATGATAAAAACGAAATGATGGCTTTTAATGAATATATTCCTTATGTTATTGATACAACAGGAACTCTAGACAAAAAGATAAACTTTTGTAAGTTTTTTTCCTCCGTAACACCAAAAGGGGAGCTTAAAAATGGATGGATTACTTACACAGCATATTTAGAAAATGAAAAAGGTAAATTGAACATTATCACAGAAAAAAGCAAATCTACATTAAATCAGATTGAAAATAAAGACACTCCTCCTACAAAAGAGGAAATGCAAAATTTAGAATCAGCGGAAATTGAAAAGCAAAAAATTTTGTCAAATCTTAACGCAGTTGAAAATACAATATACTTAGTCATTCTTGGGGCAGATATAAGTCAAGGTGATGCAAAACCTGAACTGGAGTGGGCAACAAAAATTAATTCAAATGCTTCAATTTATAAAAAGGGAAAGTGGTATAGAACAGCAATAGCACTCACAAATTATCAAGACGCAAAAACAACAGCAGACAAAATAAAACGAGAATCTAATGGAAAACGAGATGCTTATGTAGTTTCTCTCAAGACTTGGTGTAATTCAACAGAGTTTTCTTCAATCGAAAATTGTACAATTTGCAATTAAATAGTTTAGATTGTATATCAGATTAAACCATCGCCCTCGCTTGGCGTAGCGTCCCACAAAAAACGATTTTATTAAAACTTTCCCTTTAAAAGAGTAGGTAAAAGTTTGTTACCCTAAAAAAAGAGAACTTAAATTATGATAAACAGAAAGTTTTTTTTCGACCACGTCAAGCTTAACTTATTTGGCGGTTCAATAAATCCTAAACAATTACAAGGCTTAACAGCTATCCTGAATGAGTGGGAAACCAACTACAGTCAATCAGACGAACGTTGGCTTGCCTACATGTTAGCTACAACTCATCATGAAACAGGGCGAACCATGCAGCCAATTGAAGAATGGGGTAAAGGTAAAAACATGATTTACGGTACAAGGGTAAAGATGAATAAAAAACCATATACTGATACCAATGAAATATTTTATGGAAGAGGCTTTGTTCAACTAACGTGGTATGAAAATTACGAACGTGCAGGAAAAGAACTTGGAAAAGACTTTTTGCATAATGCATCAGATGTATTGATATTATCAAATGCAACCCAAATTATGTTTTTAGGAATGATAGAAGGCTGGTTTACGAAAAAAAAGCTTTCAGATTACTTTAATCCCAAAACCGAAGATTGGTTTAATGCCCGTAAAATAATTAATGGTACAGATAAAGCTAATTTAATTAAAGACTATGCTTTAAAATATTATGCAAGCATTAGTCATGTATTGTAGCAAAACCACTAAATAAACCCTTTGTTTTGCGTAGTGTTCCTACATTACACCAAGCGAGGGAGCATTTATATAAGTATAATTCTTATTTCAAAAGTATTTATATCAAATATTATATTCTTTGAGGTATAATCTAAATATGTTGATAGATTCTAAACAGTGTCGAAAAAAATAAATACAAATTCCATGAAAAAAGAAAAAGAAGAACAAAAGAGACTATTTCATCAATGGTACCTATTTGCACTCTCATCTTCTGGGTTTATAGTAATCGTATATATTTTTTTACATATCATTTTTGAGGGTAAAGAAATAAAAGCATTATCTCCAGAACAATTTACAAGTATCAATGCTATTATTAGTAAAACAGATAGTGAAAGTGCTATTAATAAAAAAACAGCAGTTAAGATAGGTATCAAAGATTATCTAAAAGTTAACCTTTTAGTGGGACTCAATGAAGACGAAGAAGCAAGTAAAGTAATAGATTCATTAGTTGATAAAAATTCACTAGAGTATTTAGTGCTTGTCTTGCCCAGCTATCCTTTTGAAGTTAGAAGTTTTTTTTGGATGAAAGGGTTTAAGGCTTATGCGGAATTATTTTTTTGGATTTGGTTTGGAGTTTTATCAAGTGTGTTATACACAGTTGTCAATGCACATAATGTTGGGAAATTTTCCAGTAAACTCATATATGACCATATCGCAAAGCTATTTTATGCTCCTCCAGTAAGTTTTATTCTTTATTTTTCTTCGAATTTACTAATTGGTCAAAACCTTATTTCTTTGGATAAAATCTCAAATAACTCTATTGTGTTCGTATTTATTTTAGGTTTTTTTTCTGGACGAGCCATTGAGCTACTTAACCGTTTGAAAGATGTTATTATTCCTTTGAATGGAGTACAAAACACAAATAATCAAGCAGAGGTATTAAAAGAAGAGATTGCTAACTTATCTGGAAATATTATAATTGGAGACAATACATTAAAGGAGCTATCATTGGAAAATTGCGAAGTTAAGCTAACTAATAAAAATATAGTTTCAAACATATATACGACAAAAACAGATAAAGAAGGTTTTTTTGAATTTACAAATATCCCTGTTGGCATATATCAAATAAGTGCTGATTTACTAGATGATAAAGGGTTTAATATGGGTATGAAACAGCATCTTGTTATTGAAAAAGCAAGTGATTTTGAGAATAAACCGTTGCATCTTGTATTGAATAAACAACCATAGATAAAATGTCATCAATAATTAGACAAAGGTATCCACTATTGGCTGATGAACTCAATTTAGTTTTTGCAAAACTAAAAGGGAAAGAAGGTTTTTGGGGAATAGATTTGGTTGCAGAAAGTCAAGAAATAAAAATAAGAGTTATTGTTTCTGGAAACGACAATAGCAAAACAGAAGAAAATAAGGAAAACTTAGCAAAACTATTAGATTCACAAAAATACATAGTATGGAAGTTAATGCCGATGATCCATTTTAATAAAACAGTAAATTTCCCAAAAGAGAATCCTAATCAATCAAAGGTATTCAGCGTGGTCCAACCCTGTATTAATATTGGTGACGGACACAATAGGGGAACATTAGGGTTAATTTGCATTGATGTTACAACTAATAAAGTCTCCTTATTGACAGCACATCATGTTGTTAGTAATGGGCAGTTTGTTATACAACCTTCTGATAAATCCAATATTGTTTTTGCCATAGCAAGATTTAAAAGATATGACCCAAATGGTGATGCCGCTTTATGTGAATTAATTGTTCCGCAATTGAATCAAATATTTGCTAAAAGGCAGATAGTGAACAATATTATCGCATTTAAAAATGAATTATTCGAAACAAATATTATCATTCAAGATGTAAGATATCCTGTATTAGGAGAAAAAGTCACTAAAATTGGCTTAGCCACTGGTAAAACTGATGCCATCGTTCGGGGAATTGGTATTTACAAACACTCCCAAGACCATATTAGTGAAGGGCAAATTGTTTGGGTTGAAGGGTGCTGGCTTGAACCTGAAGATATTCAAAATAAAAATGATTTAGAAATATCTTTTCAAGGGGATTCAGGTGCAGTGTGGTTTGATAGTAGTCAAAAATTTGGAATAGGATTGCAAATAGCAGGTGATTTTAATGATTCTTCACCTACACAAGAATTTGCTATTGCACAACATCTACCTGACATAATGGAAAATTTACAAATCAAACCTTTCATTTAAACACTTACGGCTATGAAAAAGCATTTCCTCATTTCATTGACAATATTATTTTTACTAAGTATATCTAATACTTTTGGTCAAAATGCCTTTGATTATACTTTAAAATGGCAAAAAATTAGAGATGAAATACCAAGTGATTCTATAAAAGATAATAATTTAAAGAAATTTAAGGAGAACCCTTTTGATTCTGATTTATCGTTTGAAGAATTAAAGAAATCTATTGAAGCTGAACATTCAAGATTAAGCTTAACCTCACCTCAAAAACAATCAAGTACTACAGGTATATTTGACAAAATACCATCAAATTTTCAAAGTATATTAATAGATGGAATTGCTAAATATTCGGCTGAGGCATTTAGAGAACAAGCTACAACCATATACATTGATAAATTTAAAAGAGAATTACAAAAAACATCTGACTTTAAATATATTTTACCAAAAACATTCAAATATCTAAATGAAGAAGATTTGTTTAATTATGAAAAGTTAGGAAATAGTATTAAACAAACATTTAATGATGATTTAGATAATATATTATCTGGACTTAAAGATTTTGTAGATAAAAGTAATTTGGGAAACTCCTTTTGTAAAAATAATAATGAGGTTTGTAATGCTATAAAATTTTCATTAGATGTAGGAAACCAAATTAAAGTAAAAACATCTTTTGTTGAATTAATCAATTATTTAGATAGGAGGTACACTGGAGACAAAGCTTATGAAAAAAATTATTATAACCTTATTCATTCTATTAATTTAATACAAGCTAATATTCGTAAAGATCCAACGAAAACAGACCAGACTCTTATTCTATCAAAAGTACCCTATCAAAAAAGATGGCTGACGGTAGAAGATTTTTCAGAGTTCAAAACATCAGATGATTGGGTTTATTTTTTAGCCTTAATTTATCATCAAGACAAAGAACACAGGCTCTTTAAAAATGACGTAATAAAAGGCTTTAAAATAAATAATGATCCAACGGGTAAAGGTAAGGAGTTACAAAAATATATTCTTACAGTAATTTCATTACTACAAAGTATAGAAAACATTCAGGCTCAAGAACAAGTAAAAGCTGATGAATATATTGAAATCTTCTCTAATTTATCAACACTTATAAAATTAGTGAATGATATGAATCATTTTGTTGATGATAAATATGTTGAAATTACTCAAAGTACAATAGACATGGCAAAATCCATAGTAAAGAAAGACTATACAAGTGTTGTAAAAGGTAGCACTAAAATACTAAGAAACGTATTAAAGGATAATACTGATTCTTCCAGTAAATACATTAGTAAATTCATTAAATACGGGACTTTTATGGTAGATGTGACAACTACAAAAAATTCAGATGATTTGAAAGAAGCTATTAAGCGAAATGTAACAAGCTATACTTATTTGAATAAAAGAAAGAGTGATTTTAGTATAATTTTAAATGCAGACCCCGGTATAATTCCTTTTACTGGTTTTGAAGGGATAGATTCATTTAATTCTACAAAAAATACCTTTGCGGTGACATGCCCAATTGGTTTTGACATTGTTGTTGGAAGCCGTAAAAATGAATCATACTATGGTTTATCTCTTAATGTTATTGATATAGGAGCCGCTTTTGCTTATCGTCTAAACGATTCTGAATCTGAACTACCTGAAAAAATTACTTTAAAGCAAGTATTCTCTCCAGGGTTAGCACTCAAACATGGTATTAGAAATACTCCAATTTGTTGGGCTTTAGGTTATCAATATACACCTGCATTGAGGACAGTAACGAGTACCAATATTACCGAAGCAAAAAGTGCAAGTCGATTTTTCTTACGATTTACATGGGATTTACCCCTTGCAAAAATTATCGGAAATAAATAAGAATTTGATTTGATACTCAGGTGAAGGAAAACTTCTCTTAGATAGGATTACACTGTCTAATTGTTTATTGCATATTTTATTCAATCAAAGAATTATTTTTTTGTCAATACAAAACCATTTTTACTATGATTAGGAAATGTATAATTTTATTACTGGTAATATTCTCCTACCAAGTGAATAGTCAACAAATCAATTATAAATTAACCCAGCTTGATTTGAAAGCTAAATTGAATGAACAACAATATCCGTTCCAGTTTTCAAGCATAGTAATCAAGAACGATAGCATAATATTAGTAGCTGAAAAGTGCAATAGGATATATATCCTCAATAAAAAGACGCTTGATGTTATTTCAGTGATAAATGACTTAGTTTTTCCAAAAGATAAAGTAAGTATTGAAGGTGTTGTCTTATACAAGAATAGGTATTTATTTTTATTAGATGAGAACAATACGGCTATCTATTCTTATGACTTAAAAGACCAAAAAAGTAATATTAAAAGAATTGATGATAACTCATTAGAAGGTAATCAATATAAATTAGAAGGTATTGCTATTAATGAGAAGGACTCAATTTGTTATGTATTACATGAAGATAAATTAAAAATCTATCTTTTTGATATTGGTAAGGATAACCAATTAAAAAAAAGAGAGAGAATTAATTCAATAAACCTTCCGAAAGATAATATCTCTTGGACAAGAAATACAGATTTGGTTTACGAAAACAATCAACTCTATGTTTTATCAACAACTTATGGAGATGGAAAACCTGATAAATTAAAATACGGGATAAGTTTATTTTCAATCGGTGGAGACTATACTTTAACATATCAAAATACAATCGAATTGATTTTTCCAGAAAGCTTCGATTACTATAGATTAGAAAGATACAGTACTAATTTAGAAGGTCTAGTTAAAGATAGTAATTTATTTTATGTTATTAGTGATAATGCTGATAGTGATAGGGATAATTGCGATACACAAATTAATGGAATTAAAAAGACTTTATTTTTTAAGCTTGAGAGAGAGTAAAGTTTAAA
Organism: Arcicella lustrica; assembly: GCF_034930985.1. Taxonomy (NCBI): domain Bacteria; kingdom Pseudomonadati; phylum Bacteroidota; class Cytophagia; order Cytophagales; family Flectobacillaceae; genus Arcicella; species Arcicella lustrica. The sequence goes on from NZ_JAYGIM010000014.1 coordinate 102,541, forward strand.
AGAAGGTGTAATAAATCTATACTTTAAATCTTTATCTCTTTACTAAAAAACATATATAATAATTGGCGATTTGCACATTATGATTTTGAGGAGTACAAGATAATAACTACCATATTTGATTTATCAAAATCTAAACATAATCTAAATGAAGTTAAGTACAATTTACAATTAATGATATTGTTTATCAAGATGTTGAAAAGATGATAGATAGGATTAAATCTAAAAAGAATCGCTACCTTATCTTATATCGAACAACAAGGGTTCTCATATTTATTTTGGGAGCTATGATTTCAATACTCAGTGGAACTAAGTCGAAATTAATTGAGATTTACTGCTTTAATCCTGAACATTTTATACTTGTCATTAGTATTAGTATTACGGTGTTTACCGCTATTGAAAGTCTATTTGGTTTTAGGGATAAAGGTAAAGGCAATAATATGCTACTTTATGAATTACGCAGACTCCGTGACCGTATTTGTTTTGATTACTCAAAAAACAGCGATATATATAACTGGAAACGAGATGAATATTTCAAAGAATATCAAAAGCTTTTAGAAGCTCAAAAGTTAATGATTGAGAATTCGGATAATGAAGAGAATGATTAAAACATGTCATCCTAGTCAGCATTTTTTTGCTGACTTTTTTTGTTAATTACGTTGGTCTAATCATAAATACAATAATTTTTCTTTAGCGTTTAAAGTTATAAGCAATCAATTGGTGCCATGACATGAGTAATTTTCATCCAAAAGCTACATAAAAGTATCTCGCATTTCTCGCTTGATGAATTTAAGGGCATCGTCGGACGGTGCGATGTTTTTGCTGATGGCTACTTCCAAAATACGTTTTGATAATTCTAGCGCTGGGGCTTCTGGAGCTAAATCTTTTGTAGATAAGTTTATCAAGGCTACCGTTTCGTTCATGGCATTTTTGATGTTCAGCCAAGCTTCGTCACTCATATACACCTGCTGTGAAAGATTATGCGAAAATTCTTCTCTGATTTCCGCCAACATCAATTGCTGAAACTCAGCAACTGTTGCCACTCGTCCCGTAAGGCGAATTAATAAGTTATTCGGCGAGATTCTTTCTAAAAACAAAGCCATTCTTTCGTAAGCCTGCAAGCGAATTGGCAACAATGTTTTGGTGGTTTCCGCCTTGATATTTAATTCTTTTTCTACTATTTCTTTTTTAATAAAAGAACTGACTGTTAGGTACATAGCCCATAAAAATAATCCTGCGGGGAGTAAAACCTTTATTAAATCGGCAACTAATTCCATGATGTTGGGGTTTATTATTCACGATAATCTTTCAAAAATAAGTAATTTTGCCCACAGAAAAAGCCCTTTGCTGATAGAATCAGTGGAAAGGTTGATGAATTTGAGTGAATGTAGATTTGTTTGATGATTGAAAACAGGCAAACAAATCACTTTATCAGCAGACACTCCATCAATAATGACAAAAAGCATGAATCCAACTTCAATCATTCCCATCAGTATTACCGATATTGCCAAGCAAGAAGTAATCAAGGCTTTGAGCATTAAAGGAATTCCCGAAAATTACTTTCTGAGAGTAGGTTTGCGTGGTGGAGCTTGCAGTGCCACTTATCTAATTGGCTTTGATAAAATGGGTGAACACGACGAATTATACGAAATAGACGAATTGAAAGTAATCATCGACAAGCGCCATTTGATGTATTTAATAAATATAGAGCTTGATTTTGAGGAGGAAGGAAATGGCTTTACCTTTAACAAATTATAGAAATATCATACAACAATATCATTCATGAAAATTGCCGCAATAGACATCGGCTCGAACGCCGCCAGAATGCAAATCTCCAGAGTACTGGAAAACGATGGTAAAATAAGTTTTAAGAAAGTAGAGTACGTTCGTTTTGCTTTGCGTTTGGGACACGATGTTTTTAATGATGGAGAAATCAGCCCAGAATCTGAGGTAAGAATTTTTAAGTTATTAAACGCTTACAAGCTTTTATTAGATTTACACGAAGTAAAAGATTACATGATTTGTGCTACCTCTGCTATGCGTGAAGCTGGCAATGCCGAAGCTGTGATTACTCGTATCCACAAAATTCTGGATATGAAAATCAATATCATTGAAGGTGCAAAAGAAGCAGAATTAATCAATGATGTAGTTGTTCAGGCTTTAGATGATGCCAATTACTTACACATTGATGTAGGTGGTGGTTCGACGGAATTAAATATTTATTCTGAAAGAAAGAAAATTGCTTCAAAATCTTTTAAAATCGGTTCTGTTCGTTTGTTGGAACACAAGGAAAAAGAAGGTGATTGGGAGAAAATGAAGCGTTGGATAGAACATAATATTGATGTTAAAAATGCTAAAATTACTGCGGTAGGAACTGGTGGTAACATTAGTAAATTATTCAATATTTCACCGAATCATCAAGATGCTAGTTCAATTAGTTTTGAGGAATTAGTTCGTTTGAAAGATTACGTAGCCTCATTTACGTATGAAGAGCGAATTAATAAATTGAGATTAAACGCTGACCGTGCGGATGTTATCGTCCCTGCGGCATCTATTTATTTAGCAGCAATGGAATGGTCTGGTGCAGAAAGTATTTTAGTCCCTGATTTAGGTTTGAAAGATGGAATTATTCAGATGGTGTATGAAAGAATTCAACATCGTAAGAAGTAATAAAAATAAAGGGAAGAGCAAATCAATGTTCTTCCCTTTATCATTATGGTGCTTTGAAAATAGCCGTTCAAAAGATATAAACCTCCTGTTTATTTGCTTGAAATAAACAGTTATAATCATCTTCTTTCTATTAGCAGGCGAATTAATTCGCCTGCTAATAGAAAGAAACCTAGTAAAGTTCAAACAGCTTTTACGACAAAGTCACTCCACAGCTTACTTGGTAAGTCTCTCCTGCTGATAAAGTCAATAATCCATCTCCAGAATTAAAGGCATTTGTATTTCCCGTCATTGGTTCAATTGCTACACAGTCACGTGCTTCTGGAATATACACAACGATAAAAGAGAATTGTCCTTTCAAACCTTCTTGCCAAAGTGTAAGCGAAACATCTTTCTGGATTGAATGCAATACTGCTTCTACTTTCTCCGCTGGTTTAACTACAAAAACAGCATTTAAGTCTTGTCCATCTAAGATGATTCCTTCACTAAAATCAACGGCTTTTGTTTCTACAGAAATCAACTGTTCATCTGGAATTGATTGCTCAATAGCAGGGAAATCAATTCGCCAATCATTAGCAGTTTCTCCTTCAATTTTAAAATATGGATGCCAACCCAAAACCACAGGCATCGTTTTAGTTCCTGTATTTTTGATGGAGTATGTCAAAGTAAAACCATTTTCCGCAGATAGTGTATTCTTAATTTCCAGCACAAAGGGAAATGGATAGCCAAAGTAATTGCCTTTATATTGGTAGCGGAGTATAATACTTGCTTCTGTATCGGTAGATATTTCTTCAATTACTTCAAAATTAGCAAAAGCCACAAAGCCGTGAATGGCATTGTTCAGCCCTACTTCGTTGATAGGTAATTGATAAGTATTTCCTTCAAAATAATATCTGCCATTTCTTACACGGTTTCCCCACGGAAATAGATGTGCAGAAGGATATGCAGCCATTTGTTGCATTAATTGTTCGTCGGTATCGGCGCAAACAATTACATTAAATAAGTTTTCATTTTTTCGGAAAACCATTTTGCGAATAATTCCACCCAATTCAGGTAAAATATTAACAGTCTCTCCAGTTGTTGGATTCGCTAAAACGTATTCAGTGAAACGTCCGAATGCCTCTTGAGTAATTTTCATGTTGGATAATATTACTTACTATTTAAAAATTTAGGCAAAATAAAAGCTAAGTATTCTAAGGCTACATCTCTCCTTCTACTCCTAAACCGAATAATGCAAAATCATATTTTACAGGATCTTTGGCATCGAGTAGTTTTAAATTTTCAGTTAATTCAACTGCCATTTGCCAATCGGGTTTAGGTCTTTCTATTAAACCTAATTTACGAGCTACTCTTTCTACGTGTACATCACAAGGACAAACTAACCTTGACATTGGTATGTTTCCCCAAATGCCAAAATCTACTCCATGATTATCTTTTCGGACCATCCAACGCAAAAACATATTCAAGCGTTTGCAAGAAGAATTTCTGAGTGGTGTAGCAACATGCTTTCGTGTTCTTTCTGGATAATCTTCTAAACTAAAGAAAAGGTCATGAAAGCCGACAAGGTTATTTTTAATATTAGATTCTTCTGGATTATTATTCTCTACTAAAAAAGCTTGTTCTAAAGATTCATGTTTTTGATAAAAATCTCTAAACCAAGCGATAAAGTACAATGTATCTGTAGCATTAAAAGTACGATGTTTGAAAGAAAGAAAAGCTTTTAAATCGGAATCTTGATGATTCAAGATAAAGTCATGTGGGCTACCATCCATCAAAATAATCAATTCTTTACATTTATTGATAATGGTTTTTCTTTGTCCCCAAGCTAAAATAGAAGCCCAAAAACCCATGATTTCAATATCTTCTTTCTTGGTAAAAAGATGTGGAATAGAAATTGGGTCGTTCGGAATAAAATTGGGTTGATTGTACTGTAAATACTTTTCTGCTAATAAATCAGCGACGTAATTAGTCATTATTGAAGAGATAAAAACAAAATACTCGGCATTATTACGATGAATAATACCGAGTATTTTTATTTAATTTTTGAAGCAACAAATGCGATAAGTTTTGAAGGAATTGAAAAAATCCAAACTAACACTGTATATAAAAAAGCAAATGTTGCGATGGCTGGAAATGCCAATGTATAAAGAACATTAAACACGATATGCCCAAAAGTGATTTGTCTTTTATTGCGTCGCATTTTTTAAGGGGTCATGTAATTTAATTCTGTTCTAATTCTTTTCTCTGTTGGATTCAATTTTTCAAAAGCTCTTGGCGATAATTTGATAATTACTTTATCGCTTCCAATATCGGGTAATTTCCCAACTACTTTTACCCAAATACTTTGTCCGTTAGCGATATTCTTCACATTCACCAAGGTTCCCACACCAGCAGAACGGTGAAGTGCTAAATATTTTCCTGAATTATCTTCTACGTCAATCAATTCGGCTAAACCACTTTCAATCGTTCTTCTGTATCCTGATGCTGTTCTTACTACTTCCGAAGAAGTTTTTACATCATTTGGTACAGGTTCTTCTGTTTTTGCTGCTACTTTTGGTTGTTCAGTAACAGTTGATGTTGGTCTGTAAGGTTCATTTCTTACTTCCCCTCTTGCAGGAACGTCGGTATTAGTATATCTTTTGCGTTCATACTCTTTAGCATCTACGATAAGTACTTGTCCTGCTGACAATTGGTCGTTTGTTAAATTATTCCATTTTCTCAAATCAGCAATGGCTACTTTATATTTACTAGAAATACCGTACAAACCTTGTCCTTGTTCAACAGTATGTGTTGCTGGTCTTGAAGGTTCGGGTGTTAATAAAGCTGTTGAGTTATTGGTATATTTTGCTGGAGCAGTGTTAACTACCTTATTAAAAGGCACTTTCACCATTTGTCCGATATTCACATTATCAGAAATCCCTGGATTCGCTGCTCTAAATTCAGACATTGAGCTTCCATATTTTCTTAAAATAGAATACAATGTTTGTTTAGGTTCTACTTTATGAATTACATACGTTTTGCCTGCTTCTTTACGTACTGTAACTGAATCTAGGCTTATTTCTTTGGCAAAAGATGATGTATATGTTGCTGATAAAAGAAAGATAGAGACAATCTTAGCAACGGACTTAGTGTTATATTTCATATCCGATGAGTTGATTTTGATTTTTAACATATAGTAAAGTGTCAGATTTCATAGAAAAGGTGTCTATTCCTATCCCTTCGCTCTCTGCGATGAAATCATGTAGTAGAATTTTTTTTTCTTTATTGGTAACCAACAAATAATTTTGGAATTGCTTTCCTCTGTAAATATAGTAAGAAATTACAATTTTGTCATTGACTTCCAGATAATCTACCCCATTTTGAGCCTCAATATTTATTAAATGGTAAAGGAATTTAAAAATCGTTGGAAAATGTGGACTTGAATCAGGATAATGCCTCACAAAATGCTGATTTTGTTCAGGAATAAAGCTTTGAAATGGTTTCAATCCGATTTCAAGCGATTGATAAATAGGTAAATTACTTTCATCTAACTGATAAAGCACTAATATATTGCCATCACAACTAAAAAAAATCCAGTCTTCAATTCTTTGTTCAATCTCGCAAGTTGTAATATTTATTAGGATTACTCCCAGAGGTTCAGGCTTTTGCTGGTCTGAATATTTATGTAGGACCAAATGATTACCAAAAATTCCAACCAAACCCAACCACCAAGATTTTTCTGGACGATAATCTTTCCATAATACTTCACCTGTTTTTAAATTCAATGCAGAAAAGCTTACTTGTCGGCTAGATTCATCTCTTACTTCCAAAACCATTTTGTCTTCATAAAAAACAGTATTCCAAATTTTTCCAGCGAAAGTCTCCTCTATTTTTTTTAGCATAAATTTTATTGTTATTTTACATTCTAATTTGAATCTCCGATTACAAGTTTAAACATATATTTTTGCAATCTCATCCTAATCCAGTTTATCAGTGTTAAAAATATTAGGCATTATTCCTGCTCGCTACGCTTCCACTCGTTTTCCCGGAAAACCATTAGTGGACATCAGTGGTAAAACCATGATTCAACGTGTGTATGAACAAGCTTCAAAATCTAACTTACTCGCAAAAGTAGTTGTTGCCACAGATGATGATAGAATTTTTGAACACGTAAAAAGTTTTGGTGGCGAAGTTGTAATGACTTCCTCTAAACATCCAAGCGGAACCGACCGCTGTTTTGAGGCTTTACAAATCGTTTCTAAATTGGAACGCAGAATAGAGGGAAAAGAATTCCAACGATATAATTATGTTATCAATATTCAAGGCGATGAACCTTTCATACAGCCTAAACAAATTGATATTTTGGTGCAATGCCTGACGGCTAAAACAGAATTGGCGACTTTGATAAAACGCATTGAAGACGAAGCGACTTTGTTCAACCCAAATACACCAAAAGTAATTTTCAATAATTATCATGAAGCCATTTACTTCACTCGTCAAACAATTCCTTATTTAAGAGGCATCGAAAAAGACAAGTGGTTAAATGCACATGATTACTTCAAACACATTGGAATTTATGCTTACAGAGTTGATATTTTGAATAAAATCACAAAGCTTCCGATTGCTTTATTAGAGAAAGTAGAATCTTTAGAGCAATTAAGATGGCTTGCCAATGGGTTTAAAATAAAAGTTGCCATTACGCCCTATGATAGTTTTGGAATTGATATTCCTGAAGATTTGGTAGAAGCACAAAGAATAAGTTCTTAACGAAAAATGAGTCATCCCGAATTTTCTCTTGAAATAGCACGAAAAAAGATTTCAGAGAGAATTCGGGATGACTTATATTTAACAGAAATCTCACTAATCTACTTCTGCTTTATTTACTCTTTTCGGAGTAGCCTTGCCATCTACCATCGACTTCGCTCCTACTGCAATGGCACGAATCATATTGGTCATGTGTTTCATATCAAGACTTTCAAATTCATCATCTACTGAATGATATAATTTATCAATGTCAATTTGATCAGACGAAATAGAATGTGCAGGTACGCCTAATCTAGCCAAAGTCGCATTGTCGGAACGGTAAAATAAATTCTGTTCAGTGTAAGGATCTGGATGAAAACTGTAAGGACTACCTTTTACGGCTTCTTGTAAAATTGTTCCAAAGTCAGAACGTTCAAAACCTGTAATAAAAGCTGAATTTGCCCCAAATTTAGAAGCCTTACCAATCATTTCAATATTAAACATTGCCACAATTTCATCTGGATTCAATTGTTTCGAGAAGTATTGAGAACCATAACCGCCAATTTCTTCCGCTGTAAAGCATACAAAAATCAGAGTACGTTCTGGTTTCCCTAGCTTTTTGTAGTAATCTGCTAAAGTAACGACTGCTGTCGTTCCCGAAGCATCGTCATCGGCACCATTAGCAATTGAATCACCTTCAACAGCTTTTTGATAGCCAAGATGGTCGTAATGTCCAGAGAAAACTACATATTCATTCGCTCTTTTTCCGGGAATCATTCCTGCTACATTGGCTAATGGGAGTGTCTCTACTTTATTGGTCAACGCAGCTTTCAGGTCATTTACTTGTACCGAATCTGCAAGGATAAAGAGTTGTGATTCTCCTTTTCCAAGACTTTCCTTCATCAAACTGCTATTAAAACGACGATGATAATTTGCAAATGTTTTTTGATGCTTTGGATTTACCAGTACAACAGCATCTACTTTCTTGCTTAAAATCTCCCCAAAAGCCTTTCTATAATTAGCATTTTCGCCAATGTAAAATACTTGTTTCGGGCTTGACCAAGCAACGCTTTCATGACCAGTCATGAAAAAGTACTTGTCTTTGCCGATTTCAGCATTGTTTAAAACAACAGTCGATTGCTCTGGTTTAAGCGAATACATACTAAATTTCTGTTCGAAGGAATTCAAACCTGCTAAAGGTTTCAAGCCGATTCTATTGAACTCAGCCTGTAAGAAAACCGATGCCTTTTCAATACCGGGAGTAAAAGTTCTTCTACCCATCATGTCATCAGCACTCAAAGTTTTAACAATTCTTTCTACTTCTGTCTGTTTGATGCTTGATTGTGAGAATCCATAATGGGAAACCATTACAGACAAAATCAATGTAATTACGCTCTTCATATTTGTATTTTTTCTTACAAAAATAGACGAATCAATTTTTAAATAAAGTGATTCAATTTTTAATTTCAAAAAATTAGCTGAACGGCTCTTATCAAAAAACAAAGGCTTTTTAGGTAGGTAAATGGTAGGATAAAATTTACTGAATTCTTGTAGCTGAATCGTGCAGGAGTAAAATATCACTCGATTATTTGTCGCTCCAATTTGGAGGAAGGAAATATCGCTTGTAAATACGTCGCTCCAATTCGGAGCAAGCAAATATCACTCGTAAATGTGTCGCTCCAATTCGGAGCAAGCAAATACCACTCGTAAATGTGTTACTCCAATTCGGAGCGAGCAAATATTCATCGTCATATACTATAAAAAATCGGGCTAAGCAAATGCTGTTAACATTTGCTTAGCCCGATTAAAATTTGAAGCGTTTCTTCGCTTAGTCAACAAATCTGAACATTCTATTCCAACGAATTTTACTCAAGAAGTTCTTATTAGGGTCTAAAGACATCCAAATAAATACTGCTTTTCCAACCACGTGATCAGCAGGAACAAAACCCCAATAACGTGAATCCGCTGAATGATGGCGGTTATCGCCCATCATAAAGTAATAATCTTGCTTGAAAGTATAAGAAGTAATCGCTTTGCCATCAACCATAATCCTATGTCCGTCGATGACAACATTTTGATTTCCTTCGTAATACTTAATGATGTACTTGTATTTATCTACATTACCAGAATCTAACTTGATAGTCAGACCTTTGTTCGGAATCAATAATGGGCCATAGTTATCTCTGTTCCAAACGTATGAACTACCAAACATTGGCGTTGCGCCGTCGTCGTTTGTCATACCATCTTGTCCATCAGGAGTACCTTTAGGAGCTTTCAATAAATCAACGCTGTAGAAAGACTTCATTTTTTTGAATTCTTCAATATTACCAGCATAAGTATTGATGATATAATCATGTAAGCCCCCCACAAGAGAATCTTGTCCTGTTAGATTTACTTCCATCCAGTTCGCATTCGACTGACCCGTTGCATCAACGCCATTGAAAATATTATGATCTTCAAAGAATTCGTCTGTCAATTGTTCCTTTACTTTCAACAAATACTCATGTTGTAATTTCTTAGGATTTTCCATTGGTTTTCCGTCAATGTACACCTGCGTATCACGGATTTCCAAAGTTTTTCCCGGAGTTCCGATACAACGTTTGATGTAATAAGTACGTAAATCAACTGGTGCATCGCCATCTGGTGTATAGTTTGGCACATTGAATACTACTGCATCGCCTTGTTTTACATCAGAGAAACCCGGTAAACGTTTGATAGGTAAATCTAACCAACGTAAATAAGAAGGAATATCTGTACCCCAAATTTTTTGGTGTGTCAAAGGTACTTGAAGAGGCGTTTTGGGTGTTCTAACTCCATAATGTAATTTACTTACAAAAAGGAAATCGCCGACCATCAATGAACTTTCCATTGAAGGCGTTGGAATGGTATAGGCTTCAAAGAAGAAGAAACGTATTAAAGTTGCCGCTACTACCGCAAATACTACAGAATCAATCCATTCACGGAAAGGTGATTTTTGTTTAGGTTGTTTTTTTTCTGACATTTTTATCGTTGTTGGAAATGTTCTCCAATGGTTAGTCGTAAAGTTGATAATAGAATTACAGTTTAGCTATGAGTTTTGAGTGATGAGCTATAAGCCTTGAGTTAGGAGCTTTTAGTTTTGAGCCGTTAGATTTAACTTTAAAAAGCTCACTGCTCATAACTCATAGCTGTTAGCTCAAAGCTTACAGCTACAAAGCCAACAAATCGTTCATGCCAAAAACACCTTTCTTGCCTACAATCCATTCAGCTGCCACAACCGCTCCTAAAGCAAAACCTTCACGACCATGTGCTACGTGCGAGATTTCAATTTGGTCAATGTCTGAAATGTATTTTACAATATGTGTTCCGGGAACTTTGCCTTCACGAGCAGACCAAATGGCTACTTCATCTTGTGCTGGGATTTCGTTATTAATCCATTTACTCTTTCCTTCAAGGTTTTCAATCAATCCTTCTGCAATGGTAATTGCAGTACCTGATGGAGAATCTTTCTTTTCTGTATGATGGATTTCTGTTGTTGAAACTGAATATTGTTTCTGTGGACTTATCAATTTAGCTAACATCTTGTTCAATTGAAAAAAGATATTTACACCAATTGAATAATTTGATGACCAAAAGAACGCTCCACCTTTTTCAAGTGCTAAAGCTTCTACTGTTGGTTTGTTTTCAAGCCAACCAGTTGTTCCGCATACTACAGGAAAACCTTTATTGATACATGCTTTTACATTTTCAAAAGCAGAAGAAGGATGGCTGAATTCAATGACTGCATCTACTTGAGCAGTGGTTAATTCCTCAAAATCTTGACGATTATTTACGTCAATGCGAGCAACAATAGTATGACCTCGGTCTAAGGCGATTTTTTCAATAACCTTTCCCATTTTGCCATAACCGAGTAAAACAATATTCATAGTAATAAATTGATTGTGTAATTGAATATTCCCCAAAAGGATTAATTATGATTAAATAATAAGTATTTGTGTCGAATAAACGAATGTTATTTGAAAGCAAAAGTAAGTTTTGCCCCATAGACTGCATTCATCATATCAGGACTTGTGAGAGTTGGCTGAATTTTGAATGAAATGTCGTCTGTTAAATCAAAGGTTTTTAAATGTGCCGTTACGTTGGCATCAATGATGTTGGCAACCCAAACTACTGCAATAAATAAGTAAGAACCATCTCTGTTTCTACGATAACCATTCACAAAGGTATTGAGCTGTGAAGATGTTACTTCTCGTTGCGTTCCGCTTTCGTCGCCATAAAGTGTAATTTTAGCACTAGATGGTGGACTTGTCACTTGAAAATTATCAATATATTGCTGTTTGTAATAAGAGTATTTAGCTTGATTGGTGATGATATAGTAAACATTCACCGCAAAACCACCATATACAAAAGGTAGTTTCCAATACTGACGATTGTAAATTTGTCCCCAACCCGGTACCATTGCCGAGCGTAAAGTTGCTACTCTGGGAATGATTTTATAAGGCGTTTTTACAGAATCTTTCTTGACGATGACACTTGTTACAGAGTCTTTCAGACTAACAACATTACTTTCTTTCAATACTTGCGCTTGTGTTAACAAACTTCCAAGGAAAAAAAATAAGCCTATAAGTAATTTCTTCATTTTAGTTTTTTGAACTTCAACGCAAAATTACCGCTAATATTCCGTCTGGTGAAGGGTAATTAAGTTTTTTTAAGAGAAAAATCCAGCCCTTTTCATGATAGAAGGACTGGATTTTCAACTAAGCTTTAATCGCTAATAAGATTTTATCTAATTCTTCTTGAGAAGTAAATGGAATTTTAATTTCTCCTTTACCTTTATCGTCTGCTTTTACTGTTACTTTTGCTCCAAAATAAGCTTGTAAACGGAATTGCAAACTTCTGATTTCCTGCTTTATTCCTCCGCCGATTGCTTTCTTTGCGGTATTTACTAAAGAGGCATTGGCTAATTCACGAACGGCTTCTTCTACTTTTCTTACCGACCAATCGTCTGCAATGGTTTTCTGAAAAATATCTAATTGCTGTTCTCTATCTGGAATATTAATAATCGCACGAGCATGACCCATCGAAATTTTGGTATCTCTTAATGCTACTTGAATCACATCAGGTAATTTCAGCAAACGAATATAATTATTAACTGTTGTGCGGTTCTTCCCTACTCTATCCCCTAATTCTTCTTGTTTCAAAGAACATTCTGTAATTAATCTTTGGTAGCTTAATGCAATTTCGATAGCATTCAAGTTTTCACGTTGAATGTTTTCAATCAATGCCATTTCTAGCATTTGCTGGTCGTCAGCAGTACGCACATAAGCTGGAATACTTTTCAAGCCCGCTCTTTTAGAAGCTTGTAAACGGCGTTCTCCAGAAATTAATTGAAATTTATTCGGAGCAATCTGACGAACCGTAATGGGTTGAATAATTCCTTGAACTCTGATTGAATCCGCTAATTCATTCAGGGCTTCTTCGTCAAAATGCGTTCTTGGTTGATATGGGTTCGTTTCGATTAAATCAACCGAAATTTCGTTCATCGAACTAATTTGCTCTAAACGTGTAGGGCGTTCGATGGGTGTTGCAGGTTGACGAGGCTGCGTGTTATTTACTTCGTCCGAATCTTGAAGTAAAGCTCCTAAGCCTCTACCAAGTCCGACACGTTTTTTTACTGCTGGGATTTCTACTTTACTCATTTCTTATACGATGATATAGAACAGATTTTTCGGGATGGCATTTTCCAAAAGGAAAAATCTACTCTTGTGTTACATATCCATTTTTAGCCAAAACCTCACGAGCGAGGTTCAAGTAACTAATTGCACCTTTACTTTCTGAATCGTGTGCAATGGCTGGAACACCAAAACTTGGAGATTCTGAAAGACGAATATTTCTAGGAATGATGGTATTGAATACCATGTTATGAAAATGTGCTGTTACTTCGGCAACTACTTGGTTCGACAAGCGTACTCTTAAATCATACATTGTCAATAAAATACCTTCAATCGCCAAATTGGTATTCAAACGAGATTGAATAATTTTTACAGTATTCAATAGTTTTCCAAGTCCTTCTAATGCAAAGTATTCGCATTGTACAGGAATTATCACAGAATCAGCGGCTGTAAGGGCATTAATGGTGATTAAACCTAAAGACGGCGAACAGTCGATAATGATAAAATCATAGTTATCAAGAATAACACTTAATGATTCTTTCATTTTTTGTTCACGGTCACGAAGGTTAATCATCTCAATTTCAGCACCAACCAAATCAATGTGTGAAGGAATAATATGCAGATAAGGTAAATCTGTAGCAATGATAATATCTTGCACATTTACTCCATCAACCATACATTCATAAATTGAATTTTCAATTTCCTTAGGATTAAACCCTAAACCTGAAGTAGAGTTTGCCTGAGGGTCAGCATCAACAATGAGTGTTCTGAATTCGAGAGCGGCTAAACTTGCCGCCAGATTTATAGTGGTTGTCGTTTTTCCAACTCCTCCTTTTTGGTTGGCTATGGCAATTATTTTCCCCATCTTGGATTTTTCTGAGTTACAGTTTTTTTAAGCTAGGCATTTACGAACAGACAAACAGGTAAAAGAAGTACTTGATAAAAAAGCCAAATCTTACTCCTTAATTCCTACAAGTTGATTCACAATTCCCAGTACCTCAAATAACAGACTTCAAATATCGTCCTTTCCGACCACATAAGCAAAGAGTGTTCCACAAAATGTTTCACGATTATTGATTTATGAGTATAATACTATTATTGATTCAGTATTAACAATCAATAGGATTGACAATTTTATGAGTTAAAATGATTATTTTTATTTTGTAAAAAATTAGATTAAGACAATAAAAATGATGATTTTTAGATATAAATAACAACAAAGTACAAATAACAGACATTCGACATACTTTTAGAGATGTATTCAAAATTGTTTCTAAAAATCAGAAAATGTATTTTAGCATAATTTTGGAACGTTCAATCTTAACATTTTATTTACATTTCATTCATATACTTTATTAACAAATTTATTTTATGACATCAAAATCCATTGAAACCGAAGAGGTTCAAAAATCAAATAGCTATCCCAAGGCTGTTCCCTACATCATCGGAAATGAAGCCGCTGAGCGTTTTAGTTTTTATGGTATGCGTTCTATCCTTCCTACTTTTTTAATTGCACAATTTTTCAATCCTACTTTCAATCCGCTCCTTCAACAAACTGCCGAAGCCCAATCTAACCAAAAAGTACACATGTTTGTTGCCTTGGCATATATTATGCCTATTTTAGGAGGTATTGCAGCTGACTGGTTTTTCGGGAAGTATAAAGTGATATTATATGTCTCTATTTTATATTGTTTTGGGCATTTAATGTTAGCTATGTTTGATACCAACCTTGCATTGTTCTCATTAGGAATGACGGTTATCGCAGCGGGTGCAGGTGGAATTAAATCCAATGTTTCTGCCAATGTGGGCGACCAATTTGATAAAACTAATGAACATTTTATGTCTAAAGTATATGGTTGGTTTTATTTCTCAATCAACTCTGGCTCTGTAGTATCTAACCTTTGTATTCCAATCATTTATGCAAAATATGGAGCAGCTTGGGCATTTGGAGTACCAGGAATATTAATGGTACTGGCTACTATAATATTCTTCTCGGGTAGAAATAAATATGTGAAAGTGCCGCCAATGGGTATTAATAGAAATAATTTTATTTTTATTTCTTTCAATGCGCTAGTAAATATGGGCAAGAGAGTAAAGGGTGAACATTGGTTAGACGTTGCCAAAGCAAGTTATGACCCACAAAAAGTTGATGATATAAAAGCTGTATATCGTTTAATCATCGTATTTGCTTTTATTCCAATTTTCTGGGCGTTGTGGGATCAAAATTTATCTGAATGGGTTTTGCAAGCTCAAAAAATTGATTTGAATACAGGCTTAGGCTTTGCTTTATTACCAGAACAAGTACAAGTATTTAATCCTTTCTTCTTAGTAAGTTTCATTCCTATTTTTACCTATTTTATCTATCCTTTCTTTGAAAAACTGGGCATAAAAACTACGCCCTTGCGTCGTTTAGGGGTTGGGTTTTTCTTGACAGCTTCATCTTTCGTGATTATTGCCTTGATTCAAGAAAGTATTGATGCTGGTGGTAAACCTTCTGTTTGGTGGCAAATATTAGCTTATTTAGTTTTGGCTTGGGGTGAAATCTTAGTGTCAATTACAGGTTTAGAATATGCTTATACCAATTCGCCAAAATCTATGAAATCGACGATGACTGCTATTTTTTATTCAACTGTTTCTATCGGGAATTTAGCCGTTTCGCTTATCAACGAAAACATTGCTAACAAAGGCTTCTTTGCTCAATTAGATGGCGCTAAGTATTTTTGGTTTTTTGCAGGATTGATGTTTATCTCGTTCTTGATTTATATTTCTATTGCTTCAAGAATGAAAGAAACACGTTATGTAGGAGTGGCGGAGTAAAGCCATTAACGAGTTTTTAGCTTTGAGCTTCAAGAAATAGACTAAGATAAAACTTAAATCATATTTCTTGAAGCTCATTTTTTGTATATTTCCACGAAAAAGCTCAAGGCTGAAAGCTCATTGCTCAAAGCCCTTAAAAACATTATGGAAGAACAACACTTAGAAAGCTCTGATTTTATTAAAGATATTGTTATCGGGATGTCAGATGGATTGACCGTCCCTTTTGCTTTGGCGGCTGGACTTTCTGGAGCGGTGGCTAATACTTCCATCATTACTACAGCGGGCATTGCTGAAATTGTAGCAGGTTCAATTGCGATGGGCTTGGGTGGTTTTTTAGCAGGTCAAACAGAAGTAGAACATTATGATGCCGAACTAAAACGAGAATACGAAGAAGTAGAAAGAGTTCCTGAAAGAGAAAAAGAGGAAGTAAGAGAAGTATTTGCAGACTATGGTTTGGATGAAGAAGCACAAAATTTAATCGTTGAAGCCCTTTCAAAAGACAAAAAGAAATGGGTAGATTTTATGATGAAGTTTGAATTAGGTTTAGAAAAACCAGATATTAACCGAGCTAGAAATTCTGCTTTAACGATTGGTACTGCCTACATCGTTGGTGGAATTATTCCGCTTTCCCCTTATTTTTTTGTTGAAGACGCTCATCAAGGATTACTTTATTCAATGACGGTAACTTTGCTAACACTTTTTGTTTTTGGTTATTTTAAAAGTAAAGTAACAGGACAAAATCCTTTAAGTGGTGCCATCAAAGTAACATTAATTGGCGCAGCCGCTGCTGGTGCAGCTTTCTTTGTAGCAAAGATGTTTGGAGGATAAATAGAATAGTCGTGAATTGTAAATTAGCGAGTTAGTGATTATTTGACACAAAGAATAAAAAATCCAACAAAGAAAAACCTATCAGATAAACCTAGATTATTACAAATGACAAAACAACAAGCAATTTTTAATTGGAGTGGAGGGAAAGATTCTGCTTTGAGTTTATATAAAATCCTTCATTCGAAAGAATATGACGTGAATTGTTTGCTGACAAGTATCAATGAACAATATCGTAGAATTTCAATGCACGGCGTTAGAGAAGAATTATTAATTCAACAAGCTAAAAGCATCGGTATTCCTTTGGTAAAAATGTATCTTCCTGAAATGCCTACAATGGAAGTTTATGAAAACGTAATGAAAGCTACTTTAGAAGATTTGAAAACTAAAGGAGCAACAACTTCTATTTTTGGAGATATTTTTTTAGAAGATTTACGCCAATACCGTGAAAATAAATTAGCTGAATTGAATTTAAGAGGTGCTTTTCCTTTATGGAAAATCCCAACGAAAGATATTATCAAAGAATTCCTTGGCTTAGGTTTTAAAACTATTACTACTTGTGTAAATGATAAGTATCTGGATAAGAGTTTTGTGGGAAGAATCATTGATGAATCCTTTTTAAGTGATTTACCCGACAATGTTGACCCTTGTGGTGAAAATGGAGAATTTCATACTTTTGTTTTCGATGGACCGATTTTTAAGCAACCCATTCCATTTGAAAAAGGTGAAATCGTATATCGACAATATACTCCTGCTACACAAAAAGACGATACAAGTTATGATTGCGATGATTCTACACAAGAAAATCCATTTAATAATGGTTTCTGGTATTGTGATTTATTACCCAAATAATCTTGTAATTTAAAGTCAGAAAAATATTGAATTTGAGAACTAACAGTATAGTTTTTGGATTAAGTTTTAAATAATCTGCCTAATAAAATAAAAATTGTCCTTAATTTCGTACTCATTTGAACACCAAATACCTTAATAATCTATATTTAGTAATGGTTAGTTCTATTTAAAATTCAACATTAGGCATGATAAGTACAACCCCAAAACGTAATCAATCTATTGATTTTCTAAGAACAATTGCTGTTTCTTTAACCCTATTTCGCCATTTTAAAATATCTAATTTCCTTCACAAAATCGGATGGATTGGAGTGGATCTTTTCTTTGTTTTAAGTGGTTTACTTGTTTCAGGTTTACTATTTAACGAATATAAAAAAACCAGAAAAATCAATTTCGTTCGATTTTTTGTGCGAAGAGGACTCAAAATTTATCCTTTATTTTACTTGTTATTTATAGCCGTCGTCATACATACACAACTCCATCCTGAATTTAAAATTTCAATTCGCCATTTTGTAGCTGAAGCTTTTTTCCTTAAAAATTATTTTGGCACAAGTGATTATGCATTAATTCATACATGGTCAATTGATGTTGAAGAACACTTCTATTTTATATTACCTATTCTTCTAATTATTTTAATTTTCTTTAACAAAGAAAGTAGCAATCCATTCAAAGCGATTCCATTTATATTTATGATTATTACTTTAATATGCCTAGCACTTCGTATATATGTAAATCATATAGAGCCACAATTCGACCATTTAACACATGTAGCACCAACACACCTCAGAATAGATTCTTTATTTTTTGGAACAATGCTTGCATATTTCTATAACTTCCATTTCGAAAACCTTAATAAATGGGTAAACAAATACAGAAGATTTATTTTACTTAACTCCATTTTATTATTATCTCCAGCTATTATCTTGTGGGACAACAACTTATTCATGCGAACATTTGGTTTTATCACATTGTATCTAGCCTTTGGCGGAATCATCTTACTTAGCCTTTTCTCTAAAAACAATCTTACAATCACTACTTTTGTATTCAATTTTATTGCTAATCTAGGTTTCTATTCTTATGCCACATACATCATTCACTTTCCTATTTATTTGTGGTACATTCATCCGCATCTGGATTACTTAGACTCACACTTATCTCTTAAATTAATAGTATTTATCTCATATTTCATGGTTAGTTTTATAGGAGGTTGGCTACTATCCTTTACAATTGAAATCCCTTTTTTAGCATTAAGAGATAAACTATTTCCAAGTAATTCTAAGGCATTGTAAAGCCTAAAAGCTACTGTTTCAAGATAAAACGTCTATATTTAAAATAACATTCTAAAGTAGTTTTTTATCGTGTCTGAACAATATGCAAGAGCTATCCATTAAACAATTTTTATCTAAAGAGATTAAAGCCTTCTTTAAACTTAAAAAGTCGGATAGACTTTGGCATATTCCTGTACTTGCTTCACTCTGTATAGGAATTCCTTTATTGATTGGTTTGGCTTTTGATAATGTAAAATCGGGTTTATTAGCAAGCCTGTCAGGACTTGTCATTTTATACATTCCTACTGCCAATTCAATCGTAAGCAGAATGGCAACCATGTTGATTTGCTCCTTTGGCTTTATGGTGTCTTATGCAGTAGGCTTAATTTTCAGTTTTAATCCATTTGTTTCAACTATCGTTTTCGGCATTTTTTCAACGATGGTTTATTGGATTAACCTCTATTTTAAGACAAAACCACCTGCAAGTTTCTTCTTTATCATGATTGCCTCATTGGCTAGTGGCATGCCTCATGACTTATCAAGTATTCCTCAGAAGATTGGTCTAATTGCTATGGGAACCATGTTGGCTTGCACTTTGGCTTTACTTTACAGTTTTTTAGTGAAACGTAAAAATCATAAAAAAGACGCTGCTATTATTTCTGATTTATTGGTAAAAAGTAAGTATGCAGATTTAGTTGAAGCCATGATTGTAGGTTCTTTTATGTTTACTTCGATGCTTATCGGACATGTTTTAAAATTGCAAAACCCTTATTGGATTCCCATCTCCTGCTTGGCGGTGATGCAAGGTGTAAACCTTTACCATATTTGGCAAAGAGTTATTCATCGCATTTTGGGTACTTTTTTAGGTTTGGGTCTATGTTGGCTTTTTCTATCAATCGTCCACACGCCTTTCAGTATTTGTATTACAATTATTGTTTTACAATTTATCATTGAAATATTAATTGTTAGACATTATGCTTTAGCCGTTATTTTTATTACGCCCATGACGATACTCCTAGCTGAGGCTGCCAATCCATTAATTCTTAACCCTGATTTATTAATTGCTACTCGTTTTTTAGACATTTCAATTGGTAGTTTAATTGGTGCAATTGGTGGTTGGTTTGTTCACAATGAAAAAATTCGCTTTTATACTACCATGAAAATCAGAAAAGCCAAATTAGTAGTAATGGGTAAATAGGTAAAATATACGCTCGCTGATTTTTTGAAATCTATATAGACTAACATGAATAAAAAAATACTTTTAGTAGAAGACGATTTTAGCGTTGTTGAATTTTTAAAAAAGGGCTTAGACGAAGCTAATTTTGAAGTATCCGTCGCCTTGAATGGGAATTCAGCCATCAGCATGGCTTCAGAATCTTCTTTTGATATTATCCTTTTAGACATCATGTTGCCTGATAAAAATGGGATTGAAGTATGTAGAATATTGCGTTCTCAAGGTATTAAAACACCCATTCTTTTTCTAACAGCTCTTGGTACTTCCGAAAATATCGCTTTGGGCTTAAATACTGGTGCAGACGATTATCTGGTAAAACCTTTTAAGTTTATTGAATTATATGCCAGAATCAATGCCCTTTTGAGAAGAACATCTTATACTGATAACCTTTCAGATGAAAAGGTTAAAAACACTTTTATCATCAGCGATTTAATCATTGATGATGATGCCAAAACGGTAGTGAGAGGAGAACAAAAAATTTCATTAACAGCCACAGAATATCGTTTGTTACTGGTTTTAATGAAAAATAAAGGAAGAGTACTTTCAAGAATAGATATTTTAGAAAGTGCTTGGGACATTAATTTCAATATGGGAACTAACGTTGTGGATGTCTATATTAATTACCTAAGAAAAAAAATTGATGGTGATTTCGAAAACAAGCTTATCCATACGGTTGTTGGAATGGGATATGTGCTAAAAGAAAAATGAAAACACAAACTAAACTAGCCATCATACTTGGTTTTCTGAGTACTACACTTGTTGTGGTTTTTGGTATATCTGTATATTATTTTCTGGATAAATACTCTTATGTAGATTTTTATAAAAGACTAGAAGCACGAGTAAGTATTTCGGCACAATACAGTTTAAATTCAGGAACGTTAAATGCTAAATACTTAAAAAGTTTAAGAAAACAGCATTTAGAAACGCTTGAAAAAGAGAAAGAGTATTTGATTGAAATTTCACCAAATGTGTCCTTAAAAGACATTTCTCAAAAAAATAAATTACCTCTTAATTTTCTTATTTCGCTCTCAAAAGTAGGAACTTACAAAGAAAAACAAGGTAATTTATTCATAGCGGGTTCACAGTATAAAAAAGGGAATAAACATTACTTTGTCATTGTTTCGGCTGAAAATTACTACGTTTCCAATCACTTAATTTTTTTAAGAACAGTATTGATTGGTGGAATTTCGATGGTGATTTTAATCGTTGCAATTTTCTCTTTTTACTTTTCTAGACATATTTTTGACCCTATTCGAGACATCACCGTTAAAGTAAAACAAATCAGTACTGAAAATATTCATCTTCGATTGGAAAACAATATTGATAAAAGTAGTGAAATCAGTGAGCTAACCAGTACTTTCAATGAACTCCTTAATCGTATCGAAACGGCTTTTGAAACTCAAAAAAACTTCATCAGTAATGCCTCTCACGAACTTGGTACTCCGCTTACAACCATTATTGGCGAAGCAGATTTTTCTTTATTGAAACCCAGAACTTCTGAAGAATACATTGCAGCCATTAAAAATATACTCCAACAGGCTGAACGTTTAAACGAAATAACAAAGTCATTACTTTTCTTGGCTCAAACTGGCTACAAAGGCAAAGCTATTACTTTTGAAATGGTTCGAATTGATGAAATTATTTGGGAAACCAAAAGCTTGATTGATAAACTAAATCCCAATAATAAAATTTTGGTTGATTTACGCCTCCTCCCAGAAGACCCCAAAAAACTAAAAGTAAAAGGCAATCAACAATTGTTGCATTTAGCTTTTGCCAATATTCTGAGTAATGCTTGTAAATATTCAAACAATAAACCTGTAACGGTGCATATTGCTTCTAGTAATTCTCAAGTAGTTATTATGGTTGAAGACCAAGGTATCGGTATTCCAGCATCTGAAATCGCCTACATTTATGACCCATTCTTTAGAGCTTCCAATACTAATCTTTTTGAAGGCTATGGCATCGGATTGCCACTAACCCGAAATATCGTTTATCTGCATAAAGGTGACTTAATTGTAAGTTCACAAGTAAATGTTGGCACGAAAGTACAAATAAGAATTCCCCTGATAGAAAAATAAATCCACTCTTATCGAATTCTAATCTCACTCTTAAAAGTTTATAATCTGCTCAAAATAGATTTGTCTCAATACTTAAACAATAAGTGATGACAAAAACTATTTTAGTCCCGATTGATTTCCGTGTTGCATCGCTCAACACGCTGAAACTTGCGCTGGAACCATACAGTGAAGACCCTATTGAGGTAATCCTCATGTACTCCGAATATCTGGATGATTCTATCACAGAATTATTATTTTATACACCAAACAAAACGGTTGCAAATCATATTACTCCCGCATTTAGAGAAGCCTTAGAAATCATTCGAAACCGATTTGAGGGGAAAATAAAGTACATCAGCATTGAATTATTTCATGGGCATAATAAAAATGCGATAAAGACTTTCCTTGAAGCCAACAAGGTAGATGAAATCTATATTGCCCAAAACTACCAGCTCAAAATGTCAAAACGAGCATTTGACCCTACTCCTCTTCTCAAAAAATCATCCTATAAAATCATAGAAGTAAATATTAACAATGACATCGAACAAACCGAACATGAACAATTAATAGCACTCTTTAACTAACATTAGCCATGAATAAGAAAACCTTCCCAACTACTCCGCTAGGGAGAATTAAATTGTTCTTTACTTTTTTTGATTCACGTTGGGAAGACCTAACAAAGGAAAACTGGCTAACAATTGTTTACAGAGATTTCAGTGCAGGTTTGATTGTAGCAATGACCGCCATCCCGATGGCAATGGGTTTTGCGATGGCAATGGGCATGCGTCCCGAACATGGTATTGTTGCAGGAGCTTTGGCTTGTACTATCGGTAGAACATTCGGTGGTTCTAAATATCAGGTTTATGGCCCTACTGCTGCTTTTATTCCAGTGATTGCTAGCTTGATGACGAAGTATGGTCCAAGTAATGGTGGGGTTTTCGAAACAGCTCATGGTTTTTTAATCTTGGTATCCATCATAGCGGGTATAATCTTAATCATTATGGGTATATTTGGCTTTGGCAGATTTGCCAAACTGGTACCTAATTCAATCATTGTTGGTTTTACTGTAGGTATTGCCTTAGTCATTGCACTTACAAATCTTGAAGACATTTTGGGTATTGAGTCTTTTTCTGACTTATTAGGAGGACAAGAAGAAAGCCTAAGTGGAGGATTCATCCATAATATTAGTACTGCTTTTAATAATTTACATTTGATTAACGGCTGGTCGATTTTATTAGGTGTTATGACCTTCGCTTTAACCAAAATACTTTTACGAATTTCAATTTTCATTCCTGGACCAGTCATTGCAATGAGTTCAGCTACAGTACTGTCCGCCACAGTACTTCAAGACAAAAACATTATTTTGGTAAAAGATCTTTATGGTTCTATTCCAAATAATTTTTTCAAATTCACGACACCCATTTTACCAGCTTTGGATAGCTCGGTCATCATCGACATCGTTTATTATGTAGCTGCCATTGTATTTGTTTCGGGCATAGAAAGTATTTTGTGTTCATCAATGGCTGATAAATTAGCCAATAATGACAGAACACCTTTTAACCCAGACAAAGAATTTTTCGGGCAAGGATTAGTACAAATCATTACACCACTGTTACAAGGTTTTCCATGCACAGGTGCTTTAGCCAGAACTGCAACAAGTATTAAAGCTGGCGCACAAACGCCATTGGCAGGTTATTTCAAAGCAATTTTGAAATTATCTATGGCATATTATTTAGCAAAATATCTTGAGCTCATCCCAATGGCATGTATTGGTGGAATTTTGGTTTGGGTATCAACCAATATGATTAAGCCTTCGGAAATTAAAGAAATAAAACATTTAGGCAAATTTGAATTTTCAATGATGATTTATACCGCCGTGATGGTTCCTGTAACTGATTTTTTAACTGGCGTATTATCAGCTTTGATTATTTACTTTATCGTTAAAAAAGCATTCAAAAGAAGAATACAAGCCCAAAGCTAATTTTGAATTACAAGCATAAACTTTCATCAGCAAACCACAAAAGAAGAAGCACGTTTTACAAGAACGTGCTTCTTTGTTTATTTTTATTCTTGAAATAATATGTTATTTTTAATAATCGTAAATTCAAGGAGTTAATGCTTTGATAATAAAAACATAAAAAATCTAACAATGAAATTAGGCGCATTTTCAGTAAGTTTAAGTGTCAAAGACATTGAAACTTCAAAGCAATTTTATGAAAACCTTGGCTTCTCGGTTTTTGCGGGTGATCTTTCAAAAAATTACCTTATCATGAAAAATGGGAATGCCTTAATTGGGCTTTTTCAAGGAATGTTTAACGGCAATATTTTGACGTTTAATCCGGGTTGGGATGAAAATGCAAGTACTTTAGAAGAATTTGATGATGTCAGAGAAATTCAGCGACAGTTAAAAAGTAAAAATATTGCATTAGCCTCCGAAGCAGATGAACAAACGACTGGCCCTGCAAGTATTTTTGTAACTGACCCTGACGGAAATGTCATTCTATTTGATCAACATATTTAGGAACAAGTATGCTAAACTATTGAATTAAACCTATAAGGATTATTCACATAATTATCTAGTAATGAAATCCTTACCTTAAAATCCTTATAGGTTTATAAATACTTAGATTATATTATTTCAAACATTAATAACCTACAGCAGTATCGTCTGCTCTAACATCGGCGCCACCTTCGTAAGTACCATCTGGTAAAACCAAGATACAGTCCATTCTACCAATCGTATTTTTTTGTGAATCTAGCTTATAACCTCTTTCACGCATTCTGATTAAGGTTTTTTCGGTAAAAGCTCCTTCTTCAAAAGTAGTTCTGTCGGGCATCCATTGATGATGAAAACGAAGTGCATCAACAGCCTGTTGCATCGACATTTGATGTTCAGCAACATTTAAAAATACTTGAAAAACCGAAGTAATAATGGTTGAACCACCTGGAGTACCTAAAACCATCATTAATTTTCCATCTTTCTCTACAATCGTTGGCGTCATTGAAGAAAGCATTCTTTTATTGGCAGCAATGGCATTGGCTTCGTTTCCGATTAATCCATAAACGTTTGGTACACCCGGCTTTATAGAAAAATCATCCATTTCATCATTCATTAAAAAACCCGCTCCATCCACTACTACTTTGCTTCCATACGAACCATTCAAAGTAGTGGTAATCGAAACGGCGTTTCCTTCTTTATCAACAAAAGATGAATGCGTAGTTTCTGGACTTTCATAACCAATAATATCTCCGCCTTTTACAATTTTACTATCTGTTGCTTGAGCGAATTGAAAATCTTGCCAACGTTTCTTTAAGTATTCAGCATCTAATAATTCTTTCTGGGGTACTTTTGCAAAATCTGGGTCGCCCAACCATTTCGAACGGTCGGCATACACACGGCGCTCTGCTTCAATCATTACTTGTGTGGTAGAATCGCTATGCCAGCCCCATTTTTGGAGTGGATAAGGTTCTACAAATTTCAATAATTGTAAAAGAGCAATTCCTCCGCTTGATGGCGGTGGCATAGAAATCACTTTCAAGTTTTTATAATTTCCAATTACCGCTTCACGCCAAACTGCATGATAATTATCTAAATCTTTTTGGGTGATAATCCCTCCTCCTCTTTTCATTTCTGCTAAGAGTAATTTAGCCGTTTCACCTTCATAAAAACCTTTTCTTCCTTGCTCCTGAATCAATCGAAGCGTTTTAGCTAAATCTTTCTGAATCAATATTTCACCTTCCTTCCATTTAGCAGTGTCGGTTTTCATAAAATATGTTTTCGTTGGATTATATTTCAACAAATCCGCTTTAACATTATTTAAACCTCTGGCTTCTCTGGCTGTTAGTTTCACGCCATTTTCTGCTAAATCAATCGCTGGTTGTAATACTTGTTTCCACGAAAGTTTACCAAAGCGTTTATGAGCTTGTTCTAGACCATCTACAGAACCGGGCGTTCCACTAGCTAAATGCCCTAACCAACTTGGTTGACCAGCTTTTATATTTTTATTTTCATCTAAATACATATCTCTACTGGCATTTTCAGGCGCTTTTTCACGATAATCTAAGGTATAACTTTGCCCATTTTTATCACGATAGACCAAGAAACCACCACCACCGATATTTCCAGCTGCAGGATGCACCACAGCTAAAGCAAATTGTGTTGACACGGCGGCATCAATCGCATTGCCGCCTTGTTTTAAAATATCAGCACCCACTTGCGAAGCTACAGGATGCGTAGCTATTATCATCCCATTTTTCCCATAAACAGAAGCTTTTTTGGCAAAGAATGGTGAGGCATTCGGGTCTTCATTTGTAAATTGATAAAAGCCTTGATTTTCAGCAGGTTTTTGAAGAGTGGTATTCTGCGAGTTGGGCTGCGTAGTTTTGCAAGCGACCAAACCTAAAAAGCATATTGATAAAGTAAGTAAATATTTTGAATTCATATTTGTTGATTTTTTATTTTCAATTTACAGAATTCGAAGAATTTAAGCAATTAAAATATGTAAACACGATAGGATAAAATCATTTTCACACTCTGTAATTTTCAAAACCTAATCCACTTATATTAATAGTTGATATTATTTTTGGTTAAATCACATTTTGTGGTGCTATTTGCACAAACAATCATCGCTTTTAAGCTGTTATTTACTGGCATGACAATTTACTATTTTGTAGTGTTCGTTCTTTACACAACATCCAATGAAACCAACCTCAAATAGCTATTTAAAAAAAGCACTAATCATTTGCCTATATGGTTTGATTGGGCTTTTGATATTGCTGACGATTATTGGATTATGGGGATTAAAGCCTTTATTAACAAAACGCATTCAACATGCTGTTTTAACAGCTACTAATAACTTATACTATCTTGATTTTCAAAATATCCAGTATGATTTCACTACTGGCGAAGCCAAATTATCAGGAGTAACTTGTCAGGCTGACTCAACATTATACAGTCAGCTAAGAAGTAATAAACAGATGCCTGACAATATTTATCAAGCCCAAATAAAAGAAATCCATCTGAAAGGAATAAAACCTTGGAAAATTGTTTTCTCATCAAAACTAAATCTTGAATCTATCAGTATCAAAGAGCCAATTATACAAATTACTCATCAGAAACAGGTTTATAATTCTTTTAAAACAGCTGCACCATTTCATGTTATTCTTTCAAAATTTGTAAAATCATTTTCAGTAGATAAAGTGAGTTTAGACAATATCAACTTTACTTATACAGACCACTCTAAACCTGAAATTCCTCGAACCAGCAAAGTAGAACATTTAGACATTGAACTCTCTGATTTACAAATAGATTCGGCATCGCATAAGGATACAAATCGCTTTTACTACATGAAGGAATGTATTTTTAAGCTAGAAAAACTAGAAATACTTACTGAAGATTCATTAAATAAATTTAAAATCAGGGAATTACTTTTCTCTACAAAATCACGTTTATTATCAATTAAACATCTTGAATTTGACCCACTTTTCAAACCAATAGTTTACGGTAACAAAACTCATGGCGACGACAGAATAAAGATTGTTTGTCAAGATATTAAACTGGAAGCAATTGATTTATTCAAACTTTTTGAAGAGAAAAAGATTTATGCCAACAACCTTTTTATTAATCAAGGAAAGATTAATGTGTTTACAGATACTCGTATTTTTAGAATACCACCGAGAGCCAAGTATCGCCCTTTCCCACATGAAGCATTTAGGAAATGGCAACTTAAATTTATGATTGATACCATAACATTGAGTCTTTTTAAAATCACTTATTCTGAATATAATCCAGAAACCAGATTAGTAGGCAACGTGATATTTGCCCAAACGAATGGTAAAGTATTCAACTTTACAAATGATTCTATTCCATTACAAAAAAATCCCAATTGCTTAGTGTTACTAAAAGGAAAGTTGATGAACAAAGCCAATGTCAACATGACGTTTAACTTTAATGTAGCAGCACCAAAAGGAGATTTTACTTGTAGCGGTAAATTATTAAACATGGCTGTAGCCAATGTAAATCAGGTAACAGAAGCTTTGGTAATGGCAAAAGCAAAAGAAGGCTTTATTACATATTTTGCTTTTGAAATGAAAGGCAATAAGTTTGGGTTAACGGGTTCGACAACGATGCTGTACAAAGATTTGAATGTAATGATTTATAAATTTCCACCGAAGAAAGGCATATTCAAAAAACGTAAATTACTTTCTTTTATCGCTAATACATTTGTCATCAAAGAAAGTAATCCCATTAGAAAAAAGCCTGCTAGAATCGCTAAAATCAATTACAGAAGACTCCCAAACAAACCTTTTTTTTATACGCTTTGGAAAGGTTTGCTTGAAGGAATTAAAGGTTCGGTGATTTAGGTTTGGGTTGTTATTAACCAAAAATAATTAAGAAGTTCGTATGTGTAGTTTTTGTATCTTTGATTTATTAAATGTGTTTTATTTACAAACCTTTTGAGATAAAATGATGACCGTAAACCAAAAACCATTCTCTAATATTCAAATGGAATTATTGAATTTATATGCTATGGATATAGAGGAAGAAGACTTACTGAAGATAAAAAACTACTTAGCGCAGTTTTTTATGCAAAAAGCAATTGATGAAGCTGACAAAATTTGGGAAGAAAATACTTACTCTGACGAATTAATGGACAAATGGCTTAA
Source organism: Arcicella lustrica (assembly GCF_034930985.1). Classification (NCBI taxonomy): domain Bacteria; kingdom Pseudomonadati; phylum Bacteroidota; class Cytophagia; order Cytophagales; family Flectobacillaceae; genus Arcicella; species Arcicella lustrica. The sequence continues at coordinate 131,294 of NZ_JAYGIM010000014.1, forward strand.
TGAAGATAAATAATGAAATTAGTAATTGATACCAATGTAATCATTGCTTAATTATCAAGTAAATCTAAATACCATTGGATTATCCAATGGCTTAGAGAGGGTAAATTTCAACTTGCAGTAACAACAGAAATTTTTCTCGAATATGAAGAAAAATTAAAAGAAAAGTATAATCCAATTGTTGCAAGTTCTTTCTTAAATGCACTCAAAGAGTTAGAAAATGTAAATAATGTGGAGATTTACACAAATTGGGGCTTAATCCAAGAAGACCCTGATGATAATAAATTTGTTGATTGTACTATTGCTTCAAATGCGAATTTTATCATTACTAACGACCGACACTTTAATATTCTAAAAACAATAGGCTTTCCTAAGCTTAATGTAATGAGTATTGAAGAATTTAAACAATTTTGCGAAGAAAATATATCAGACTAAGCAATAGTTGGAGAAAAAATAAATTAAATTAAACATCTTAATAAACAAAAACACCTGATAGGTTTTAGTCTATCAGGTGTTTTTGTTTGAAATAATTGCAAACAAGCGACATAACTTCACAAATCAAAGTGCTCTATATATCAACACTTTAAACCGAAGTACCGAACCACTCATAATTCATAATTCAAAACTCATAACTGCTACCTATCTTCCTCCTGGAGGGCAATATTGTTTTAAATAATTAGTAAATAAAGTATTCAAATGGGTACGAGTACCTTCGCCTTCATAAATTCCATGCGAACGGTTTGGATATGCCATGAACTGAAATTGCTTGTTATACTTAATTAATTCATTGACTAATTGTTCTGCATTTTGATAATGAACGTTATCATCACCTGTTCCGTGAATGTACAATAAATTTCCTTTCAAGTTTTTAGCATAAGTAATCGGCGAACCATTTACAAAATCTTCACGGTTTTCTTGTGGAATGCCCATGTATCTTTCTTGATAAATATTATCATACGAAAGTTGATTCGCTACCGCAGCAACTGCTATCCCTGTTTGATAAATTTCTGGATATTGGAAAAGTAAATTCAAAGTGGTTGAACCTCCACCACTCCAACCATGAACCGCTACTCTTGTTGGGTCGATGTATTTATTTTTCAATAATTCTTTGGCTGCCATCGCTTGGTCACGGATATTGATTTGACCAATTTTACGATAAATCGCTTTTCTCCATTCACGTCCTTTTGGTGAAGGCGTTCCACGTCCATCAATCGAAACATAGATATAACCATCTTTCGCCATATCGCCACTGTATAATCCATTTGAACCTGCCGAATAAGTATCTTTCACCGTTGCCGAAGCTGGTTCTGTATAAACCATAAATACAATTGGATACTTTTTAGTAGAATCAAAATCATAAGGTTTTACCATCCAAGCATCTACTGTGATATTATCTTCCGTCTTGATTTTCAAAAATTCTACTTTATTTTTTCTTGGTTTTTGTTTTGCAATTTTCGCATCAATACTCTCAGCTTCATTAAATGGTTTATGCTCTGGCAAAGAAATCATTTCACTTACTGGACTCACTACTGAGCTTGTAAAACGATGTTGTGCAAACTTACCTGTAGGAGAAATATTATAACTATGCGTTCCAGCTTGGTTCAAAGGAGATACTCTTTCAGCTTTACCTTTTCCGTCTAAAGTAGTTTTATATAAATACTGTTGCGTAGCATTTTCTGGCGAAGCCGTGAAGTAAATAACATTAGCTGTTTCATCGAAAGCCAATAAATTAATCACATCATAGTCGCCTACGGTAATCAATTTTTCTTTACCATCTTTTCCAACAATGTATAAATGATTCCAACCATCTTTTTCTGATTGCCAGATAAAATCTTTACCATTTTTCAACCAATCCCAACCTACAGATTCACCCCCACGGTTATTTACATTTACCCAAGCTTTGTCAGATTCACTATAAAACGTTTTTGCTTCTCCTGTTTTGATATTACAAAGTATCAATTTTGTTTCGTTTTGCTTGCGAGGTAATTGTTGAATAATGATTTCAGATGAATTACCAGCCCATTCCATTTTAGGAATATAATTGTTAGTCGATTCACCCGGTACTTTCATCCAAATTGTTTTGGCTGTTGCAATATCAACTACTCCTACTTTACAAGCCGAAGGCTTCTCTCCTACTTTTGGATATTCTACAGGAATGATTTGTGAATAAGTAGAATCAGTAGTATTCAACATAAAATAATCACGAATGGTATTCGCATCAATCTGCCAATAAGCAACTGATTTGCTATCTGGACTCCAACGAAAACCGTCTCTGCAATCAAATTCTTCTTCATAAACCCAGTCGAAAGTACCGTTGATTAACTTCGTCGTTCCGTCTTTCGTCAAAGCTTTGATTTTGCTAGTAGCAAGGTCTTCTACATAAATATTATGTTTTGAAACATAAGCTACTTTTGAACCATCTGGCGAGAATTTCGCAAACATCAATGATGATTCTGGCATTGTTTTACCCAACTGTTTGAATTCTTTGGTAGCCAAATTAAGCACCCAATAATCACCACGAGTATCTTGTCGCCATACTCTTTTGCTGTTGGTATAAATCAACACCTTTTTTGCATCTTCAGAAAACGCATAACTTCTGATGGCCAAAGCTTTTGTTTGTCCTTTAGGAATCAATAAATCAGCAGTAACAATCGTAGTTTTTTGTAAAGAGGGAAGACTTACTCTTGAGATTTGGCTACCTTCCAAAAGCGTGTAAGAAGTGCCGTCGGTATCCCAATTAATGCCTTGTGCGAACAATCCTGCGGGAATAAGTATCAGGATTAGCAATAGTTTAGTAAAGTGTTTTTTGTTCATGATTTTTAATTGATGAATGAAAGACGAAAATAAGAAAAACATTTTGCTTATGATGAGAATTGCTGAATCATTTTATATGGTGATGTTTTTAATCTCATCATTTATAATTTTACTACGGTTTAGATTTATTTATCTTTGAAAACGGAAATTGTAACGGTAAACCCTTGCGGTTACCGCACTCAAAACGGCAACCGCAAGGGTTTGCCGCTACAAAAAAATTAATTTAAGAAATATTGAACACTATTAAATCCTTCGTACAAATCTAATTTATAATTCATAATTCCTATCTAATATCCTGTATTCATTGGTTTGTAAATCTCCTAAAGTAACATTTCCAATTCTGATTCGGATAAGTTCTAGTACTTCATAATGTAATTGATAACACATCCTTCGGATTTGTCGATTCAAACCTTGTACTAAAATAATTTTAAAGGTAAAATCATTGATTTTCTCGACCTGACAAGGCAAAGTAGTTTTACCCATGATTTTTATTCCGCCTGACATTCGGGTAATAAATTCTTCATCAATTACTTTATCGACAGTAACTAAATATTCTTTTTCAGTTTGATGTTCTTTACGAAGCGTTTTATCAAAAAGGCGACCGTCGTTTGTCAATAATAATAATCCTTCTGATTCTTTGTCTAATCTGCCCACAGGGAAAATATCTTCAAAAGGCAAAAGAGCTTTTAAGTTATCTGGAATATCTGTATTAAGCGTTGTTTCGATGCCACGAGCTTTGTAGAAAGCTAAGTAAATCATCTTTTTACCTTCTTTAATGATTGAATGATTGTAGATTACTTCATCTTCCATTTCGATAATTATATTCTCATTGACCATCACACCATTGACGATTATCTCTCCTGATTGAATCAGCGACAAAGCCATTTTATTAGAAATTTGAAGACGTTTAACAAGTAAATATTGAAGACGATTTCTGAAAGTCATTTGGGAATAAATATTTTGTTTGCAAGATACGGGAGTTTTTTAAAAGTGGCATGTAAGAGGTTTTTCTAAAGTAGAATTTAAAGTTGAGTATATTTACTCTTCATAAATATGCTTCATCATTAAAATGTATAAGCATGATTACATGCTTTAAAAAAATATAACAAGAAAAATGAATAAAACTGGACCAATAATAGTAATAGAAGACGATAGCGACGATCAAGATATTTTAGATGAGATTTTTAAAGAACTTGATTTCAAAAATGAAATTATCTATTTCAAAGAAGGAGAAAAAGCACTTGATTACTTGATTAAAACTGCATTAGAACCTTTCCTTATTCTTTCAGATATTAATATGCCAAAATTAAACGGCATAGAATTAAGAGAAAAAATTCATACAAACGAAGATTTAAGAATAAAATGTATTCCTTATTTATTCTTTACAACAAGTGGGGAACAAAAACACGTTGTTGATGCTTATTCAAAGTCAGTTCAAGGCTTTTTTGTTAAGCCCAATACTTTTGAAAAATTAAAACGCACGATAAAAATAATTGTAGAATATTGGTTAGAATGCGAATCACCCAATTACATTAAATAATTGCCTTTTTCACTTCCTAAAAAAGCTTTTTTAGGAGGTGACAAACATTTAAATACTATTTTGTAGAGTAGTAATAAATATTTTCACCCTAGAAAAACTATTTTGTAAGGTAGAAATAAACTTTTTAACCCCTGAAAAACAATTTTGTAAGGTAGAAAAAAACATTTTAACCCTTGAAAAATTATTTTGTAAGGTAGAAATAAACTTTTTAACCCTTGAAAAAGTATTTTGTAGGGTAGAAATAAACTTTTTAACCCTTGAAAAAGTATTTTGTAGGGTAGAAATAAACTTTTTAACCTTTGAAAAAGTATTTTGTAGGGTAGAAAAATATGTTTTCACCATTGAAAATTTTCTCTTAATGCTTATTCCTTCACGTAAAACTCAAATGGGAAAAGTGCATCACGCTATCAAAAAAGTCTTTTTGGTTGATTAAAATATAGGAAATAGTGATTACAAAAATAGTCAGTTCTTTTGATTTGCTAATTAATGATAATTAGGTGATTGTAAAGTAATTCAAATAAGGATTGGTTTTTCTATTCCAAATTTTTACGGAACAATAAATAAAATGCAGACTCAGTCTGCAAGTGAAGTACTTACCAATAAAGTCGAACATTATTTTATTAATAATTTCAAATGGACTATTTACAAAAAATTATTGGAGACTTTGAAATTCACTCAGTTGAAGGAATTAAGGAATGTTTTGAAAATGGTATTGACCCAAACCAAATACACAAAGACAAACCTCTTGTTTATGAAATGATAAACATGTATTTGAGAAGTCCTAAATTCAAAGACTGTATCAAAGTTTTTGTAGATTATGGTTTAAAATTTGACGACAAAGTATTATTGGCAGTTTTACTTGATGATCCAAAAACACTTGACCAACTTCTGACTAAGGACAAAACATTATTACACAAAAAATATTCATTAGACTGCACTTTTACTCCTCTGTATGAAGCATCCCTTTTACATATTTGTGCAGAATATAATCATTTGTCATGTGCTAAAATTCTTGTAAATCATGGAATAGACATCAATAACAAAGCAGGATTTGACAACTTCGGATTTGGAGGGCAAAGCCCAATTTTCCATACTGTTAATCAACATGCAAATGCTTGCTTCGACGTAATGGAATATCTTGTTTCACAAAATGCAGACTTATCATTAACAGTACAGGGACTTATATGGGGAAAAGGTTATGAATGGGAAACATTTATTGCTTCTGTAAATCCAATAAGTTATGCCATGATGGGATTACTTAGACAATTTCAAAGAACAGAACAACAAATTTATAAAGTAGTCTCTTTGTTGTTAAAAGCAGAATATGGGACTGAATATTTTCCTACGAATGTCCCTAATAAATATTTAAGCAATTAGCAAAACATAGTATTTCGCCCTCCTTAGACTTACCTCTACAGCCATTTAAACAGCACAAAGGACAAGAAAAAAGAAAACCTTTTCATGGATTTAATTTAGTTAGAAAAAGCAATGTAAATTTGACTTTCTAATCAATCTGTTAAACCATGAAAAACAATGCTTAAAAAACACAATCTTTTACTATTAATGCTTCTATTAATAGTCCCTGCCACGCTATTCTCACAGAATATTACGAATAACAATGCAGTAATTCCCCGAATGCGTGTAATTGTTGATAATGATTTCAGTGGCGACCCTGATGGTTTATTTCAATTAGCACATCTTTTACTCTCTCCTTCTGTAGAAATAAGAGGAATTATTGGTTCGCATTTAAGTGTAGGAGATGGTTTCGACCCTTCTAAAACACAAGCAGAAAATGCGGCAAATAAAGCAAAAGAATTATTACAAGTAATGGCTGTTAAAAACAATATTCCAGTTTTTGCGGGTTCAAATACTGCCATGCTGAATGATAGTACGCCTGTAAAAGATGAAGCAGTGAATTTTATTATCAAAGAAGCTTTAAGGACGGATACAAAATTGCCTTTATATGTACTTTGCGGAGCAGGTTTAACAGAGATTGCTTCAGCAGTTTTAACGAATCCACAAATTGCGAATAAATTAACATTAGTATGGATTGGCGGTCCAGAATATAACGATTTAGCGTTACCTCCTCCAAATTTTTCTGACCCTGAATATAACCTTAAAATAGATATTTCGGCAGGTGCAGTTATTTTCAATAAATCAAATATTTCTATCTGGCAAGTACCCAGAAATGCTTATCGTCAATGTTTGATTTCATATAATCAGTTACTGAGCAAAGTAAAATCAAAAGGAAAAACTGGAAATTATTTGGTCACGATTTTAGAGAATTTAATGAAGAGAATCCAACCATATTACAATATTGGCGAAACTTATGTATTGGGCGATAGTCCTTTGGTATTATTAACAGCACTTCAATCATCCTTTGAAGCTGATCCATCATCGAGTAAGTATGTAATTAAATTAGCGCCAAAAATCAATAAACAGGGAGCTTACGAGTATAATCATAAAGGCAGAAACATAAGAGTTTACAATCATTTAGATACTTACTTAATGTTTGAAGATTTTTTTGCAAAACTAGAATTAGCGAATCAATAATGATTTCTTTAACGAATAGAGCAATTTTAAGAATCGTAATATCACAAAAATGCCCAGCTGAATGATTTCAACTGGGCATTTTTATATTAATTATTAAACCAGATTATGGGTTTGAAGCACAATCTTTGTTTACGTTAATTTCCGATTGAGGAATTGGCCAAATATAAGCTGGCGATGTTACCGGAATTGCAGCAATATTCGCTTTAGCAGGAAGTGGTAAATTGTTACGTTGCAAATCAATTGAACGGAAACCTTCACCTAAGAATTCAATTCTTCTTTCTGTCAAAATTGCGTTTACTAAATCAGTTCCTGTAGCAAAATCAGCAGCAGTATAAGCAGTAGTTGAACGGCCTCTAACAGCATTCAATAAAGCTAATGCCGAAGCATCAACACTTGCACCTGCTAATCTAGCTTTTGCTTCAGCAAGGTTAAGCAATACTTCTGCATAACGTAATACTGGAACAAAATCTTTATGAACAGGACCCGTTGGATATTTAGTTAGACGGAAACGACCAGCATCACTTGCAAAATCATTTTTCACAAAATTGGTACGTCTAGCATCAGTAGCACTAAAAGCTGCATTTCCTAAAATACCAGCAGGGTTTAATGAGAAGTCACCAATACCAATTAATGGTAAATAATAACTAGCTAAACCATTTTGAGTACCCGGTAAGTCGTTATCACCCATTGGAAATGAGAAAATAGATTCAACCGTTGTATATGGTGCTGCAAAAACCGAAGCAACTGATGCTTGTAAAGCATTCGCTACACCAGTACCTGCTTTAAATGGAGCAGTAGCTGATACAATTTTATTAGCTTCAGTAACGACATCTGCCCATTTACCCATTGTTAAATAAGCACGTACTTTCATGGCAATCGCACTGTTTTTATGAGCACGAGTAGTGTTCAAAGCAGCCGACGCATAAGTAGCAGGAAGATTTTGCTCAGCATAAGTTAAATCAGAAATGATTTGAGTATATACTTCAGCAACCGTACTTCTTTTCAAATTATTATTACCACTACCAACTTCGCCAGTCAAACGCAAAGGTACACCTAAGCTTGCACCAGCATCTTTAGTATATGGTTGAGCATAAGTATTTACCAAAGAATAGTAAATCAAAGCTCTTAAAAATCTAGCTTCAGCCTTGTATTGTGTTGCCAAAGTAGCATCAATAACACCAGCGTTTTTATCTAAACCTTCAGCAAACAAGTTAGCACGGTTAACTGCTAAATATGCAGCATTCCACATGTTTGTTGGCTCATTTGATGAAGAGTTGTTAGTATGGTTCCAAGTTTGTAAAGCAGTAACACCATTTGATGTTACGTTCAAAAACTCTTCTCCACGTACATCGTTATAGATATAATAACGACCACCATAAAGTTGCCCAGATTTTGTACTTGAATACAAACCATTCACTTGAGCCAATACACGGTCAGGAGTTGAGAATGCTTGTAAATCAGATAAAGATGTAATCGGAGTTGGTTCAAGCAAACTTTTTTCATCACAAGCTAACACAGCTGTTAGCATCATGATAGAAGCCATCGATACTTTGATGGTTTTCCCTGCGTTTTTAAAAGTAATATTTATATTTTTTTTCATCTTAAAATCAATTTTAAAATTAGAAACTAACTGATAGACCAACTGTGTAAGTACGAGCTTGAGGTGTAGAGTTACGGTCAACACCAGGAGCAATGTTCGAGTTACGGTTTGTTGAAATTTCAGGGTCAGCACCAGAATATCCAGTAATAATGAAAGCATTTTGTACTTGAGCGTATAATCTAGCACTTGAAATTTTAGCTTTTTCTAATAAACCTTTCTTGAAAGTATATCCCATTGAGATATTACGCATACGGATAAAATCACCTTTTTCTACGTTTTCAGAAATTGGAGTAGATGAACCATTAGAGATGTTATCACCAAATACTAAACGTGGTACATTAGTAATATCACCTTCTTTTTGCCAACGAGTCAAGATCTCTGTGTGGTTGTTCCAAGCACGTTGGTCACGAAGACCCGCTTTTGTACCATTGTAAATATAGTTACCACCTGAGAATTGTAAGAAAACTCCTAAATCAAATGATTTGTATTTGAAAGTATTGTCTAAACCTCCAAAGAAAGTTGGGAAAGCTGTTCCCCAAACTTTACGGTCAGAACCAGTAATAGCAGGAGCAGTACCACTACCATCAACATAAGTCCATTTTCCTGGATGAGAATATTGTACTTCTTTACCAGCAGCATTTACAAAAATACGTTGTCCGTTTACAGGATTCACACCTCTTGTTTCTACTACGAAAATACTACCTACTGGATAACCAACACGAACGATGTTTGAACTTTCTAAACCACCAGTTTGAGCAATGATATCAGCATTGTTATTTGCCAAAGCAAGTACTTCATTAGAGTTAGCTGAGATGTTAAAGTTAGCATTCCAAGTAAAGCCTTTCTTTTCTAATACTAAAGCATTTAAAGTAAATTCCCAACCTTTGTTAATCATTGACCCAACGTTAGTATTGATTGAGTTGTTAGGTACACCACGTGAAGGAGCTTGTGGTTCAGCCAAAACTAAGTCAGAAATATCGTTTTTGTAATAGTTGATTTCCCCAGAAATTCTGTCGTTGAATAAACCATAGCTCAAACCGATGTCCAACTTAGTACTTTGTTCCCATCTCAAGTTTGGATTTCCTGCTTGCGCAAATACCCATGTTGGAGTAGAACCATATAAACCAGAACCAAATAAACTTAAAGAAGCGAAATCACTTACACCAGTATTACCAACACGGCCCCAGCTAGTACGTAATTTCAATTCGTTTACAGTATTCGCTAATGAAGATCCTTTCCAGAATTCTTCTTCAGATAAACGCCATCCTAAAGATGCACCTGGGAAGTTACCCCATTTATTACCTACAGCATAAGCTGAGTATCCATCACGACGTAGTGTGAAAGAAGCAATATATTTCTTGTCGAAATCGTAGTTCAAACGTCCAAAATATGAAAGTAAACCATTTTGAGTTTGGTAGTTACTACCTACAGTATTATTTACAAAACTACCTTGGAAACTAGTAAAGAATGGATCTGATACGTTGTTTCTTGAAGCACCCCAACGGTTGATTGTAAATTTCTGCGCTTCAGTACCTACAACAACTGTAACATTATTTTTCGCTACATTGAAATCGTAAGTCAAGTAGTTTTGGAAGTTCCATTGTTTGATGTTTGTATAAGCATTAGTAGCAATACCATTACTACCACCACCTTCACCATGAACTGGGTTACTAAAGCTGATATCTTCAACTTGCGTATTATCCATACCATAAGAAGTTCTGAATACTAAGCCTTTGTATAATTTAACATCCGCAAAAACATTCGCAATTAAGTGAGCATTTTCAGAAGTAAACTTACTTAAATCTAAATCTGGAAGTGGGTTATAATATCCACCAGGACCTACTAAGTTTTTACCTAAGCCCATGTTATTACCTGCTTTGTTGATGTTATATGAACCATCAGCATTGTAAGGAGCAATGTTTGGAGCTAAAACTAATGGCAAACGACCTAAACCACCTGTTGAGAAAGCACCAGTTGTACCAGTGTTAGGCGATTGGTTAAAGCTGTTTGCATAAGTAATGTTCGAACCGATTGTGATAAAATCATTTAATCTATGAGAAACGTTCATACGTCCTGTCATACGACTAAATGTATTTTTCTTAATCATACCATCTTGATCTGTGTAACCTACTGAGAATGAGTATTTAGTATCTTTATTACCACCATTCAAGCTTAAGTTATGGCTTTGCGAAATACCTGTTTGATAAACATAGTCATACCAGTTAGTATTTACTAAACTACCATCAGCATTGTAAGAAGGGAAAAATTGATCGGCTAAACCTGCATTTCTTGAAGCCTCATTTTTAATGTCCATGAATTGCTGAGCATCTAACATTTTGAACTTTCTGAAAGCCTGAGTAGAACCCACCCAAGTATCATAAGTTAATTTAGCTCTACCTTCTTTACCTTTTTTAGTTGTAATCAACATTACACCAGCAGCAGCTCTTGAACCATAAATAGCAGTAGCAGAAGCATCTTTCAAAATCTCAACTGACTCAATATCAGATGGGTTAATATCACCAAGTGGGTTATTAACAGTATAACCACCTGAAGATACATCACCTGAGTTGATTGGCATTCCATCAATAACAATTAAAGGAGATGAGCTTTGGTTGATTGAAGATGTACCACGCACACGAATAATAGGAGCATTATTCAATACACCGTTTGGAGTAGTAATATTCACCCCTGACACACGACCTTGTAAACCTTGGTCAAATGATTGAACTGGTTGAGACGCAATGTCTTTTCCAGAAACTGAAGTTACAGCACCAGTAATCACTTTTTTACTTTGAGTACCATAACCTACAACAACAACTTCATTCAATTCAGAAATGTCTTGATCTAATTGAACGTTGATTGTGCTTAAGTTACCTACTTTTACTGAAGTAGCTTTAAAGCCTACGAAAGTAAAAACCAATGTTTCACTTGGTGAAGCGCTGATTGTGAACACGCCATTCGCATTTGTAGTGGTTCCACGAGTTGAACCCTTAACAGATACGCTTACTCCTGGTAGCTCGGAGCCATTCTCAGACGTTGTAACTTTTCCTGTAATCTTACTCTGAGCAAAAAGTATGCTCACACTGAAGACCAACAGCATGGTAAGTAGAAGTCTCTTCTTCATGCAATAAAGGGGTTAATTTGTTGATGGTTATTACTTATACGTTACTGATTATTAACAAATGGTTAACAAAACCAGTATGTGAAAATATGTATTAACTGTTGTTAAAGCAACAGTTTTTTAAACATATAGGCATAAAAATAAAATAAATACAACAAAAAGAAAAATAAATACTACTATTTCGCATATTCCAGTAATTCCCTTCAATAATTATCTTTAGTAAAAAACAATCTTGCAGAAGATTTATCCAGAAAACCACTAAAACAACCGTTCATTATATGGTTATTATTACTTATAGCCAAATATTATTTCATAGCCTAACTTGGGGTGGTCAAGTAGTTATACGTATTCATTGTTCATCATAAGCATTAAATAAATAGTATTGTTTAATATTCTGAGTACTTTCTCTGTCTTTTTTACTTTCCAAAAAGGCAAAGTCCAATAAATAGAAAAGCCACTGCAATTTCTCACAGTGGCTTTTCTATTTATTATTTTATTGAGATTAATTGCTTGGTTTAGCAATCTCAACATTTACTCTTTTCCCTTTAATAGAAGCACCTTCCATACGGTTCAATACAGTAGTTGCGTATTCTTTCGGAACGTCAACAAATGAATATTTATCGAAAATATTGATTTGACCTAAAGTGTTTCCAGGAATTCCTGACTCTCCAGCGAAAGCTCCTACGATATTAGCAGGAGAAATCTTTTCATCAAAACCAATGTTTACAAACATTCTTACCATGTTAGCATCCTGACGGTATGGTTTACCAGCTTTGTCTGTACGAGGGCCACGATCTTCAAAAGAACGTTGACGGTCGTTTGAACGACCGCCAGAAGAACGGTCATCACGTGAGTTACCACGGTCAAAACGGCTACCACCTTCTCTGTTTCCAAAACGATTTCCTGATTCACGATTTCCACCACGACCAGCATCTCTACTTCCAAAACGGTCGTTTCCACGATCATTTCTACGTGCATTGCGTTCTGCTTCTCCGTCTAAGTTTTCGTCAGCGAATTCGTTTTTAGCAACACCCATATTCATTTTTACTAAAGCAGCAATAATTTGCTCAGCAGTAAATCCTGAATGTTCTAATGAAGCATAAACATCACCGAACAATTCTAAATCACCTGCTTGGATAGTATTTTGAAGGCGTTCAATAAACATACCTTTTTTAACTCCTACTACATCCGAGAACGATGGAATAACACCTTTGTCAATTTTAACTTTAGTGTAATTCATGATGTCACGTAAACGGTTACGTTCTGAACCTACTACTAAAGTAAATGCTTTACCAGATTTACCAGCACGTCCAGTTCTACCGATACGGTGTACATAGTATTCTTCATCTAATGGAATATCGTAGTTGAATACTGCATCAACATCACTTACATCAATACCACGAGCCGCAACGTCAGTAGCTACTAAAATATTTACAACACCTGAACGGAATTTAGCCATTACGTTAGTACGTTGTGCTTGACGTAAATCTCCATGAAGACCTTCAGCTGCATAACCACGTAATACTAATTCTTCTACTACTTCGTCAACTTTTTTCTTCTGGTTACAGAATACTAAAGCTAATTTAACAGTATGTAAATCCATCAAACGAGTCATTACTTCTAATTTCGCTTTTCCTTTTACATCAAAGTATAATTGTTCGATGTTTGCATTAGTAATTTCGTTTTTCACTACTTTCACTAATTTAGGATTATTCTGATAACGAGTCGTTAATGCCATGATAGGCTTAGACATCGTTGCTGAGAAGAAAACTGTTTGACGGTCTTCGTTAGTTTCTTGTAAGATACTTTCGATATCTTCACGGAAGCCCATGTCTAGCATTTCATCTGCTTCGTCAAGAACAGCCATTTTAACATTTTCAAGTTTCAAAGCACGTCTTTCGATTAAATCGATAACACGTCCTGGCGTACCAACAACGATGTTTGCACCTGCTTTTAAAGACTTAATTTGACGTTCGATTGAATCACCACCGAATACAGTAGTTACCCAAACGCCTTTTTTGTATTTTGATAATTTTTTAATTTCTTCAGTTACTTGTACAGCCAACTCACGTGTTGGGCAAAGTACTAAACCTTGTACATATTTATCGAAAGCGATAACTTTGTCAATCATCGGAATACCAAATGCTGCAGTTTTACCTGTACCAGTTTGCGCTTGTCCGATTACGTCACGACCTTCTAATAAATAAGGAATTGCTTCTGATTGGATTGGTGAAGCAGTTTCGAACCCCATGTCCTTTACTGCATTTTTGATGTCTTCCGACACGGAAAGTTCATCGAATCTTAATCTTGTGATTTCACTCATGATTTTTCTAAAACGATTTCAAAGACGCAAACAAACATGAAGAAATAGCTTTGGAAAACCGATTTCTTAATATAAGTTGCTTTCAATGATTTCGTTGCCTTTGTTTGTATAGCCTACCAAACGACATGAAGAAGATTGAGGGCATCGACCTGATGCTCCACTCGTTCCTGAGACTAAATTTGTAATTGATTTGAAATAATTGCTTTAATGATGCCTGAACATCCGTTAAAGCTCTGGGAGACCGACTTAGAACTGTAAAAAGTTCCTGAGAAGAATAGTTTCGTATCCAACGAAACGTACACAGAGACGTGCGGATGTTTTTTGTACTAATTTTCCACAAAGGTACGTCAATCTTTTTTATTCGCAAGTGTTTCTTGCATTTTTTTTAGAAAATAAAAAAAACATTTCCGGTTATTTAGCACAAATAGCTACTATCTTTCATTAAAAGCCCTTTTATGAAAAATAAATAAATTGTAAATACCCAAGTTTTCACTAAAATAGCTATTAACCTTATTCGCTTTTCAAAAATTATTACAGAACCAAATAGATTTTTGAGAAATAAGTGAAAACTTTAACCAATATTTCACAAGACCTAAGCGTTTAATTAAAAATAACATTTTGTATTATTTCATGAAAAAAACAATCTTATTTACTGCTATCGGCTATCTGTTTTGTACTTATGCAGGATTCTCCCAAGTATTTTCTGATTCAGTATTCATTAATATTCAAGGCTCGCTTGGTAAACTACAAAGTGAAAATGAAAATTTGAAAAGTCGTTTGGAAATGCAAAGTCGTTCTTTAACTGATATTTCAAAAAATCAATCAATAAGCGACAAAACTAAATGGGAAAAAATTAGAACAAACTTGGTAAAAAGTGCTGAGGTTTATAAAATTTTGAGTGACGATATTATTGATTTAAAATCTCAGGTAATCAATCAAGACTATCAAGGTTATATCAAGAAATTGAGTTCTGTAGAAAAAGGTCCATTAGGTTTTTCTTTTGAAGAAGTAATTATGAAAACGGCTCAAAACAAAGCCATTTTCAGCAAAAAGGAGAAAAATGAACGTTTCATGACGGTACTAAAAAGTTTGAAAGATAGCCCAATCGTAGGCTTAATTCCTTATGCTTCACAGGCTGTCAATCTTTCTACAGCAGCAGTAAATGTGGCTTATGCGGCTGGAGTACAAGACAAAAAAGTGAATTTTGATAAAATTCGTGAATTTGAAAAAGAGCTTCAACGCTACACAGGCTTCTATAATGCTTTAGATAAAGCCAATTTAACCAATGCAAATGCGAGTTCACAAACTGTTACTTTGTTAGAAGCATTACAATTAGATTTACTTGAAAAATTCAAAAAAGATGTTCAAAAAATTGGGTACAATCCAAGAGATATTAGAAATGAGGAATCTTTAGATGATTACTTCAATTATATGGTGAATGAGTTTTCTACGGATTATGTAAAGAAAAGAATTAGCGATATTGAAAGTAAATACACGCAAAAAGATGGTAAAACGAATTTGACAGATATGTTACAAACTGAGTTAGATATTCGTCATGTCAACAACAATTTAGATTATTTACAAAATTTGTGCAATCGTTTTATTGGTATTCATGACCAATATTTTGATTTAGAAAACCGTTACTTTGATTTAGTGAAGCAGTCAATCAATGTTGCTAAAAGTAATAATATTATTGAAGCCGTAGGTGAACGTTCAGCTCAAATGGTTTATGATGATTTGATTAAAGAATTAGGTGCTAAAAAGAAAAAGAAAGATTCAGCCATTAAATCAAGTATCAATATTAAAGAGTTAAAGGATAAAATTGATGCCGTCGATATTTATAAAATACTTTAGTTTTTAAAATCTTAATCCATAAAATACCTCTTTCTGAAAAGAAGGAGGTATTTTTATGTTTAAATCTCTTCAATTATTCAGCAAACCAATTTTCAAATATGTATTATCGTCTTTTAATTTGCTTTCTATTATTTTCCGCAAAGCTTTTTGCACAACAAAAGCAGCCTGCTACCTTTCAAGTTGTACCTTTGGGCGTAAAAGGTGGAACTGATGAAAAGAACCTTTCCGCCTACCTCCTCGCTCCTATTTCAACAAACGATTATGTATGTTTAGATGCTGGAACTGTTTATGCAGGCATAGAAAAAGCTGTACAAAATAAAGTATTCAACGTTTCTGTTAGTGAAGTACTTAGAAAATACATCAAAGGTTATTTCATTTCACACGCTCATCTCGACCATGTTTCAGGTTTAATCATTAATTCTCCTGGTGATTCTTCCAAAACAGTTTATGCTACACAAAAATGTATGGAAATGATGCAAAATCATTACTTCAACGATGAAACTTGGGCTAATTTTGGTGATGAAGGCAAAGGCTTTCCACTAAAAAAATACCATTTTCAAACGTTAAAGACTGGAGAAGAAAGCGCTATCACGAATACTCCTATGACGGTGAAAGCTTTGGCACTAAGTCACGTGAATCCTTATCAAAGCACTGCTTTCTTAATTAAAAACCAAAACAATTACGCTTTGTATTTGGGCGATACTGGTCCAGATGAAGTAGAGAAAAGTGATAAATTGGCTTTACTTTGGAAAGAAATTGCGCCAATTATTCAGCAAAAACAATTGAAAGGCATTTTTATTGAAGTATCATTTCCAAACGAACAAGCTGATAAGTTTTTATTCGGACATCTTACTCCAAATTGGTTGATGAAAGAAATGAATAAATTAAGTGAGTTGACAGGAAAAGAAGCATTAAAAGGCTTTAAAGTCATCATTACGCATTTAAAACCACCAGCAGTGAATGAAGTAAAAATCAAAAAACAATTAATCGAACAAAATACTTTAGGATTAAATCTTATTTTTCCCGAACAAGGGAAGAGATTTGAGTTGTAAAAAAACATATTTCGCTCTTCTACTTATCATTGAGCAGAAGAGCGAAATCTTAATCTAATAAATTACTGTCCAGAATGTAATCCAAGCAAATTGCCTTCTGTATCTATAAAAAATGCCATGTTACCTGTTTCAGCGTCGATATTGGTTTTGGGCATTGTAATTTTACCACCAGCACTTTCTATTTTATCTAATACCAATTGTAAATCTGGATTGGCATTCAAGTAAATAATAGTTCCTGTTGTACTTGGAGTATGATAAGGACTTTGTACCAATGCCCCACTTGACTTTGGACTTTCGGAAGGAAACATCACCATTTGCATTCCCATCATTTCGATGTGCATCATCTCAATATCGAAAATCGTCTCGTAAAACTTTTTTGCTCTTTCCACATCAGTAATGGGAATTTCGAACCAGTTCAAAGCATTGGTTGCGGCACTTAATTTTTCCATGTTAGCAGTATTTAAGGTTTAATGAAAATTCTATTGTTTTTAACCAATTAAAGCACTGATAATAGTAAGCATCAAGAAAGTTCTAAAGTAAAGGAGATAAAAGAAAGGGAGAATTATCTAATAAGCTAAATTTAGAAAATTTTATAGCTTACTGCAAATTTATGGCTTATTTTAATTGACTTATTTTTGGTTTCAAGTATATGCAAATAATACAAGTGAAATGCTCTTTATCATTTTGTCGTATAATAATCTACTACAATCAGACTAAACTTATTCATCAAACAGTATTCATCAACTTATTGGCTATTCTTTTTAAAGCAAGCATTGATGTTTTAGAGGTCACTTTGTTGACTTTCAGTCTAATCATTTTATTTGCTTTGGTAGAGATAAAAGTAATGAAATTCGTTTGGTCTGTTATGATAAAAGCTTCATCTCCGAAATCTTTCAAGCGTTCAAAACCATGATGATTTTGATTGGATTGCATAAAACTTTGTATAAGTTTGTTGGCTTCTTTAGCATTTTTATATGTCTCGTATGTGTAATATAAGTGGCCAAGTTTATTGGTTTGTGCATCAATTTCATTGGCTACAAAAGTACTTTTAAAGAAATTAACTTCATTTTTAATGCCAGAAGTTTGCTCTTTCAAACTAGCTTGTTGTCCCAAAATTAATTCAGCTTCTTGAATTGATATTTTTTGTACTTCTTCAAATCTCTTTTGCTCAATCGAATTGATGTTGAGTAATGTTAAAATGAATAATGTAATAAAACTTTTCATGTTCTTGAGGGTTTTATTTGGCTAAATTGGTCGTAGGTTCATTCACTTATTCACCTACGACCTAAAAGAAAGATGAGTATATTGCTCAATATCTACAACTTATAATCTTCTCTGACAGGACTAAAAATATCAAATAATTTACAAGGAGTAAGTGCTTTACCACCATGAATTACATGGGAAGGAATTACTGCTACATAACCTGCTTCATATACTTTGGTTTCATCATCAACGGTCAATTCAAATTTTCCTTCTAAAACTTTTGTTACTTGTTCATGGAAATGCGAGTGCAAGGGTAATACAGCGCCTTCTTCAACATCCCAGTAACCTAAGGTTAGGTTATCAGTATGGATAAACCTTGCTTTGAACCCTTTAATAATTTCCTTTTGTGCTATACTTGTAATTTCAATCATATTCTTTTTTGTTTAAAGATTTAGTAAAATGCTCTCTACAGTTTTGATTAAAGGAGTATTTAAACCAGTGTTTAATCTATTATTTCTAAAAATAATGTTTAAATATTGAAAATTAGATTATTATTTGCGTATCATAACTATTTTTGTAAATAGTTGTTTGTCACAACAAACATATATAATTTTTCCCCGCCTTTTTAAACAACCGTTTATCGTATTTTTAATAAAATCTCCATTTCCTAAAACCTAATTATCCGTACTTTATTAATGATGAATTCCGCTAAAAAAAACAATGTAAAACTAGTTGGTAAACTAGATGGTCCAACGATTATATTCGCTCATGGATTTGGTACTGACCAAAATGCTTGGTCTAAAGTATCAGTAGCTTTTCTGGCTGATTATAGAGTAATTCTTTTTGACAATGTTGGTGGTGGTAGTTCAGACCCTGAAGCTTTCAGTCCTAACAAATACGATAGCCTTGAAGCTTATGTTGATGACCTGATTGATATTTGTACTGACTATGATGTAAAAAATGCTATCATGGTTGGGCATTCGGTTAGTGGGATGATTAGTTTATTGACAGCCATAAAAAAACCAGATTTTTTTTCTAAATTGATATTAGTTGGTGCTTCTCCGAGATATTTGAATGATGTTGATTATGTCGGAGGTTTTGAGCAACAAGATTTAGATGCTCTATTTGATACCATGGCGAATAATTATTTCGCATGGGTAAGTGGTTTTTCAGCGGCTGCGATGGCAAATCCAGAAAATCCACATTTAGCAGAGAACTTTGCTGCTAGCTTAAATGCTATCAGACCTGATATTGCACAGTCGGTAGCAAGAGTTATTTTTCAATCCGACTATCGAAGCGAATTACCAAAATTGGATAAGCCCACTTTACTTATTCAGGCGAAAGAAGATATTGCTGTGCCTTTAGACGTAGCAGAATATCTTAATAAACAGATTGCTAAAAGTAAGCTTGAAGTAGTAAATGCTTATGGCCATTTCCCCCACATGAGTGCCCCAGATGAGATTATCAATTCAGTAAAAAACTTTATTTAATCATTTTGGATAAGCAAAAAAATATTGACTGGACATACGAGGCTGTCAATTTTTTAATAGGTCTTTATCCTATTAAAAAAGAAAAAGACTTCGAAGTCATTTATACTCGGGCTACAAATCTTATCAAAAAACATGCTCATGCAAAAGCCGCCGCTTTTGTACGAATGGAAGATAAACTTACCGTTAGAAAACACGCTAATACTTCCGAACATTTTCTAAATAGGTTTAATAATGCAACATTGGTATTAACACTTTTAGAAAAAAACCAAATTGTTTTTGATACAGATAATGCCTTCCCGAAAGAAGAGGGAGAGGAAGTTGTGTTTATTCCCTTGAATGAATCTGGTTTTGTGGGTGCTGTGGTATTATTGATTGATGAAGAACTCAAGTCTGATGAATTATTGAAATTTTTAGACTACGCTTTAGTCGGACTAAAAGAGACTGCCTTTATTATTCAAAATTACTTTTTAATTGAAGAACTCACTACTCGTTTCAATGCTATTCTTGAAACGATTCCGCAAGGAATTGTATTCGTAGATGATATGGGGAAAAGTGGCTGGGTGAATAGCCAAGCGGCTGAGATTCTGGATATTCCTAAAGAAAGAAATCATCCTGTTGCCATTGCTGAAGCGATGCAGCAATTAAGGAATACTGCTGCCAACAAAGAAGAAATTATTCAGGAAGGAATAAGGCTGTTTAAAACTCCGGGGCAAAAGATTCATCATTGGAAATGGATTTTTGGAAATCCTATTACTTCGGTGTTGAGTGTTTCCTGTGTGCCAACGATTTCTGAGAATATTAAAGGACGTTTATGGGTATTTACAGATGTTACTTTTCAGCATTTGGCAAATGAACAATTGTATGAACTGAATACAGAATTAGCAGAAAAAAGAAGAATTGCTGATGACCAAAATAAAGCGAAGTCTGATTTTCTTGCCAATATGAGTCATGAAATTCGGACACCTATGAACGGCGTAATTGGTATGGCAAGTTTACTGACTAATACCGAACTCAGCGAAGAACAAATTGATTATGTAGAAACGATTCGTATCAGTGGCGAAGCCCTTATTACTATTATTAATGATATTCTTGATTTTTCTAAAATTGAATCTGGCAAAATAGAGTTAGAAAACAAACCTTTATATATTAACAACGTCATTGAAGAAACCTATGATTTACTGTCTGTCAATGCCAACAATAAAGGACTTGATTTACTCTATTTCATCGAACCAACCGTGCCATTGGAAATAGAAGGCGATATTACCCGACTCAGACAAATCATGATTAATCTGGTAAGTAATGGCATAAAGTTTACCGAAAAAGGCGAAATACAAGTAAACGTTAAAAATTTAGGACTAGAAGACGACGATTTCTATAAATTAGAATTTACCGTAAAAGATACTGGAATTGGTATTCCTAAAGAGAAGTATTATAGGCTGTTCGAAAGTTTCTCTCAGGTTGATTCCTCTACTACTCGTAAATATGGCGGAACAGGCTTGGGTTTAGCCATCAGCCAACGTTTAATTACCTTGATGGGCGGAAGCATTCGAGTTGAAAGTGAAGTAGGAAAAGGTTCTTCATTTATTTTTCATATCAAAGCAAGAGCCCATAAAAGTGTCAAAAAGTATAATACCATCAATATCAATACAGAAAAAGTTTCGATTAAAAATAAAAAAGTATTAATTCTTGATGATAATAAAACCAACCTAAAGATACTTAAAGCACAATGCAGTATCTGGGGAATGAATGCCACAACGTTTGAGTATTTCGAGGACGCATTGACATCTATTGAAAAGGAAGATTATGATTTGGTCATCATTGATATGCTAATGCCTGTGAAAGATGGCATTGAAGTAACTAATATCATTAAAGAATTACGTAAAGACTTACCTGTGATTTTATTTAGCTCATCAGGCAATCATCATTTATTGTCTTTAAAAGAGAATACAAGATTATTTGAAGCTATCTTAAATAAACCAACCAGACATAGCCAAATATTGAAAGCCATAGAGGAGGTTCTGAGCAAATCAACAAAATGGGCCCCTCGAATAATAGATGCTGTAGAGGAAGTTGCGCCATCTTTACCAATTAATATTCTGATAGCGGAGGATGATTCTATCAATCAAAAGCTTCTAAAAAGAGTATTAGAAAAAATGGGATACATGGCAGATATTGCTGAAAATGGTTTGGAAGCATTGAAGGCAATGGAGGAGAAACGATACCATTTGATATTTATGGATGTAATGATGCCAGAAATGGATGGTTTTGAAGCTACCAGAATTATTGTTGAGCAATATCCTAAAAATATCCGACCAATTATTATTACCACTACAGCCAATGCACTTACGGATGACCGTGAAAAAGCAATACTTGCTGGCATGGATGATTATATCAGTAAGCCATTTAAAATGCAGGATGTTAAGGATAAGCTTGATAAATGGAAAGATGAAATTCTAGCTAAAGTAGAGCAATAGTATCAATAAGCATTGGGAAATTCAAGGAAGGCGAAAAACTAGTAAAATCAAGAGAGTTTCAATATACGGTTTTTGTCAGTTTTGTACGGGAAGTTGTGTAAAAAAGACAGATTGGGCTGAGATAAAGATGGAATTGCTTACTCATCAATCACAAACATGAATCTTCCCAAATTTTTCTTAAAATAGAGACTTATATACAAAGTAAAACAAGATAGCCTCGGAGAGGCGAAATATCGGTAGGAGAAACATTTATGATAAAAAATCCCTTTCAAGCCTCATCGGGGCGGGATATTTAGCCCCGATGGGGCTTGAAGGAGTTAAAACAAGATATATCTACCGATATTGTGTTCCTAACGGAACTATAATCAAACAAAAAAGCGGTCAAAATTAACTTTTGACCGCTTTTTTATGATTTTAAAATTCGAGACAACTCTTGTTGTGAAATTAATCAGTATTTAAACTCATCACTCAACTAACTCTTACTTATTCTTAGCCATTTTTTGTTTACGAGTAAAATCAATAAAATCTTCTACTTGCTCGATTGGTAAGCGTTTAGCGATGATTTTCTTTTCTTTATCCAACACATAAATTACTGGAGTAGCATATACATCAAAAGTATTTTTAAAGTCTGTATAATACTCTTCTTTTCCAGTTTGTGGATTCTTATGAACATCAATGCCGTTGATAATATCTTCTAATTTAAACTCCTTAATAAAGCCTTTCCATTTAGAAGATGTTCTATCAATTGAAGCCGCCACAACTTTTACATTTTTAGCTTTTAAACTCTGATATGCCTTTTTCAATTTAGGAGCAGATTCACGACAATGACTACATTCTGGGTCATAAATAAACATCACAGTATAGTCTGCTGGGATTCTTGGAATTTCGATTTCTTTACCTAAAGTATCCGTCAAATACATATCAGGAAATCGCTTACCAATCAAAAGTGGTTTGAGAATAGCCACTCTTTCTTTCATTCTTCTAACGGTAGAAGTATCCCACAATACTGGTTCGCCGATATAATATTTTTCTGCCATGTGTACAAAAGCGCCATCTGTTCCTAAGATTTTTGGTGTTTCATACTGACTAGAGATTTTATAAATCACATATCTTCTTACGTCTCTCGCTGTGGCTCTTGCCAACACAAAATCAGCTTCTTTTGAAATAGAATCGGAAGTTTGTACCGTTAAATCATCAAAATAACGTTCTAACTTTTTCTGCAAGAAAGGCGTGCGCATCATTCTATCGTCTTTCAAATCAATATTATCCCAAAAATGTGCTTTATAATATTGAAATTGATATTGATACATCGCTGCAGTATCCGCTTTTGTTTGTACTGGCTTTGGATATGCAGGAATTTCTGGCTCTTGAGAAGATTTAATCAATTTTCTGGCAAACAATGTAGCATTGTTTTTAAGCCATTCTTGTTGAAACTGACTTGTAGCCGCTTGTACTTTCTTGATTTTTGCTTCAACTGCTGGTGTTTTTCCTTTTTTTGCCTCCGCTTCCAAAGCTTTCATTTCATCAAAACGGTCGGACATTTCCTGTTGAAATTTAAAGAATGCCTCATTTTCTTTTGAACCAACAATTTTCATTTTACGAATCAAATTAACCGTATCTGTTTCAAATGAAAACTCTTGATTACCGATAATCATATCAAAATACTTGCCTTTTGGCAAAGAAACCAAGTACAACCCTTCTGGTAAAGTCTTTTCTCCTTTAAAATGAAAGCTTCCTTCTGAATCTACTTTAGCAGTATCTTTTATCACTTGTTGGTTATAACCAAAATAATGAGCTAAAAAAACGGTGGTATCTTTAATACCTTTTACTTTTCCTTTGATAGAAAAACCTTCAGTCTTTTGTGCTAAAAGTTGCTGAGAGAAGGTTGTAATAAATAGTAGGAGTAAAATTTGAGATAATCTTTTCATTGGGTTTAATTGTTGTTTCAATATTTTAAAAATTAAGCGTTTTTATTTTTAAGTTGACAAATGATGCAATATTAGCCAAAGTTACTTTAGGAAAACATTAAGAAAAAGTATTTAGTAGTTTTGTAAACAAAACTTAGATAATTTCATCTCAAATGCTTTTCTAAAGAGCAATAACGATTTTTTTCCCTTAATCAACATATCCTTTTTAACTTATGTTTTACTTTCTTTCAAAAGTACTTTTTTATGTATTAATGCCTTTATCCATTACGCTTCTGATATTGGTTTGGGCAGTGTTTACTAAAAATATCAAACGCAAAAACAAACTCTTGAAGATTGGTATCATCATGGTTTTTGTATTTGGAAACGACTTTCTTGTGAATGAAGGCTTTTTGTTATGGGAAATTCCTCCTACTTCGCCAGAAAGTATCACTGAGCCTTATGATGTTGGGATTGTCTTAACAGGCGGAATGATTAGTAATAAAGAAGGAACGCCACAGGAAATATTTGTTGATAAAACTGCCGATAGGTTTATCCAGCCTCTACGACTTTATAAACAAGGAAAAATCAAAAAGATATTAATAACGGGTGGTAATACTGATTTGACTGTTATCAGAAATGATGTATCAGACGAAAACCTAAAAACTGCTCAACTTTTAGAAGAATTGGGTGTAAAGAAAAGTGATTTAATCTTAGAAACTAAAGCCCGAAACACCAGAGAAAACGCTATTTATACGGCTGAAATTCTCCAGAAGAATCCACAATTAGGTACAAAATATCTTTTATTTACCTCCGCTTTTCATCAAAGACGTTCCATAGGATGTTTTGAAAAAGCTAGATTAACAGTAACACCTTTTAGTACAGCCTTCAAATCAAAAGCCAGAACTTTTACTTTTAATAGCTTAATCATTCCAAGTGAAGCAGGATATTATGAAGGCTATCACCTGATTCACGAAATATTAGGCTATTGTGTTTATAAGGTTTTGGGCTATTGTTAGGGTTTGAATAACTTAATAGTATAATCCAACAAAGCGATATTTCCATACTCTCCATGTCCGGGAATTACTGTTTTTACGTTGGGATATTTCTTTTTAATTTTTTCAACCGTGTTTGACCACTCTGCAACATTTGCATCGCCTAAATAACCTTTACCTGCTTCTAATTCTTTAATTAAACAACCACCAAACATGATTTTTTCGCTTGGGAAATATCCTATTACATTATCTTTGGTATGTCCTTCTCCAAAAAACTTTGCGATAATATGTTGATTGCCCACTTTTAAAATAAGGGAATCACTAAAGCTATTTTTGGGAACAACATAATTATTTTCTTTAGCCAATTCAATGGTTTTGAAATAGGCATACGAAGGAATACCATTTTCATCAAATGCCTTTAATCCTCCCAGACAATCATCATGAAAATGCGTTGGAATAATAGCATTGATTTTACAATGAAGCTTTTCTTTAATCCATTTGATTAACATTGCTGAACTTTTATCATTGGTTGGCGTATCGAAAATAATTACTTCATTACTGTTTCTAACAATCAGCCCGTTGCAAGGAACATAACCAAAATCGTTGGTTTGTTTAAAGGAAGTATGTTCAAAAGCATTCTTAGCAATTTGAGTAATCACTAAATCCTTGGATGTATAAATCACCTTAGCTTTAAATACTCCTTGCTTTTGAGCAATGCTTTTAAAGTTTGTGATAGATATTATAATGATTAATAGAGTTTTTATGAGGGGTTTCATTTTTTGTTTGTGATTTTTTAATTTTTGGGTAAGGCTTTGGCTTAATAGATAAGTTGTCGGTACAGAGCACCCAACTGCAAAAAACTCACGTTCGATACGATTAAAATTCTGGGCGATTTATTTTTTTATGGGTATATAAATCTTTATTCATATTATCAAACCAAAACTTTAAAATATTTGTGCTATTATCTAAAAAAGGTTCAATCTTAAATAGATGAGTTGTATATTCTTCGTCAAAAGGTGCTATGAGACCAAGTTCTGTTGTAGAGTCACCGAGTACAATATGGTCACTTGTATTTGTAACATGATTCCAAGTAATAATATCCTCATCAAAAGGTAAAAGTGATGTAGGCTGTAATCCAATTCGAAATATGTAAGGGCTACAAATTTCATAGTAGACGTAACTACCATCATCCTGAGTATGCATCCAAATATGATTACTTAATAAAATAGAACTATCAATATAATGACATAATGTAGCGGTTCTATTTGTTGTATCTTCTCGATAGACAGGTATTTTTATGATTTTTTTAGAGATATCAATCATTAAAGGTATTTCACCGTCACTAGCCATAGCTATCATAACTAAATCTTGCTGTTGTTTAATCTCGTCAAGGCTAGTAAAATAAGCATAAGATATGTTTTTTAGAGTTTTAGTTCCTTGATAATTCCAGACAGAACCCTTGTAGCATGATGACTCTTTAATTAATTTTTTAATTGCTGGCGTTGTATGATGAAACAGTCTAATGTAAGGAATGTTATTGATTATTTTACCTTTTCCAGTAGCATAGTCCATTAAATCTTCAGGACCTGTTATACTACTCTTAAATAAATTTGAAGAGTCACGTAAATTCCCTATATGCCCCTCATTTGAAATTGTAAGCTTTAATGTATGTCCCCAAGCAATATCTACAAAAATTGTCCCATAAATTTCATCCGCAGTAAATTTTGACAGATGATTAGGCAAAAATGAAAAAAATTGGAACCAAGAAAAGTTTTCTTCATCATCCATAATGTAGATTAAATCAGGAACTATTACGGAAAACATATTATTATGTACAAGTTTACACTTTAGAAAGCCTTGATAAACTTTGTTTCCTTCTGGTTTATCACCACGTACATTATTGTAAAAATGAGAATTATTTAATTCATATCTGTCAAATCGTTTATTTTCTTTCATCTTTTTTGAGAGTGGTTAGGTTTAATAGCAGTCAACTTGTTAATAATCGCTGTTTTTTAGTCCACTAATAGCAATTATGTCTGTGTTTTCTATTTTCATACTAAACGAATCGTAATGGGGGCGAATTGCAAAATGTGTATATGCTGTGTCATAAACAGCTTTGTCAAGTTTACTAACAAAATCATAAGCTGTGCCAATGTCAAAATCGTCCACTAATTTGAATAAATCATTTAATGGTTCCATTCTGTTCATATGTCCTGCGATTTGATTTCTAATGTGTCTCATTTCAATGTATTTACTTTGAAATATAGGGTTCGTTAGTAATTCTTGTAATACTGTTATGTTACCAATACCTAATTCGTCTATAACTTCATAAAGACCGTCAATAGAATATCTGTTATAAATGTCTTTGAAAATACAATCCTTCATGTTTACAGCATGAAAGATATAATCAATTTTGAAATTTCGCAGTGCATTAGGATAATTTAAATCAATCGATAAGTTATTTATAAAGAAATTTGCCAAAATGCTTAATTCTTTTGAACTATTATAGCGATAAAAACAGCCTGAAAGATTATTTGAGGAGGCTTCTTTTATTTGATTTTCTCCGGTGCACAAAAAATTATTACTAACTCTGAACCCATTATAAAATTTTGCTTCAAATAATTTTAAAGTTTGTTTAGCCAGATTTTCTATCTTCAAAAGTTTTTCTGCATCTGTCAATTCTTCAAAATATTTAATGTTTGTTTGGTCTGCTAAATGTCCAGTCATAAAAGCAATTAACTGGTCAATATTTTTGCTTTTTACTAGCTCAGATGAATTGAAAGCTTTTGAAAACTGGTTGTTTTGTTTGTGTGCAAGAAAAATATCTCTAACTTCTCGAATTGCAGTAAATTTCCTGTCATCCACTACATCTTCAAATGACATTGCATTAATAATAATTTTAAATGCTAGAAATTTTCTCAAACAATTATTATCTGTCTGTTCTATGATTTTTTGATAAAGTAAAGCTGAATTCAGTAGAAATCTTTTTTTGTCTTCCATCTTTGTAATTTGTTTATTGTTTCATCGTATTTGGTTGTAGCCACCTAGTAAATATACGCATATTCACGTTTTTCCTTAAAAGTAAATAATTGAAATAAACAAAGCAATCACCCATCTAAATCAATTCATAAAACACTAATTGTCAAATAATATAGCTTTACAACAAGTCAAAAAAACACTAATTCTCTCAAAATCAATTTACTCCCATAAGTAAAAATCAGCCTATATTTCCTACATTTGAATCAACAGAAAAGCCTTTTTTGAAAGCATAACCTAATTTTTGCTTTAGGTTGCTAAGGGAAGGGATTAGCAGTAACAGGAATTTTTCAAGGGTGAAAATATATTTTTCTACCCTACAAAATAATTTTTCAAGGGTGAAAATATATTTTTCTACCCTACAAAATAGTTTTTCAAGGGTGAAAATATATTTTTCTACCCTACAAAATAGTTTTTCAAGGGTGAAAATATATTTTTCTACCCTACAAAATAGTTTTTCAAGGGTGAAAATATATTTTTCTACCTTACAAAATAATTTTTCAAGGGTGAAAAATTATCATTCTACCCTACAAAAAAGTAGTTCTTCCTTTATTCATTTCAAGGATTGTTATCTAGCTAATAATCAAGCCATAAAATACATTTATTTATATACGTATTACTTGTTTTTAAAATATATTTTTTCGTATATTCGGATACTAAAACATGTACTACTTTATCAAACACCGAGTTTTAGTCTTTCTATTAGCTAAATAAAATGTTCAACGCTTAAAATTGTTTTGTTTATGGCAACCGTAAAAGTAATCATAAGCTTTGCCAAGCTTCGAGACGACGATTTGGACACCAAAAGCCAAGTTATTATCGAGAGTCTCACCAACAACCCCAATTTTCTTTCTCCTCAACCTTCTTTAGCAGATATTGCAAGTGCAAGAACGGCTTATATTAATGCTCTTACTGCCAATGAGATGGGTGGAAAACAAGAAACTTTAGTGAAGAACCAAGCCCGAAAGGTATTGGAAGCTCAGTTAAAGTTGCTTGGATTGTATGTTGAGGCAAACTGTAAAAATGATGAGGTCATTGCCCAAAGTTCGGGCTTTGATATTCAGAAAAACAGGGTGCCAGTCGGTATTTTATCTAAACCTACCAATTTTAAGGTAGAGAATGGACCTGTTTCAGGTAGTTTGACAGCGAGTTGTAACAAGATTGACGGTGCTAATTCTTATGTATTTGAATATACAAAAGCACCCGTAACCGAAGAAAGTGTTTGGAAACCTGAATATTCAAGTGCCAAAACACATTTATTCAATGGATTGATAGCTGGTACGCAATACGGAATCAGAATGGCAGGCATTGGCACAGACCCACTGTTGGTTTATTCGGATGTACTCTTGCGGTATGTACAATAAATAAAAAATAGAAAGGAGTAAAGTAGTACCAGCCCAAGCCAAAACTTGGGCTGCGGTGTTTATAGGGAAGCATTTTGTAAATAAGTCCTTGAATGTTAATATTGTAGAATATTAAAATACACAACCCCTTAATCAACCCCCTATGAGAATCTCTACATTCTTGTTTCTGTTGTTCTTTCTAAGTCAAAACCTATTGGCACAACAAAAACAAATTCCTTGCGGTGTAAACGAAAGCGTTTTACCCGAAAGCACTATCAAAGCCATGCAAATGGCACCCACTTGGCTAAAACAACAACAAGCCCGAAAATCTGCTGAGGAGTTTTATGTTTGTAGAATTGCAGTTGAAATAGATTCAGATACTTATCTGTTATTTAAAAAAGATAGTACTTTAATAAAACGTGAAGTCATCAAGGTAATTGAAAGGGTTTCAAAAATCTATGAAGCAGAAATTAATACTCAATTGCTTGTAAGCTTTATTAATATCAGAAAAGACAGCCTTACTGACCCATACCGTGGTGTAAATAACATATATAGTTTATTTTCAATATTAAAAAAAGAAGAAAATAACGGAGTATTTAAAAATGTTTCATTTGACCATGCCATGTATTTACCAACAAAAGCTATTTCTGGTGCTGATGGTTTAGCTGATGATAAATCTAATATTTCATTATGGGGTAATGTTCATGTAATAGCACATGAATTAGGACATAACTTTGGTTCGCCACATACACAAAACTGTAATTGGCCCGGTGGAGTATTAGATTATTGTTATCCAGCAGAAGGAGATTGTTATACTGGCCCTTTAGACTTAAAAAAGGGAACAATCATGAGTTATTGTAACAACTTAGAACTTACCTTTCACCCTTTATGTAGAGCTTTAATGCAACTCTATGCATCTACCAATTTGAATAAAATTAGTGCTATGTCATCAATAACACTTACTGGTAGTAATAATATTGATGGAAGTTTCTATATTTTCAACCCAATTCCTTTGGCAGAAAAGTATTTTTATCAAGTTTCGGAAAAGAATGATTTTTCACAAATCATTACTTCAGACTCTATTGATATCAATATTATTAATTATGGTAAAATATCAAGAAATAAAACTTATTACTTGAGAATTAAAGCAATAAACAGATTAGGAAGTTCTGAATGGTCAAATACAGTTACTATAAGAATACCCAATACTGTCCTTACTTCCCCCCAATTGCTAACGCCCCTTAATGATATTAAAGATATAAATCCATACAGTGAAATGACTTTTACCTTTGAGCCTGTTGAAGGTGCTACCTCCTATGAAATTGACTTTGCAGATTTTCAGCGACGCAATTACCCAAATTTTACGATGAATCGAAATATAACTAATACCTCTAATCAATTTACAATTACTCCATCTATGCAATCCCTATCCTATGATCATTTCTACTGGAGGGTGAGAGCTATTAATGGAAATGTAAAAGGAAGTTGGTCTGAATCCAGAAGAGTATTATTAGCTCCTCGTTCTTACGATATAAGCAGTACCTACGGTTCATTCTATGGTTTCCAGTTATCAATCCCATTCTATTTTAGAGAATATAGTAAAAATTATGAATCAAAGGTCACCGTTTCTAAAAATGAAAACTTTAGTAATCCAATCATAGAAAAAACCATTTTCCCAAGTAAATATAATATTCAATCCAATGTATTTTCACTTGAAAATTTAGAAGCTAACACACAGTATTATTTGAAATTTGAAACCATCAATCCTAAAAAAGATTTAGTATATGATTTTCCCAAAGGAGTAATTAAAACCTTGACCCAATCATTTAAAACAGGAAATTTTTTACCACCAAGCACATGGAAATATATTAACAATGATAATACTCCAAATTTTGGATTAGTGAACTCTAAGCTTATTCCAATCGGCAATAGTGTTTTTAAGTTTTCTGAAGAAGGAATTGTGAAAATCAATTCAGATAGTGTAAAAGCTGTATTATATGGATTTGAGAATACCAACAAAGTGATAGGAAGTGAAATCAAGGCTATTGATGTGGACACCTTAGGTAATCTTTGGGTAATTATGGAAATCAGCAAAAGAAAAAACTATTCAGGAAGCTTTCCCGATCCTGTTTACGAAATGAAACAGTTTGACTCAAAAACAATGAAATTGTTATCATCAAGAGAGTTAGATTTTCAAGGTTTATTACTGAATATTACTCACTTTGACATCAATCATAGAATTATAAGCGATGGTGTAAAAGTGGCTCAAATAGATAACAACAATCTTGTAAACATTTTCTATCAATTTAACGGCAATGGAAATTATTTCAATAAGATGGAAGTAAGCAAAACAGACATTTGGTTTCTTTCATATTTATATACTACAAACACTTATGCAGTAAGCCGTTATAATTTTGCTACTAAAGAAATAACACATTTTAATAATAAAAATACAAGTGCTATTCCAAAGGTAATTCTTAAAATCAAACTTGATAAACAGGGAAACCTTTGGTTACTATATGAAAAAGGTATTGTAAAATACGATGGACAAACTTGGACAGACTATCCTTTAAATACCTATTCTACTTATTCGGCAGGAATAAATGATAACTTCTGTTTTGATGATAATAATAATCTATATTTAAACACATACTATTATGAAAGTGAAATATTTACCCTCAAAAATAATACTTGGCAAAAGGTAGTCTCGTTTCCAACATTTAATTCTAACAACATGGAAATCGATAAACAGCAAAAAATTTGGCTAAATTCTTATGCTGGAACTTTGCGAGTGAATCCATGTAGTTCAATTACAAAACCAGAATTTACCAATAACACTATCAAAACTATTGATGCTGGGCAGTCTATCAATTTAGAAGCAAAAGGCTGTAGTAATGTAATGTGGAATTGGAGTAGTGCTACCGAACAAGTAAATAATAAATTAATTTCAGGTAATAATACCTTAGCAGTTAACCCAAAAGTTAATACAGCATACTCAGCTCGTTGTTATGATAATGGCTGTATGAGTGATGAAACTGTTTTTAGTTTAGCCGTTCGTCCAAACCTTTTAACCAATAAAGTAGCCAAAAATGAAATCTGTTTAGGAGATAGTATTAAAGTACTTTCAACCATAGAAGGTTCTTTTGATGAAAACAATGTATTATCTGCTACTTTAACTTCTAGCACTAAAACAAAGTATAATTTCACTTTAGTGAATCAGAAAAGCTTTTCATCTTTTATACCAAATTCAAGTATTCCGAGTGGAAAGTATTGGTTAAAAATCAGTTCAAGCTCTCCAAAACTTACTTCAAAAGATTCTGTTGAAATAACGATAGCGGCTATCCCCACAGGAAGTATTTCAGGAACAAATAATTTCTGTGCTGGCGGTAGTACTTCTCTTACTGCCAATACAAACAATACAGTAAGCTATCAATGGTTTGAAGGGGAAAATATAATAGGAACAAATAACAAAACTATTGTTGCTAGTAAAAGAGGAAAATATACGATTCTCATGAAAAACAATATAGGATGTATAAACACTTCTGAAATATTTACCGTTGATGAAAATCCATTACCTACTGGTGAAATTACTGGTAATAATAATAGTCTTTGTAATGGACAAACGACAACCCTTTTCGCCATAACAAAAGATAAGGTAAGCTTTCAATGGAAAAGAAATAATGTAGCGATTGGCTCTAATGCAAATAATTTATTTGTGAACCAAGAAGGTAAATATCAGGTAGAATTAACGAGTGCGTTTGGGTGCAGTAGTACGCTAGCGGCTACCACTGTTGTTATAAACCCAAGTCCAAGTGGCACAATAACTGGAGAGCAACAATTTTGTGAAGGGCAAAGCACGACATTAACAGTTAATAGTAAAAATACCAAGTACTATAAATGGGATAAATGGTTAGGCATACACTACGAAACAATTAGCACCGACAAAAGCATTACTATCAAAGAATCAGGAGGTTATAGATTATTACTTGAAAGTGATAAAGGGTGTGTAATTGAGCTGGCGCATCTTCATATAAGCAAAAATCCTTTACCAACAGGTAATATTACTGGGTCAACCAATTTTTGCGAAGGTAGCAGTACTATACTTTCTGTAAACAGTAACAATGCAAAAAGTTTTCAATGGTTAGAAGGTAAAAACGTTGTTGGCACTAACAAAAGTATTACTGTAGCAAAGGCAGGAAAATATGCTATTGTTTTAAAAAGTGATAGCGGATGTGTTAACACCGCAGACACTGTAATAGTAACACAAAACATTTTACCAATTGCTACCATATCAGGCGATAAAAGCTTCTGTGAAGGAAGTATTAAACCTTTGACAACTTCGGTAAGTGCTGGACTAGCCCCTTTTACTTATTCTTGGAAACTTGGGAATACGCTTTTAGCTGATAAAACAAATACCATTAGTATTTCAAAAGAAGGTAATTATGCTGCTGTTGTAACTGATGCAAATGGATGTGTAGATACTACTAATATTCATACTATCAATGAAATAAAACTTGTAAAAGCAACCATCAGTAAAAGTGGAACAACGGATATTTTACAAAATACGGATGTAACATTATCGGTAACACAAGATGTTACTTATGGCTATCAATGGAATAAAGACAATGCTATTATTACGGGGGCAACTACTAATACTTTCACAGCCAAAGAGGCAGGAGTTTACAATGTAACCATTACAGCAAATGGTTGTTCAGCAACTACTGAATCAGTAACTGTGAATCTAGTAACAGCTAATGAACCTAATACTTATTGGAACAATTTCTATCTCAATGCCTTTCCTAATCCGAATGAAGGACAGTTCACTTTGGAATTTACTAATAATGATAATCAGCCTATTTCATTATTCCTATATGATATAGTAGGAAAAACGATGATTCAGAAAGTCATTAAAACAAAAGGAAAATATTCGGAAGTAATTGATATTTCAACGTATCCAAGCGGAGAGTACTTTTTGATGTTACAAAAAGATGATTTTAAGAAGACTTTGAAATTGAGGAAGAAGTAAAAGGCACAAAAAAAGCTGGAATCTCTTCCAGCTTTTTTTGTTTTGTGAGGATTTTAAAGACCGATTAAAAACTAATATTATTTACTTAAAATACCAGCTAATCTTAATAAATCAGTATTGATAATCTTCTTTTTCGTAATTGTATCGTGGAAAGGAGTGTAAATTAATTCATCATTTACAATTCCAGCCATTTCATTTTTATGTCCATCCAAAAGTCCTTCTAAAGCACCCAAACCTAAACGGCTTGCAAGGATTCTATCAGCAGCACTTGGGCTACCTCCTCTTTGAATATGTCCTAAGTTCGTTACACGAATATCAACAGGTACATCAATAGTTTGCTTGATTCTATCAGCGATTACAGCAGCATTGCCTTCTTCATCTCCTTCTGCTACGATAACAATTGAAGAAGTTTTCTTTTTATTGAAGCCAGATTTTAAAGTTTCTACCACGTCTTCAACAGTTTGTCTTTCTTCTGGAATCAAGATTGATTCTGCTCCACCCGAAATACCTGATTGAATTGCAATATAACCTGAGTCACGACCCATTACTTCAATAAAGAAAATTCTATCGTGAGAATCGGCTGTATCTCTAATTTTATCAATAGCATCCAAAGCTGTATTTACAGCCGTGTCGTATCCAACTGTAAAATCAGTACCATAAAGGTCGTTATCAATTGTTCCCGGAACACCTACCGTTGGAATTTGAAATTCATTATAGAAAATTTCAGCTCCCGTAAAAGTACCGTTTCCTCCGATAGCAACTAATCCTTCAATGCCGTGTGATTTCAACTGATCATAAGCCTTTTTTCTTCCTTCTGGAGTCATAAACTCTTTACTTCTCGCAGATTTCAAAATAGTACCACCACGTTGAATAATATTACTTACTGACTGTGAATTTAGTGGAATAATATCTCCTTTAATCATTCCATTGTATCCACGAATTATTCCAAAAATTTCGACTCCATGATGTAGTCCTCCTCTAACGACCGCTCTAATTGAAGCGTTCATACCTGGTGCATCACCTCCTGAAGTAAATACCGCAATTCTTTTCATGTTGGTAAAGATTGTATTTTAGTAAACTTGGTTAATAGTAGCGATTAGGTTAACATGAATGACATAAATCATCATTCATTTACGCAAAACCTTACAAATTTATCGTTTATAAGTGATGTTTCTAAGATTTTTTCAAAAAATTACAGTTAAATAAAACATAAATGGTAATTTATGTAAATATTTCAATATTAAATTGAACTCATTGATTTTTCACAAAGAAACAAAATATTTTAAAGCTAAAATCTGTATCGTCAAGAAGTAATTTGTATTAGCGGTATATTTGCAAAATTATTTAACCATTAATTTATCTCTTCGATTTCTTTAGAGATAATTTCTTAGCTTTTCAACTACCATTCCATGTTTAGATTAGTACTTCTTTTTATTATTTATTTATCATTTCCTTTTCGAGGAGTAGCACAACAATGGTTAGGTATTTCTGGCAGTAATTATACAGGGACAAACACACTTTACTCAAATCCAGCTAATGTAGCAGATTCTAGGTATAAAGTTTATGTTAATTTAATAGGGAATGATTTATTTCTGACTAATAATTTTACCAATTGGGATGCCCCTTACTCTGTCCTCCAGTTATTTTCCAATACAGTTTCTAGCGAATACAGAAACCCTGTAACTAAAAATATCATTTATAAAGATGAATATTTAGCGGCTAACCAGAGTAATGGAAAAAAACACATGCACAGTATTGATGACCTACGTGGTCCATCTATTATGATTAACCTCAATGACCAACAAGCTTTTGCACTATCTACAAGAATTAGAACTGGGATTAATTTCACGGGGATGGAAAGTCAATTCGCTGATTTTATTCGTACTGGGATTAAAAACGAAGACCTTGAAAATAAACTGGTCAGCCTCAATGGTACTGCATTCAATACTAATAGTTTTGTAGAAATAGGATTAACATTTGGACAAGTTTTATTTGATGAAGAAGAAGATTTTGTAAAAATTGGAGGAACGATAAAACGATTGGTGGGTTTATACTCTGCTCATTTAATGGTTGATAATGCTAATTATAATATCATTGAAGACCCAGCAAATCCTGACGAACGATTACTCCAACTCAATAATATTATTGCAAAATACGGATACACTCAAAACGGTTCTTATGAAAATGCAAGATTTTCACCAAGCTGGTTATTCGGAAATAATTCGGCAGGAAGTGGCTGGGGACTTGATATTGGCTTTGTTTATGAGTATCGCCCTAATCTCAAAAAGTTTACTTATCGAGAAAAAGGAATCTTGAAATTAGACCCAAGTAAAAATAAATATAAATATCGTTTGGGAGTTTCATTAATTGATATTGGTGGGCTAAAATATGCCAACCCAAACTATGTTAAAAACTGGCAAGTAAATGCTACTAATAAAGTTTTTAATTCTGCTGATTTCAAAAAAATAGCTGATTTTGATGATGCTTTTTCTCGTTTAAATAATTCACTTAATTTGAATGATGCACAAGCAAAAACTTTATTCAATAGTACTTTGCCTACTGCTCTGAGTGTAAACTTTGATTATCACTATAAAAATAATATTTACATCAACAGTGTTTGGACACAAGCTTTACGAAGCGATTATTCTGTTGGAATAAAATCTCCTTCATTATTGGCAGTAACACCAAGATGGGAAACAAAATGGGCAGAAGTAGCCATGCCTTTTGTACTGTTAGATAATTACAGTACTTTTTCATTTGGTTTAGCCGCTCGTCTTGGTCCTGTTTTTTTAGGAACGGATAACCTTGGAAGTATTTTAAATATTGGCAAGCCTCGTGGACTCGACCTTTACTTTGGAGCAAGTATTCCAATTTTTCGTCGCCCTCCTACTGTCCCTAATGCTTGCTTTTATGAAAATTCTTCCCGAAAAAGCTTCAAAGAAATCCTGATGTTTTGGAAAAAATAAGCTTAATGGAATAGGCTTAAAAGTGTAATTATCAACACATTAAATTCACAATTCACCACTCAAAATTGATAATTACATTACTCCTTGGTCGGCAAAACTGTAGTATTTTTTGTCTGTGAAAATCAAATGATCTAGTACAGAAATGTCTAAACTATTGCCAGCGGCTTTTAGTTTTTGGGTAAGATCTCTATCTGCTTGACTTGGATTTAGATTACCAGAAGGATGATTATGAGCTAAAATAATTCCACTTGCTAAGTGTTCCAATGCTATTTTGAATATCATTTTCGGGTCGGCAATCGTTCCTGAAACACCTCCGCTACTTACTTTTTCGCATTTAATCACATCGTTAGCTCTATTCAAAAGGATTATCCAAAATTCTTCGTGTGATAAATCAGATAAGTGAGGCTTCAATATTTCATAAGCATCTTCAGAACATTTGATTCTTGGACGAGTACTTGTTTCTGTTTCTTTCTTTCTTCTCCCTAATTCTAAAGCACTGACAATGGTAATTGCCTTGGCTTCGCCAATTCCTTTGAATTTGGCTAAATCTTTTACCGAAAGTCGTCCTAATTGATTCAAATCATTCTGAACACTTTGTAGGATTACTTTGGCAATATCCACGGCTGTCATTTTTTGAATGCCCGTGGCAATTAAAATGCCTAATAATTCAGCATCAGATAAAGCGGCTTTACCTTTCAATAGTAATTTTTCACGGGGTCTATCCTCTTCTGCCCAAGATTTGATATTGAGATGTGTATTTTCGTAGTTTTTCATAGGTGTTTTTACTTTGTTTGTAGTCTTTATTTTAAATTATTATTTAATTCTAAATTAAAACTAAAAACATTTTCTTCAAAATTTTGGGCATAAAAAAAGACCTAACTTTTCAGAAAGGTCTTTTTTTATGAATATTTCAAAGCTATATTAAGCTATTTTATTCACTAACTTTGCTAACTTAGATTTCAAGTTAGAAGCCTTGTTCTTGTGAATAATGTTCTTCTTAGCTAATTTGTCAAGAGCAGAAGAAACTTTTTTATAGAGATCAGTAGCAACTACCTTGTCGTGTGTCAAGCGCAATTTCTTTACCATTGTACGGGTAGTTTTGTGCTGATAACGGTTACGTAGTCTTTTTGCTTCGTTGGCTCTGATTCTCTTTAATGATGATTTGTGATTTGCCATGTTTATTTCCCGAATAATATTGGTTTTCTGATTTTCTAATATTGAGGTGCAAAGGTACATCTTTTTTAAGATAATACAAGTGCATATTTACAAAAACTTTCAAATTTGATATAATTAGATTTTTTCACCTAAAGTTTATTCCTATGAAAAAAATGTTTATAAGCTTCATTTCCCTCTTGTTTTCAGCTTTCCAAGCTCAATTTGTCCTTAGCAATTCATTACATTTATCATCAAAACATAGCCCCAATACTCCTAATAGCACAAAATGGGGTTTTTACGCTCATCAGCGAATCAATCGTTTAGCGATTTTCACTTTGCCTCCAGAAATGATTTCTTTCTACAAAACAAACCTATATTATATTGTAGAAAATGCGGTTGCTCCCGACCGTCGACGCTATGCTGTGAAAGATGAAGCCCCAAAACACTATATAGATTTAGATACTTACGGCGATAGTGCTACTTATAAACTACCGCATTACTGGAATGATGCCGTTGAAAAGTTTACGGAAGATAGTTTGATGAAACATGGCATTGTACCTTGGCATATTCAATTTATGAAGTTTCAGTTGACGAAGGCTTTTCAAGAAAAAAATACTTCTAAAATATTAAAACTCTCTGCTGAAATTGGTCATTATATTGCCGATGCTAATGTGCCATTACATACTTCATCAAATTATAATGGACAAAAAACAAACCAAATCGGTATTCATGCTTTTTGGGAATCACGTTTGCCTGAAAGCTTTTCAGATGAATATGATTTCTTTGTAGGTTCAGCTACTTATGAAAAATCAATCAGTAAAAGAATTTGGGAAGCTATTCGAAATGCTAATGCCTGCTTGGATTCTGTCTTTATTTTTGAACAAAAGCTAAATATTGCTACCAAACCAAGTAAAAAATACGGTATCGAAGAACGAAATGGTATCACAATTAAAACCTATTCAAAAGAGTATTCTAAACAATATCATGAAATGTTGAATCATCAGGTAGAAAGACAAATGCGTCGTTCTATTAAAATGATTGGGGATTTTTGGTACACTGCTTGGATAGATGCTGGTCAGCCAGATTTAAAAAATTTACTTCATCAGCCTACTGAGCAAGAAAAAGAAGCTGACGTTAAAGAACAAAAAACTTGGCTACAAAAGCTCTTTAAAGTACGAGATGAGAATTGATTCATGTTAAAATGAACGATGAATAAACATTAAAACGATTTTCATCTGTAATTTTACAGTATGAAATCACAAATTATTTTAAAAGCAGGAAAAGAGAATCCTGTAAAACGTTTTCACCCTTGGATTTTTTCGGGTGCTATTGCAAAAATCATTGGCAGTCCTACTGATGGCGAAGCGGTTGATGTGCTAGATTCGCACAAAAATTATCTTGCTACAGGTCATTATCACGAAGGAAGTATCGCTGTAAAAATATTTTCTTTCCAAGAAACTGAATCAGATGAAAGTTTTTGGTTTGATAAAATCCAAAAAGCCTATCAGGTTCGTCAACTAATTGATTTCGAAACTACTAATTGTTACCGTTTAATTCATGGCGAAGGCGATGGTTGTCCGGGTTTAATCATCGATTTTTATAATGGTGTGGCTGTATTCCAAGCCCATAGCATTGGGATGTATCTTGAAAAAGAGAAAATAGCAGTAGCACTTCAAAAAGTTTATGGCGACAAATTGTTGGCTATCTACAATAAATCTCATGAAACATTGCCTAATCAGTTTGCGGCTACTGTGCAAAATGGTTATTTGTACGGACAATGTGCTGTACCTCACGCTGTATTGGAGAATGGTTTCAAGTTTATGATTAACTGGGAAACTGGACAGAAAACGGGCTTCTTCCTTGACCAAAGAGATAACAGAGCTTTGTTAGCGAAATATTCTAAAGGTAAAAAAGTATTGAATTCATTCTGTTATTCAGGTGGGTTTTCGATGTATGCTTTGGGTGCTGAGGCTGAATTAGTGCATTCAGTAGATGTTTCTCAAAAGGCAATTGATTTGGTTACTCAAAATATTGAAGCCAATAATTTTCAAGACTTAAACCATCAAGCATATTCGGAAGATGTGATGAAGTATTTGAAAGCCAATGACCAATTTTATGACCTTATCGTACTTGACCCGCCTGCTTATGCTAAAAACGTAGCGACTCGTCACAATGCGATTCAAGGTTATAAAAGATTGAACACAGAAGGTTTCAAGAGATTAGCCAAAGGAGGCATTTTGTTTACCTTCTCTTGCTCGCAAGTGGTGGATAGAGAGTTATTCTATAATACTGTTGTTTCGGCGGCTTTAGAAGCTGGACGACAAGCAAAAGTATTGCACCATCTTACGCAACCCGCAGATCATCCCGTGAATTTCTTCCATCCAGAAGGAAGTTATTTAAAAGGCTTAGTACTTTATGTGGAATAAATAACAGCTTTGTCTGAATATAAAAAGAGTCGCAAACTTCGGTCTAGTGAAGTTTGCGACTCTTTTTGCAATATCAGGAATAGGACAACCTATCAAAAAGATGGAAAAACCTATCTCGGAAATAGGACGACCTATCAAAAAGATGGAAAAACTTATCTCGGAGATGGGACGACCTATCAAAAATATAGGAAAACTTATCTCGGAGATGGGACGACCTATCAAAAACATAGGAAAACCTATCTCAGAGATAGGGCAACCTATCAAAAAGATGGAAAATCCTATCTCGGAGACAGGTTTCGTTTGGCTTATCCAGCAAATATCTATATAAAACCAAATAAAATTCCGAATCAGATTAGTTTTAAGATTTAACAACTTTTAAAAAAAGTCTAATCTAATTCAAAATGTATTTTTAGTAGCTTGTTGTCATTACCGCTAAATCACTCGCTTTCTTCAATGGAATAGTAAAAAAGAAAGTTGTACCTTCATCTGGTTTACTTTCGAACCAGATATTGCCATGATTTTTCTCTACAAGCTCTTTACACAACAAAAGCCCCAAACCACTGCCCTTTTCTTGAGCAGTACCAAAGCTTGAATAAGAAGTATATTTATTGAAGATTTTAGATTGAGCCTCTAGTGAAATTCCCTGTCCATCATCTTTAATTGATACAATAAGTTTATCTTCTTTTTCTTCTGTAACAATGCTTACACTATTCCCTGCTTTCAAAAACTTCACAGCATTTTCTACCAAATTCCTTATTACAATATCAATCATCGCTTGGTCAGCCAAAACCATTTGCGAATCCTTTCCTTCTTCCTTAAAAACCCTAATGCTTTTCTCAGTAGCTCTTGCTTCAATCAAAGCAATGTTTTGCTGAATCACCTGCTGAATATCAAAAGCTATGGTATTTACTTGCATACCGTCCATTTGGCTTCTTGCCCAATACAATAAATTATCAAGCAAATTGGCTGTTACATGAAGACTCTGAGAAGCTTTTTCGATAAAATATTCTTTTTCTTCCTCATCCATACTTTCAGTTTTCAACATATCCATCATTCCTGAAATAGAATGAACAGGTCCACGAAGGTCATGCGCAATGATAGAAAAAATCCTATTTCTTACTAGAATCAATTCTTCTAAATGTTGATTTTTATTACTGATGTCTCTATTTTGTTCTTCTAATTGCTTGATAAGCTTCTTTTTATCAACAAAGTTTTTCACCAAAAGCAAAGCCAGTACCAATAAGAATAAAGCTACCGCAGTAATCAAATTCCGTTTTAGCTCGGTATTTTTTAATTCTTCTTGTTTAATAATGGCACTTTTTTTCAGTAAATTAATTTGTTGCTGCTGCTTTTCAAGACCATAACCAGATTGAATTTTTGTGATAGCCCTTGTTTTCTCGACACCGCCAAGGCTATCTTTCAAGGCTACTTCCAAATTCCTAATTTGCAGTGCTTCTTTATAATTCCCAAGTTTAAGGTGAATCAAATACAATACATTATACACTTGCTTTGAGATTTCATTAATCCCAATTTTCTTATTTTCTTTCAATGCCATTTGGGCATATTCTAGGCTCTTTTTATATTTCCCAGTATGATAATAAACCAAAGCAAAAGCACTATGACAATAAGTGATACCTTCGTCATCGTTCATTTTCACGGCTAAAGGCAATGCTTTATTAAGGTAATTTTGGGCGAGTTGATAGTTTTTTAGGGCAATGTAATTCTCACCAATATTGTAGTATGTAACAATAATTCCAAAGGTATCTTTCGCTGCTTGGGCAATTTTAAGGGCTTTTTGATTGTAAGCAATTGTAGAATCAGCGTGATTTTTGTACTTAAATACTTCACCAATATTAACCAATTCATTGAAGGTAGGATAGTTATGTTGAAGCGCAATATTATAAGCCTTTTTATAATAAAAAAGAGCATTATTGTAATCTTCCATGTCGGCATACACGATACCAATGTTATTAAAAACATTCTGAGAAAGACCAATCAATC
Source organism: Arcicella lustrica (assembly GCF_034930985.1). Taxonomy (NCBI): domain Bacteria; kingdom Pseudomonadati; phylum Bacteroidota; class Cytophagia; order Cytophagales; family Flectobacillaceae; genus Arcicella; species Arcicella lustrica. The sequence continues at coordinate 174,167 of NZ_JAYGIM010000014.1, forward strand.
CTAATTTTTCACTCATGCGAAGACTCTGAAAAAGGCATTCGAGTGCTTCGGGCAAGCGTCCTTTCGAAACTAAAGATACCCCCTTTGTAAGATATGCCAAAGCAATTCCTTTATCAAAATGGTTTTTTTGAGCAAGAACAAGCGATTTTTCTGCCATAAAAAGGGCAGTATCTGCATTTTTATTCCAGTAATATCTTGAAAGGGAATAATATGTATTTACTCTGTCGGTATCATGTTTGGCAGTTCTGAGTTTCTCTTGCAAGGTTTTCAAACGACCTGTTTGAGCATGACAAACTAAGGAACAACACAACATTAATCCCAATATAAAAAAGAAGCCTTTTTTAACCATATTTCTTGTATGAAACCCAGATTTGTAAATGGTAGGTTTACCCATATAAACTTTAATTTGCGTGTGTTATTTCAAGAAAAACATAAGGCGAAACTATTGTTGTGAAACAAAAAAGAATTAAGAATATAAGTTTTTAACTCTTTAATCAGCAATCATTTAATATACTTTGACAATGTTTTAATAATAAACTTATACAGAATGGCTTAAAGCTACAAGGCTAATCGTTATTTTTTTCTATGAGTTTTATCATACTATTATCATACCAACATTAAAAAGGTAATTAAGAACAAATCATTCAAATTTGGTAAAAACAGAAAAATGCCCTTCAATCCCGAAAAGACAGGTTAAAGGACATTTTTTATTTTTTTCAGAAGAGATTATTTTGTTAAAATATTGCTTTTCAAGTTGTTAGAAATCTTAATTAAGATCCTCATAAATTTCACAAATAAATACTATTTACTTCTCCTAAAATTAGGAAAGTAAATCAATTTCGAAATTTACTTCAATCAAAAAAGGCTTAGAAAATGCTGTTAAACAATTTTCTAAGCCTTCATGATAATACTTATTGAATCCTTATTTTTTCTTTTTCTTCGGGTCAGCTTGTTGAGCTTTCTGTGTTTCCTCAACCGCTTTCATTTGCTTTGAAATATACTCTGAGAAACGAGATTTCTTCACACCACCCGCAGCAATTTTCTTGCGATTTTCTTCTAAAACTGCTTTGATTTTATCTTCATCTACAAATTTACGAATACCAATTTGTTGTCCTATAGTCACTAAGTTAGAAACGAAGTAATAGAAACTCATACCTGCTGGAAGTGAGTTCATCACAAACATAAAGATTACTGGAGTGATGTATGCCATTTTCTTCATGTCAATTGGTTGTCCTGTTTGGTCTGGTGTATTTTGATTATTATAATAACCGTAAGCAATACTTGAGACCGTCATCAACAAAGTAAACAAACTGATATGATTTCCGTATAATGGAATACTGAAAGGTAAAGTAGCGATAGAGTCAAAAGTAGAAAGGTCATTTGCCCACAAGAAAGACTGCTGACGCAAATTAATCAAGTTCGGGAATAACATAAACACCGCCATCAAGATTGGCATCGTAGCTAAGACAGGAATACAACCACTCAGTGGACTTACTCCTACTTCGCCATACAATTTCATTTGTGCTTGTTGTTGCGCAGCGGCATCATCTCCAACTTTTTCTTTGATAGCATTCAATTCTGGTTGTAGAATTCTCATTTTTGCCATACTTACATACGATTTATAAGTAAGTGGAAGTAAAGCAAATTTGATAATTAAAACCAAAGCAATGATTAATAAACCGTAGTTATTAAATACTGTTTCTAAAACATTGAATAACGGAACGAACACATAACGAGTAATTGGCAAGAAAATATCATAACTCAATTTCACGTTTTTGCCGAAACCTGGCGCTACGTTTTTGATAAGGTTATAATCGTTTGGACCGAAGTACCATTGATAATTTCCTTTTCCAGATTTTAAGTCAGCTAAATCTAAATCCATGTTAGCTCTTAAAGTCTTGATATTTACAGAATCTGTTTCGTTGGCAGTTGCTACGATATTCGCTTTCTGGATTGGAGCATTTTTAGTGATAAAACCAGAAAGGAAGTATTTCTTTTTGAAAGAAACCCATTTCACAGGTTTTTCTAAAGATTCTTCTTTTGAACCTGTTGGTGTTTCAGCCAATTGGTCAAATTCTTCATCTTCATTCAATAAGTAATTAACAGTTGCTTTACGGTTTTCTGTTAAATCTTTTTCAGTTGGACGAACATTCTCAATCCAATTCAATTTAACTGATTCGTTTTTCAACAAACCATCCAAACCTTGTAATTTAACGTCTTGGTCTAACAAGAAACCTTCGCCAGCTAAAGTATAAGTTTGTTCAATACTTTGTCCGTTCGCTAAGTTTAAAGTAAAGCTAACTTTTTGTGTTTGTCCTTCTGCAACTACTCCACCTTTTGAAGAAGTATTGAAGTACAATTTGTTTAAATCAACATTTCCTTTAGTCGTTGGCAATTCGAAAGTTACTTTATCAAAAGCTTCATCAAAAATCAAAAGAGGTTCTTTTTTCTGTGCCGCAAATGAATTGTACGTTTCGTAATTCTTTAATAATACTTGTTTCACTTTACCACCTAAAGTAGAGAAAACCACTTTGATGTCTTTATTTTCTAACACAAGCTCTTGTGCAGTACCAATAGCAGCCGATGCAAAATCGCCAGCAGCGGCTTTTAAAGCAACTGAATCAACCGTTGTAACTTTAGCTGCTGTGGAAGTTTGAGCTACTTTTGCTTTTTCAGGTGCTTTTTCTGGTTCAACTTTAGGGGCTAGGAAAAACTGGTATCCCAGCAACATCGCCATTATCAACAACAGCCCCGTGACTTGATTTTTGTCCATCATTATCTTTTGAATTTGTCTTTTTCGAGTTTAAGTACTTTCGTACATCAATTCGTTTGTCTGTTAATAGTATCGGTTTTATTTCTAAAGAGTTTCTATCTCTAAAAAATAAGAACGAAACATAAAAAACTTTCTATCAAATAAAACCGCCAAAGCTTTTGACTTTAGCGGTGCAAAATTACTACTTATCTTTAATTAAATCATTTTAAATGATAAAAGGTTACTTAGTAGTTCCTTTCATTAAAGGAATAGCGTTTCTTAAAGCTGCCTTTACAAAGTGAACAAATAATGGTGCTGGATTAGCAACATTCGATTTATACTCTGGGTGAAACTGCACACCAATAAAGAAAGGATGGTCTTTAATTTCAACGATTTCTACTAAACCTGAATCTGTATTAATCCCTGTTGGAATCATACCAGCAGCTTTAAATTGCTCTAAATAAGCATTATTGAATTCATAACGGTGACGGTGACGCTCCTGAATATTCAATTTTCCATATACATGATGCGCCAAAGAACCTTTTTCTAACTTACAAGCATAAGCACCTAAACGCATAGTACCGCCTTTGTTAGTTACTAATTTTTGTTCTTCCATCAAGTCGATTACTGGATATGGTGTTTCTTTGTTCATTTCAGATGAATGAGCATTTTCAAAACCAACCACATTTCTAGCATATTCAATAACGGCACATTGCATACCCAAACAAATTCCGAAGAAAGGAACTTTGTTTTCACGAGCATACTTTACTGCATTGATTTTCCCTTCGATACCTCTTTCTCCAAAACCCGGAGCAACCAAAATACCATCAAGGTTTTCTAATTTCTTTTGATAATCGCCTTCAACTAAGTTTTCAGATGAAATCCAAACAACATTTACTTTTGTTTCATTTACTGCTCCAGCATGAATCAATCCTTCAGCAATAGATTTATATGAATCTTTCAGCTCAACGTATTTACCAACCAAACCGATTGTAATTTGTTCCGTTGGGTTTTTCAATTTGCCCAAGAAATTTTTCCATTGTTCTAAATCAGCGTCTTTGTCATTATAAATATCTAATTTATACAAAGCACGTTGGTCTAATTTCTCTTTACGCATCAACAAAGGCACATCGTAAATTGTCTCAGCATCCATTGCTTCAATTACATCATTTGGCGAAACGTTACAGAAAAGAGCAATTTTACGACGCATTTCCTGTGGAATTGGATGTTCTGTACGACAAACAATAATGTCTGGCTGAATTCCGTATTCCGACAAAGCACGTACTGAGTGTTGTGTTGGCTTAGTTTTTAATTCACCAGCAGCAGCGATATATGGTACTAAAGTAAGGTGAATGAAAAGTGTATTTTTCTCACCTAAATCCCATTTTAATTGACGAGCGGCCTCGATAAAAGGAAGCGATTCAATATCACCTACACAACCACCTAATTCAGTAATAACAATATCATACTGACCTGTAGCACCCAACAAAAGAATATTTTGTTTGATTTCGTCAGTAATATGAGGAACAACTTGAACCGTTTTTCCTAAATAATCACCACGACGTTCTTTTGTAATAACATTGAAGTAAACTCTACCAGTAGTAATGTTATTTGCCTGAGAAGTTGGTACGCCCAAAAAACGCTCATAATGACCCAAATCAAGATCCGTTTCCGCTCCGTCGTTGGTTACATAACATTCACCATGCTCATAAGGGTTTAACGTTCCCGGATCAATATTGATATATGGATCCAGTTTTTGGATAGTTACTGATAGCCCTCTAGCCTGTAATAATTTGGCTAATGATGAAGCAATAATTCCTTTTCCTAAAGATGAAGTTACACCGCCCGTAACGAAAATATATTTTGCGGTTTTAGGTTGCCCTTTACCTGACATTGTAATAAAATTGAAGTTTGAATTTTTCTAAGAGGATGTGTACAAAAAAAGTACAGAGGAAGAATGGAGTTCCGCAACCCTTAGTTACGGGATACAAAGTTAGCGTATTTTCATGGAAGTATTTTGCCTTTTTTTGAATAAAGACTGAAAACTTTCGCTAAACAACCCAATAAATCACTGTATAACAATGCTTTACAATTGTAAATTTTTAACAATTAAAATTTCTGTTACATCAAAACTAAAAGCTGATTAAAGAATCTAGTGAATCATCCTTACTGATGAAAGAAAGCTTACTCTGCTATTTTTATCAATACTTTAATCGACTTCTTAACAAAATCCTAAAGGCTTTATCTCTACTAATTCAGCAGTCTTTTGTACTTTTGTCAGTATAACCAGAAATTATTCCTTTAAAATAACAAAAGCAATTATGTTAAAATCTGTTCCTTTCGACCAAACTCATGCTTTTTCTTTACTGACAAAGCACAAATCTGAAATTGATGCAACTTCTATAAAAGAACTCTTCGCTAACGACCCAGAGCGTTTTGATAAATTCTCAATCCGTTTTGAAGATATTTTAGTGGATTATTCTAAAAACATAATCAACGAAAAAACGAAAGCCATCTTAGTAGCGTTGGCAAATGAATGCGAATTGGATGATGCTATCGAAAGAATGTTTACTGGCGATACTATCAACAAAACTGAAAAGCGTGCTGTTTTACACGTAGCATTAAGAAATCGTTCAAATACTCCAATTGCAGTTGATGGCAAAGAAATTATGTCAGATGTAAATGCTGTTTTGGAAAAAATGAAAGGCTTTTCAGAAAAAGTAATTTCTGGTGCTTGGAAAGGATACGCTGGCGAAGCGATTACAGACATCGTTAATATCGGAATTGGTGGTTCGGATTTAGGTCCAGTAATGGTGACTGAAGCCTTGAAACCTTATAAAAACCACTTGAATTTACATTTTGTTTCAAACGTTGACGGTACGCATATCGCCGAAGTATTGAAAAAAGTAAATCCTGCTACTACCCTTTTCTTGATTGCTTCTAAGACTTTCACGACGCAAGAAACAATGGCGAATGCGCACTCTGCTCGTAATTGGTTCTTGGCAAATGGTGGTTCAATTGAGAGCGTTGCCAAACACTTCGTAGCAATTTCTACCAACGAAAAATCAGTTGTTGAATTCGGAATTGACGCTGATAATATGTTTGGATTCTGGGATTGGGTTGGTGGTCGTTACTCATTGTGGTCGGCGATTGGTTTATCAATCGTTTTATCAATTGGATTCGAAAATTTTGTAGAATTATTAGAAGGTGCTCATGCCATGGACAAGCACTTCCGTACCGCAGATTTCAGCGAAAACATTCCTGTTACTTTAGCTTTGTTAGGAATTTGGTATAATAATTTTTACGGAGCAGACACCCAAGCAATATTACCTTACGACCAATACATGCATCGTTTTGCAGCTTATTTCCAACAAGGAGATATGGAATCAAACGGTAAATATGTAGGACGTGATGGCAATGCAGTAGCTTACCAAACAGGTCCAATCATTTGGGGAGAGCCAGGAACAAATGGTCAGCACGCATTTTATCAATTAATTCACCAAGGAACTAAATTAGTGCCATGTGATTTTCTAGCACCAGCTGTTTCGCATAACCAAATCGGTGATCACCATACTTTATTGTTGTCAAACTTCTTTGCACAAACAGAAGCTTTGATGAATGGTAAAACATTGGAAGAAGTAGTCGCTGAATTTAAAAAAGCTGGAAAATCTGACGAAGAAATTGCTGAATTGGCGGCTTTTAAAGTATTCAAAGGAAACCGTCCGACAAACTCTATTTTGTTTAAACAATTAACGCCAAGAACTTTAGGAAGTTTGGTAGCGATGTATGAACACAAAATTTTTGTTCAAGGAGTAATCTGGAATATTTTCAGTTTCGACCAATGGGGCGTAGAATTAGGGAAACAATTGGCAAACAAAATTTTACCAGAACTTACCAGCGAAGAAAACATTACTTTACATGATTCTTCAACAAATGCTTTGATTAATGCTTATAAGGCTTGGAGATAAGGCACAGTTGTAAAATTGAAATATCCATAACAAAAAATCCACGTGAGCTTAGCGCAATTCACGTGGATTTTTTTGTTAGTTTCATTACTATCTTGAACCAGTCAGTTTATAAGATATTGGTAAAGTAAATCTTGAGCGAGCATTTTTTCCACGTTGTTTTCCAGCAATCCATTTTCCACTTGATTTTTTTACTACTCTTAAAGCTTCTTCATCACAGCCATATCCTACACTTTTCAGAATTTTATAGTCACACAAGGTGCCATCAGTACAAACGGTAAATTGAACATAAACTTTTCCTTCAACATTTTTCATCTGAGCATCTCTAGGATAATGAAGATTTCCTTGTAGAAAACTAGCATAAGCATTGAATCCACCTTTAAATTCGGCCATTTCCTCAGTATTTTTATAAGCCACCGAATCGGACTCCGTATAAGCAATACCTTCAATTAGTTTACCTTTTCCATATTGCTCAATAAATTCTATCTTATTTCCCAAAGTTTTTCCTATCCATTTTCCTTCTTTTAATCCTTCCTTGATTAGTCCAGTTTCTTGAATGGTATTTTCAAGTTTATCAGAATATAAAGTACACAATCCACTACCATCTTTCACTAATTGATTTCCAAGCGTATCCCAAACTGCAATATATTTTTCTTCATTTAGCTCCTTATCTTTAGAAGAGCTTCTTGTTTTTACATAAAAAAGTTGTCCGTTAGCATGCCAGTTAAATTCTTTAGTAAATGTTATGTTGCTATCGTTCTCTTTTGAAGTATCTTTTTCAACAACCTTTTGGATTCTTCCATTTGGATAAAAAAAATAGTTTTTATCATCTGTCAATCTACTTTCTAGTTGACCATTCTTATAGAAAGAATTAGTAAAAACAGGGAAATTATAATTATTGAAAGCTGTCTTTTGGTAAATCTTCAAATCATCTGTTTTCTTTTCACAAATTGAAAGACTAACTCTTTCAAGAGAATCTAATCTCAAAGGCGAAAAATCTAGGTATTTCGCTTTTTTATCTTCCAAAATGTAATAAGTTATCCCTTTTTCGATAATTCCTGTCAAAGTATCTAACTCATAACGTGCCATATATTTTGTTTCACCATCATCATAAACTCTCTTTTTAGCTTTATCAAAAAGCATAAATACTTCTCCATTATCGTACAAAACCTTTTCCGACGTAAAAAAAGGAATCGAAACAGCTATTCTTTTTTTACCATTTAATCTTTCCTGTAAATTTTTGACATTGATTAATTTGGCAACTCTTAAGGCTTCAGCATCACAGTCACTCCTGAGACTTTTAACAATTTCATAGCGCACTGGCAAATTATCTTCTCCCACAGAAATACGAACCGTCACATCACCTTGGACATCAGCCACTTGAGCCAAGAAAGGAATCTTAACAGTTGCACTGATAAATTTTTGAATAAGGTCGATTTCCTCTGATTGGTTTTGAGCAAAAGAGCTAAAAAAGAAGAGTAATAAAATAAAAACTTTAAGTGTAATTTTCATTTTGAGAGTTGTTAAAATTTATTTGAAATTCATAAAAATATTCATTAGAAAAATTATTGACTCGTAACAAAACTAATCGGCATAGTCATCTTTGATTTCACGGCTTTTCCTCTTTGCTTACGAGGATTCCATCTCCCACTTGTCAATTCTATTACTCTTGATGCCTCTTCGTCACAACCAAAGCCAACACTTTTAATGACATTAACATCACTTAAAGAACCATCTGTAAGAACTGTAAATTGTACATAAACTTTACCCCCAGCATTTGCTCGTTGAGCTTCAGCAGGAAATTTCAAGTTCCGTTGCAGATGTTTTAAAAATGCTTGCATTCCTCCTTCAAAATAGGCTTGTTCATCTTGCATGCGATAAACAGTTCGTTTTTCTTTCTCAAAAAAAGTCCCTTTGATAAATACTCCTTTATCAAAAAATTCTTCATAAACCATTTCACCCTTTGTATCTCTTATTTTCCAAATGCCATCTTTAACCCCAGAAGTTATTAAACCTGACTCTGCCAAAGAATCATCATTTCTTGACTTACAATATTCACAAAAACCTTCACCATTTTTTACAATTTGGTTTCCTAATGAATCCCAAACAGCAAGGTATTTATCTGCCACTTCATCGTTTTCTTGATTTGTATTTGGTATATGAGTAATAATTGAAGCCATCAGTCCATTGGGATGCCATTTTATTGTATAATTCTTGATAAACTTATCTTCCTTTACTATTTTATGAAAAGATGAAATCCTTCCATTTGGATAGTACTCATAGTTTTCATCATTAAAATTTCGATACACAGCTCTTCCATTTTTGTAATAAGATTGGCTCAGAGCAGGAAATTTAAACTTGCTAAATGCTGTCAGTGTGTAAATTTTGTTTGCATCAATTTTGTCAATCAATTCTGAAGAATTTTGCTGAGAACTATCAATCTGTAATTTAGAAACCTCAATCAATGATGGCATTTTATCTTTAATGACAAAATACTCTACATTACCAATAAGTCTTCCAGAAAGCGTATCTACCAAATATCTTCTAGCATACATCGCTTCGCTTCCAAAATGTCTTTTTTGATATTTATCAAAATAATCCATTTGGTAGCCTTTACTATAAAAGACATTGAAAGAATTCAAGAAAGGTACTTCTAAAACAATTCGTTTATTCTCCGCTAATTTATCTTTTAGATGTTTAGGGTGGATTAATTTGACTACTCTAAGTGCTTCTTTATCACATTCATCAGTCAAGTTCTGAACTATTTCATACTTATCTGGCAAATTATTTTCACCCATCGTAACAGCAACCGATACGATTCCTTTGATATTAGCAACTTTAGCCATGAAAGGTACTTGAGTAGTAGCGCTAATGAATTCTTGAATGGGGTCAATTTCCTCTGTAGGGTTTTGAGCAAACGAAGTAAAAAAGAAGAGGGTAAGAACAATGCTTGTTAGTGTTTTTTTCATTTTGAGGGTGTTTGTATTGATTTGGTTGAACAATCTCCAAAAATAAAAATAATCTGATAAAATAATAGTTGCTCCAAAGAAAAACGGCATTAACAAATATTAAATTTATTAATGCCGAAAGCGTTTTATTGTAATTTGCTGATTACTTCTTCAAAAGTCAATTTCTCTTGTTCTCCTGTAATCATGTTTTTCAAAGTCAATTTTCCGGTTTCCATTTCTTCAGAACCGATGATGCAGACATAAGAAATTTTCTTTTTATCAGCATAATCTAATTGTTTTTTGATTTTACTGACATCAGGATAAACTTCTGTATTTATTCCTGCCAAACGTGCTTTTTGCAAAAGTGGCAAAGCAAAATTCAACTCTTTTTCTCCGAAATGACAAAGTAATAATTTAGTCGTTACAGAATTATTTTCAGGGAATAAATTCAATTCCTCTAAAACATCGTAAATTCTATCAACACCAAAAGAAATTCCCACGCCTGATAAACCCGCTACACCAAAAGTACCTGTCAAATTATCGTAACGTCCTCCACCTGAAATAGAACCCATTTGAACCTCTAAGGCTTTTACTTCAAAAATCGCTCCTGTATAATACGAAAGTCCACGAGCTAAAGTAATGTCTAATTCAATATTTTCTTCTGTTTGACCAAAAGATTGAAGCAAATTCCAAACGGCACGTAATTCTTCGATTCCCTTTTTTCCAGTTTCTGAATCTTGTAATAATTCCTCTAATTTGATAAATTTCTCTTGGTTCGTTCCTGAAATTCCAAAAACTGGGTCTAGTTTAGCCAAAGATTCCATTGAAAATCCTTTTTCGGCTAATTCTTCTAATACTTTTTCTTTCCCAATTTTATCTAATTTATCAATGGCAACGGCAAGATTTCCTTCTTGTCCAGCCGCTCCAATCGCTTCCGAAAGTCCAGTAAGAATTTTACGATTATTGATTTTTAAAGAGAAATTGATACCAAGATTTTTGAATACTTCATGAATCATCAATACGATTTCAGCTTCACAAACCAGAGAATCAGTACCTACTACATCGGCATCACATTGATAAAATTCACGATAACGTCCTCTTTGTGGGCGGTCGCCACGCCAAACGGGTTGAATCTGATAACGTTTGAAAGGCATCGCCAAATCATTGCGATTCATTACTACAAAGCGAGCAAAAGGAACTGTTAAATCATATTTTAAGCCTTTTTCAGAAATTTTTAACGTTAACTTCTTTGCTCCTTCATCTAATTCATTTTGTGTAATTTTCTCAGAAAAATTACCAGAATTCAAGATTTTAAATAATAATTGGTCTCCTTCTTCACCGTACTTCCCCATCAAAGTTGAAAGGTTTTCCATCGCTGGCGTTTCGATTGGCTGAAAACCAAATTTTTGAAAAACAGCTTTGATTGTATCAAAAATATAATTGCGACGAACCATTTTATCTGGTCCAAAATCTCGTGTACCTTTTACTAAACTTGGTTTCATGGAGTATAAAATCGGGCAATAAACCCGAGAACGTGAAAACGGACAGGATTGTCCAATGACTACAAAATTACAAAACCCATGAAGTTTTTGGAAACTTCATGGGTTTTATTTCTTCTTAGACTAAGTGACTGAAAGACTTCTGGACGATTGATACTAGTTTTTTTACTTAACCTTACTCCTAATCCTAAAGTATCAAATCTTAAAGTCTAATTATTAATTGCCTATATGTTTGTTTCAAAAAGATATTATTCCTAATTTTGCACCTCAATTTAAAACTCTGTTCGCAATGGCTGTTACAAGACTAAAAAGAAAAGACAGAAGAAACAAGGCTATAGCCACTAACAAAATCAATGCAATTAAGCATTTGACTCAAACTCCAGAAATTAAATTGGTGGACATTGAGGCAATCAAAGCTGAGTTTGCTGCGAAGGCTGCGAAGTAATTTGTACAATTTCTTCTAAGAGATCTAAACCTCGTCTAAATAGACGAGGTTTTCTTTTTTACTCTTTTTTATCTTTATCACCAGTTTTAGCTTTTTTCTCCTCTTTCTTATCTTCTTTTCCACGAAGTACTTCACCTAAATGATTTAACTTTTTAATCTGTTTCATCATTTCTTTTTCCTGCCTGCTAAAACGCTTATTAATATCCATCAATACTCTAAAACGAATCGCTTGTCCAAACGAGAATAGCCCTAAACTTGAGATAATTAAACCATAAAGTCCCCAAATAAACCATCTAAAAAATGGCACATTAGGTTCAGCCCTAATCGTTGATGCAGTTCCTACGACTGAAATACCAAAACCAAAAAGTAATAAACCCATTACGGCACACAAAATCCATTTGGTGCGTAAAGGCATTCTTTTTACTAATTTTTGACCGGGAGCTTTTTTAGGAATATCAGGTTTCATATTGGTTATCGTTTATATTTTTAGAAAATCATTGCCAGCTAGCTCCTATTAGGGTTTCTATTGCCTGAAATTCATCTTTTAAATTATTGGGAATCGTATGTTTTGAATACGTAAAACCATGTTCTTGCCATAAAATTATGGTATAATAATCGGTTTGATAAACACCTTTTGCCATATTTCTTATAATTGCGACTTTATCGGCAGGAAGCTTTTTTTCAACAGTCATCATAAAAAAAGCTTTGGTTTTCATCATCAGTACTTTCTTTTTACCAATCGTTTTAGTGACTACACTTGCTCTGCTATCAATACTTTTTAAAGCTGTTTGTGGCAAAAAAATATCTTGATTCCTTTCTATATAAAAATTACTTCCGTTTGCACGCATCGACCAACCTTTAATCAATTGACTTCTAACCAATTGTATTTTCTTGTCTCGTAATATTACATTCAAATCTAAAACAGCCTGCGCATCTTTCCCTCCACTAACAGTATTAACAAAAAGCATAAATCCACACAGAAAAGCTAATTTTATCCAATTTCTTTGAGTAATTTTCATAAATAAATTATTATTTCGCAAGATATTCTTGAATATTGCCGTTCAGTATAAAGCATGAGATTATTTATCCAGAAACAAGAATAGCTTATTTTACGCAAATTAAAATTAAAATAAACATAAACTATAATTCAATGACGATCAACAAGAAATTTATTTTGGGTTTAAGCCTTAGTTTGGCGGCTTTTTCAATGAATTCTGCCAATGCACAAGATTTCCGTTTTACTCAAAAGAATCCTGATAAACCAGAAGCGACAGAATTCTGGGATCCAGAAGTAAGAGTAGTGACTCCTGGGGCTGTTCCATCTGATGCAATCGTTTTATTTGATGGAAAAAATGCAGACAGTTGGGAATCTGCGAAAGACGGTTCTGCTGCAAAATGGGATGTAAAAGATGGTATTCTGACAGTAGCAAAAGGTGCAGGTACAATTTCGACCAAAAAGCACTTTGGTGATTGTCAATTACACATCGAATGGCGTTCACCAATCGAACCTGAAACCTTGAAAGGACAGCAAAAAGGGAACAGTGGTATTTTCTTTGCTGGAATTTATGAAGTACAAGTATTGAATTCGTATCAAAACCGTACTTACAGAAACGGACAAGCAGGTTCAATTTATAAACAAACGGCTCCATTGGTAAATGCTACGTCTAAAATGGGTGATTGGAATGTTTATGACATCATCTATACAGCTCCACGTTTTACGGCTAATGGTGGTATTGAAACTCCTGCTTATGTAACAGTTATTCACAACGGAGTTATTGTACAAAACCATACTAAAATTCAAGGTGCAACAAACTATATTGGGCAACCAACGAACCCAGTTCACGAAAAAGGACCGATTTCTTTACAAGACCACGGCAATTTGGTAAGTTACCGCAACATTTGGATTAGAGAAATATAGTATTCAGCTTCTTGATTTTTGATAATCAGATATTGGGAATGATTTTTTACCTTTGTGTAAAAATCATTCCCTTTTTTAGTTTGTAACATTTTAAATCATTCAAAACGGAATCCAAAACGTTTCAAGTTTAAATTATGAAATCAATTATTAGCTGGACACTCAGAAATATTCCACGTAAATATCTTCAATTAGTTTCTCACTTTGCTATGAAAATCTATGCCATCTTTTTAAGAGGCACTAGAGTATCCTGTCCAGTATGTAAATCTAAGTTTTCAAAATTTGTTCCTTATGGTCGTTTAGAGCCAAGAGACAATGCTTTATGTCCAAACTGTTTGGCATTAGAACGCCACCGTTTGATGTACATGTATTTACAACAAAAAACGAATTTCTTTCAAGCAAAACTGAAAGTGTTACACGTAGCACCAGAATATTGTTTCATCGACCGTTTCGAGAAAATGAAAAATCTGGATTATATCACTGCTGATATTGAATCGCCTTTAGCTAAAGTAAAAATGGATTTGCACCATATTCCTTTTGAAGACAATACTTTTGATGTAGTATTCTGCAATCACGTTTTAGAGCACGTTGAAGACGATATTCAATGTATGCGAGAAATGAGAAGAGTATTAAAACCTACAGGCTGGGCAATTATGCAGTCGCCACAAGATTGGAGTTTGGCTACTACTTTTGAAGACAAAACCATTACAGACCCTAAAGAACGTGAGCGTCTTTTCAAGCAAGATGACCATTTTAGAATTTACGGAAGAGATTATAACAAACGCTTAGAACAAGGTGGCTGGAAAGTAACAGAAGATAAGTTTGGCGTAAATATGCCACCAGACCAAATCAAAAGATTTGCTTTGCCTAAAGACGAAATTATTTATTTGTGCCAGAAATAATATCTTTTAAAATATGAAATACTTACCCATCAACAACTCGCTATTCATTGAAAACCGTCAGCGTTTAGCACAACTTTTAAAACCAAAATCTATTGCTATTTTTAATTCCAACGACCCAATGCCAACTAATGCAGACGGAACGATGGGATTTCAACAAAACTCAGATTTATTTTACCTTTCAGGAATCGACCAAGAAGAATCTATTCTTTTATTGTTTCCTGATAGTCCAAATCCTGCGCACAGAGAAGTATTATTTTTGAGAGAAACCTCAGAATTAATTGCCATTTGGGAAGGTTATAAATACACAAAAGAGCATGCTCGTGAAGTTTCAGGCGTGCAAAGTATTTATTGGATGAGCCAGTTTGAGGCTGTTTTAACAACTTTGGTCTTTGAAGCAGAACATATTTACTTGAATTCAAACGAACATATTCGTAATCATTCTGTTGTTCAAACTCGTGATGCTAAATTCATTTTATGGGCAAAAGAACATTTTCCTTTGCATAAATTTGAAAGAGTTGCTCCGTTGATGCACCAATTGAGAGTCATCAAAAATCCAATTGAAATTGAGCAATTGAGCGAAGCAATGCGTATTACTGAGCTTGGTTTCAGAAGATTGTTGAATTTTGTAAAACCAGATGTTACTGAGTATGAAATTGAAGCAGAACTTTTACATGAATTCGTAAGAAATCGTTCAAAAGGTTTTGCTTATCAGCCAATTATTGCTTCTGGCGCCAATGCTTGCGTATTGCATTATATCGAAAACAGTCGTCCATGTAAAGATGGTGATGTTATTTTACTAGACGTTGCCGCTGAATATGGTAATTACAATGCTGATTTGACCAGAACAATTCCTGTAAATGGCAAATTTACACCACGCCAACGTCAGGTTTATGATGCGGTTTTGCGTGCTTTTAAATTTGCTAAATCAATTTTAGTTGTTGGCAATTTATGGGATGAATATCAACAAGCTGTTGAGAAATTCATTGAAGAAGAACTTATCGGCTTAGGCTTATTTACTCGTGAAGACGTTGAAAAGCAAAATCCAGAAGCTCCTTTATTCAAAAAATACTTTATGCACGGCGTTTCACATCATTTAGGACTTGATGTTCATGATGTTTGGAACAAGTACCGTCGTTTTGAAGCAGGGATGGTCTTTACAATTGAACCGGGAATTTATATTCGTGAAGAAGGTTTAGGCATTCGTTTAGAAAATAACATTTTGATTACAGAAGATGGTAACATCGATTTAATGGCAAATATTCCAATTGAAGCAGATGAAATTGAAGCTTTAATGAATAAGATTTAAGAACTGTGCATTAATTGAGATGAGTAGTGACTTAAAAATAAATATGAGAATACTTTACGACCATCAAGCATTTACAGGACAGAGATATGGAGGCGTGGCTCGCTATTTTCATGATTTGATGGAATCTTTACTTGAAATGGGTGTCGGCGTGAAATTATCCTTACCTTTTTCAAATAATGAATATTTAAAAAATAGTTCTGTTCGTCGCCCAAATAAGTTTAAGCATATTTTTGGCTTTATGCCTACCAATATGTTGGTTTCCAGAACCAACCGTTTAAACAGTATTGTACAGCTTCAAAGAGGTAAATTTGATGTTTTTCATCCTACTTTTTTTCATAATTATTACCTCAATTATTTAGGGAAAAAACCTTTTGTATTGACCTATCACGATTGCATCAAAGAGCGATTTAACCTAAATCACATCGATAATGCAAGTCATGCACAGAAACAGGATTTGCTGAACAGAGCCGCTAAAATTATTGCTATTTCTGAAAATACCAAAGCAGATTTATTAGAGTTTTATCAAATAAAGCCTGAAAAAATAGCAGTAATTTATCATGCTACTTCGTTCAGAAATCATGAATTGCCCAAAGATTTTCAAGTAAAAACACCTGAAAAATACTTGCTATATGTTGGTGCTAGAAATGACTATAAAAACTTTACTGGTTTTGTTACATCAATAGCCTCTGTTTTAAAAGAACATTCAGACGTCTCTTTACTTTGTGCAGGTGGTGGCGATTTCAATAAAACTGAACATGAATTCATAGCGAGTTTGGATTTACAAAATCAAGTAAAACAATTTAGTTTTCAGAGCGACGATACGCTTTTTTACTTGTATCAACATGCTATCGCTTTCGTTTATCCTTCATTGTACGAAGGTTTTGGAATTCCAATCCTTGAAGCTTTTGCTTGTGCTTGTCCAGTGGTTTTGAGTAATACTTCCTGTTTTCCAGAAGTAGCCCAAGATGCAGCTTTGTATTTCGACCCCAACAATCAAGAAGATATCGCTGATAAAATCACCGAAATTATTCAGAATGAAGCTTTAAGAAAAAGTCTTATTCAAAAAGGTACGATTCGTCAGGAATACTTCTCTGCTGAAAAAACAGCTACCCAAACCTTAAATGTTTATAAAAGTATTCTGTAGCAGCAAACACTTATCATCTCATGTCTTTTCAAAAAACAGTTTTAATCTTTGAACCTGATGCCAGCGGACATCATCCCGGCTATCTGTATCATTTGCTAATTCATTTTTTAAATGAAAAATATGATTTTCGTTTAGCTGTTTTGGTGAATCCAGATTTTTTTGAAAAGCATCCTGCCATTATTCAAAATACTTCAGCAGAAAATATTGAATGGTTAAGTACCTCAGAAACAACTTATAACGACTGGAAAAATAGCAAAAGTGATGTAATCAAAAGAGCAAAATTAGAATGGACAATTTGCGCTGAGTATGCTAAAAACTTACAAGCCATTCACATTTTAATGATGTATTTCGACCATCTTCAACTGGCTTGTTTAACCGAACAAAAACCGATTTGTCCAATTTCAGGCATTTTGTTTAGGCCAACGCTAGTTAATTATCCTGTTAATTCTGTAAAAGAAAAGATTAGTTTTTGGCGTAAATATTTGTTGCTTAAAGCCATTTTACATCGAAAAGCTTTAAGTACTTTATTTTGTCTTGACCCTTTTGCCGTTGATTTTATTCAACAAAATTGGAGAAGCGACAAAGTTAAATTCTTGCCAGACCCCGTACAAGTTTATCCTAACAAAAAATCTATTCGTTTAATAAAGGAAGAATTGGGAATTACTGAAAGCAAGAAAGTATTCTTAATTTTTGGGCATTTAGATGATAGAAAAGGTATTTCAACAGTAATGGATACTTTCGCAAAACTCTCTGATGGTAAAGCAAAAGATGTTTGTTTATTGATTGTTGGTCCTTGGGATGCACAAGAAAAATCGCTCTTCGAACAAAAGCTTGCTGTACTCCAGCAAAAAAACAGCGTACAAGTTATTACTCGCAACCATTTTGTAGCCGACGAGGATATTCAGTCTTTTTTTGAAGTATCAGATTATATTTTGGCTTTGTACCAAAAACACATCGGCATGAGTGCCATTATGGTAAGAGCAGCCAGTGCGCAAAAACCTTTAATTACTTTTAATTATGGCTTGATGGGAAAAATTACAGCTGAAAAACAGTTAGGCTTACTTATCGACGAAGCCATTGAAGATGATTTTCAACATAAATTAGAAGCTCTTCTAAATAGCAATTCACAAATTGGTAATCAAAAAAGTATGAAAGAATTTGCTGATTTGAATCAAGCAAAAAATTATGCAAAAGTGATTCTTGATAGTTTTTGAGCTTTAAGTTATAAGCAGTGAGCGTAGAGATTTTCAGCCTGTTATAATCAAAAAAACTCAAAATTAATATCTCATTACTAAAAGTTTAGAGACACAAATCTTCTAAATCTTCTTGAGTACCTAAAAAAACATTAAAATCTACTGTACCTTTTACACCTTCACACCAGCCACGTTGGTTATGTTGCCAAAACCAAAGATTGGAATTATAACCTTTCAAACTTTCTCTTGAATAATCTGCAATCCAAAGCGGATAATCATCAAAATTCCCTTTAATAAATTTCTTATAAAAATTGGGATTCGTATAAATAATTGGTTTTTTGTGGTAATGATTTTCAACAATTTCCAACCAAGTTTCTAATTCTTCAATAATTTGTTTGTCGGGTTTCAAAGAATTTTGTTCAATATCCAATACTGGTGCCAAATCTCCTTCTTCCAAATCTACAGAATTAATAAAGTTTTTAGCTTGTCCAACGGGCTCACGCCAAGCGATATAAAAATGGTAAGCACCCCGTTTTAGGCCGCTCTTTTTTACTTGTTCCCAATTTCTTTCAAACTGGCGGTCGGCATGGCTCATACCTTCGGTTGCTTTCAGAAAGCAAAAACCTAGTTTTAAATCTTCCTCCGAAAACCTCATTTTTTTTACTTTCTTCCAATTGATAACACCATTATGATGCGAGACATCAATGCCATGAATTTTATAGCGCAAAGGCAAAGTAATTCCTAATTTGGATACTTTCGTCCAACCATTAGGATTAGGGCGTAAGCTAATATAAACGACAAAAGACAGAAAAAGGAAAAGTATAGAAATAAGTACAATCCTTACAGTTCGAGGGAGTAACCGATAACGCTTTCTTAGTAGTTTTAGATAATTCATGTCACAAAAATACAAAAAGGCAAGAAAGATATTTCATCTTCTTGCCTTTTCTAGTCAATGATTTTAAATCATTCAACGATTATTTGTTAGGTTGAGGCGTTGTTCTCAAATAAGGTTTGATGATTGTAAACCCTTTTGGGAATTTAGCCGCTGCATCTTCTGTTTTTACAGCTGGCGTAATGATAACATCTTCACCATCTTTCCAGTCTGCTGGAGTAGCCACTTGGTAATTAGCCGTCAATTGAAGTGAATCAATTACTCTTAATAATTCTTGGAAATTACGTCCCGTTGAAGCTGGATAAGTAAGTGTTAATTTCACTTTTTTATCTGGTCCGATAATAAATACCGAACGAACAGTTGCTTTTTCAGAAGCATTTGGGTGAATCATATCATACAAAGTAGCCACGTTGCGGTCTGCATCTGCAATGATTGGGAAATTCACTTTAACACCATTTACTTCTTCAATATCTGGAACCCATTTATTGTGTGAGTCTAAATCATCTACAGAAACTGCAATTACTTTTACTCCTTTTTTCTCGAATTCACCTTTTAATAAAGCTGTTTTGCCTAATTCAGTCGTACAAACTGGCGTAAAATCTGCTGGGTGACTGAAAAGTAAAGCCCATGAATCACCAATCCATTCATGAAAATTAATCGTTCCTTGAGTTGTTTCCGCCGTAAAGTCGGGTGCGATATCTCCTAATCTTAATGACATAGTTTTAATCAATTTAAAGTTTATAAATACTTACTCTATTGGAATACAAGATTAGCAAAAAAAAGGTTTCAAGATACTGGCTAATTGATATTTTTTTAAGAAGTCGGCTTTCAGCTCTCGGTCATCAGATTTCAGATTTCAACGCTACTTTCTGATTTAATTATATAATGAAAGTAAATAATCAAAAAGCTGAAATCTGAAAGCCAACGACCGAAATCCGAAAACCTACACTGGCTTTTCAATAATAAAGTTATGATTCGTATAAATACAAATATCTGCTGCGATGGTCAATCCTTCACGAACAATTTCCTCCGCACTTAAATGAGGCGCATGTTTACGCATTGCCAACGCTGCCGAAAGTGCATAATTACTTCCTGAACCAATGGCCGCAATACCATTTTCTGGTTCAAGCACATCACCAGTTCCTGAAATAATTAAGGTTTCTTCTTTGTTAGCCACAATCATCATAGCTTCCAACTTGCGTAAATAACGGTCTGTTCGCCAATCTTTAGCTAATTCGATACTTGCACGCTTCATATTGCCACCATAAGCATTTAATTTTTCTTCAAAACGCTCCAACAAAGTAAAAGCATCAGCCGTTGAACCCGCAAAACCAGTTACGATTTTCCCATCTAACATTTTTCTGATTTTTCGCACATGATTTTTCGCAACGGTATTTCCCATCGTCGCTTGTCCGTCTGCACCAATCGCTACTTCGCCATTATGCACTACCGCCAGAACGGTTGTAGATCTAATTTTTTCCATTTTAGGTAATTATTTTACAAGGTTTTAGACACCAGTCCACCTTTTTTACTATCGATTTCGACAGTAAATTTATCACTTTTACCTTTAACAATCCAACGTACTTTTACAACTCCCATTCCCGGAATACTTGGAACAGCAATTGTTTGAGGATTATTGATTTGTTCTTTTGTAAGATTTGTATCTTCATTTTCAACAATCATTCCAGCTACAACCGTTGCATTTTTTAAGCTGATAAAATCGGGACGTTCAATTTTGTATTTTACATCGTGTGCCGAATGCGTTGGAATTACTTTTTCGTTTACAATTGTAGCCGTTACTTCTGTAAAACCACCCGCCAAAGCTTTTTGCTTTACTTCTAATACATCTAATTTCGGCATTTGTGAAGCGTGTAAAATTGTAAAAGCCATATTTCTATGAGCATCTTCTTCCAATAAAAAACCCGGATGCGCTCTTACATAATTTTTCTTCGAACCACCAATTTCAATATCACCATATTGTGGATGTTTGAAAGGCTTCCAAGTAACATAAGCATCGCCAAACAACATCAAACGACTGAATTCATCAAATTCATTATTTTGGAAACGACCCTCTTCGGCAGTTTTATTGAATAATTTATAAGAAGTCATCAACTCAGTAGAGAAAGTAAAAATTCCTCTTCCTAAAGCCAACCAATCTATTTCACCTCCATAAACAGTATATAAATCTTTATAAATCACAAAGTACTTATAACCCGGATTCATTTTTTCACCAATCTTTCCGAAGTAATCATATACCGATGCATCTTGTGTTGAATAAAAAGGTGCATCTTCTTCCGCACCCGGTCCACGCAAAAACATCCCACCATTATTATGATAACTCTGCGCACCTGCAATATTTGGATGAGTCATGATAAAATTCTTGATATTTTGTGTTTCTGACAAAGTTCCCGGATAAAATAATGCCCCACGTTGCACGTAATCTGGCTGCCAATTCCAAGCCCAATCACGGTTCGGATCATAATATCCCAAAACATCTTCGTTGATTAAACCATCGCCATCATTATCAATTCCTTCATAACCAAGCATTTCGTAGTCTCCTTTTTCATCCGCTTTAACAGGAATCATTCTCTGCGGATTTTCTGGATCTACTTTCCAACGACCCGTCGCCGAACGTCTTCGCATCATGACAATGTTGCCATCACCATCTAAATCATCATACTTATCTTCGTCAGCTTGTCCGTCGCCATCATCATCCATCGCCATCATACCCGAACGTGGAGAATTGGCATTGTTAGGATTTTTCAAGAAATCTTCACGAGCATCAGGGTTAATTGTTGGAGTAATATAAAATACTTTATCTTGTAATAATTGCTTGATAAATGGTACTGAAGCAAAGTTTTCAACCAAATACCAAGCTGTGTACATGGCTACTTCTGTTCCTTGAATTTCGTTTGAGTGAATATTTCCGTCGATATAAAAACCTGGTTTCCTAGCTACATTGCCAGTTTTGGTATCACTGATAGTCAATACCCACATTTCTTTGCCTTGATAGGATTTTCCCATCGATTCTACTTTTACTAAATCGGGATACGCTTTGGCTAAATCCTGACAGAATTTCGTAATCATGGCATAATCATTATAATGATTCCAAGCCATTTTTACTTTTGGGTTCGCTGGTGAGCCAATAGCTCTTAAACCAGTAAGGTCATCATTCTGAATTTTCTCTTGAGAAAAAACTGAAAACGAGCAGGTTAAAAGAATTAAGATGATATATTTTTTCATTGATTTATTTCGAATTTAAATTGAACGTTTAAGTAGCCTTACAATTATTTCAAGCTAACATTTACCGTTTTCACCCCAGTTGTTGGGCAACCTGTTTCAATGCTGATTGAACCATTTCCACTGATTAACCAAGAGTATTCTTGTGTTTCGCCAGCAGCTAAAGCACTTCTTAAATTAATTTTCTTGCCAGAAACAATTGCTTGATTTCCTGTTAATTTCAATTCAGTTTTTACTTTCTGAACCCAACGCACTTTGTCGCCAATTTCAGCATAAGTTGGTAATAAACCTGTGTTGATTACTTTGATAGAAACACGAGTAAGTCCCGTCGAAACAGTTTCAGCATTAACATCAACAATTTGTAATTCAGGCATTTGAGATGCTAAAGCAGATACAAACTTCAAATGTTTATTCGCAGATTCTGTTAAATAATTTACAGGAGGATTCATTTTTGCATAAGGAGCGATTCCTCCTACTTCTACGTTTTTACCCACAAAATCCGGATGTTTTATTGATTGCCAATTCACAAAAACATTGCTTAGCTTTTGTGAGTCTGCCCATTTTAAATATTTAATTTCTTCATTATCAGAAGCTTTTGCCAACGGGTTTACTTCTTTTTTGGTAGAATCTTTCGCTACTTGTACTTTGGGTGCCCACCAACCCGGACTTGTAAAACTGAATCGTCCTGCATGAAAATAAGCAGTTTGTGAGAAATTTCCTTTTGTTTGTGGCAAAACTGGAGCGTCTTTCAAACCCGTTTGAGCATTATATAATTTTGAAATTTGCTCACCAACACTTGCATCTTTTTCAAGTAAACCTGTGATAATTCTCTTTGCAGTTTTACTTCTATCAAATTTTATTGCTTCTGTTAAATTGTTCGCAGGACCAAAAGTAAGTACTGCAAAAATGTTATTTGCTTTGTACAAGAAACTCAATAAAGCTTTTGTTTCAGGTTCAGAAGCTGCAAAATCACCAGAACCTAGTGTAAAAATTGGATAATCGTAAGTCATGTTTTTATCAATATTCACGCCTCCGATTCCATCTTCATTAAAAGAACCATCTTTATCATTATCAATACCTTCTGTCAATAATAAATATTTGCCCTTTTCACCTTTTGCTGGGTCGGCTTTTATCAATACTCTTGGGTCTTCTTTACTGATGATAAAATTCCCAGTTGGATCTTCCACACGAATTTGTGTAATAATTCCATCACCATTCAAATCTTCAAAAGAGTCTTCATTGATATAACCATCACGGTCATCATCAGTTTCTGTATCGTTCCCTCCTCTTTCAAATTTTAGCTTTGCAAAAAACTGTTCTTGAGCATCAGGATTCACACTTGGAATAAAGTAAAACGTTTTGGAATCTAATAATTTAGCAATAGAATCTGTACTTGCTCCAGCCAATTTTTCAGCCATTTGTATCGCCAATTCTGTTCCTGCTAAATGAGTACCTTCTACACCCGCAATAATCGCAATAGCAGGTTTGTTATTTGCATTGCCTTTACTGATTGCTAAAGCCCAAATGTCTCGATTGCCTTTACTTTTTCCGATAGATTGAAGAGTAACATTGGAAGCAAATTTTGAACTCAATGCCTTGATTCTTGCAGAAAGCTGTGTGTGGTTTTGGTAAGAATTTTGAGCGGATGTCCATATTGAAATCGACAATAAACCCGACAAAAGGAATAGTTTTTTCATATTTTGTTATGAAGTTTGTTTGAAATGTAATTTAACGCAAAATACTTCTTTGCATCGACTTTTACTATTCTATCTTATGAGATTAGATGTATAGCCCAAGTTCGCAGTTATAAGGAGATAAACAGAAGATGAAATAGAATCGGAAAAGCCATAAAACAAAACAGGTATCACATTAGCTGCGATACCTGTAAACACTCTACTATTATCCAATTTAATATTTTAAATGACTACCTGTTTATTTCTTGGGTTAAACAAGTGCATAATTCCCCATGCTAAAAGGTATGCACCACCACACAAGATAAAAATAATATTATAACCAGCAGTAATATTTCCTTGCGCTTTGTAGGTATCTAATAAATAACCTACGATTAATGGGAATAAAATACCTCCTATTGAACCTGCCATACCACCTAAACCAACTACCGAACTTACGGCTTTTTTAGGAAACATATCAGAGGCTGTAGTAAAAATATTTGCACTCCAAGCTTGGTGAGCCGCAGCTGCTAAACTGATTAACACTACAGCTTGCCAAATGTTTGTACAATATTGTGCAAAAACGATTGGAACAACCGCAATAGCAAAACTCAACATCGCTGTTTTACGAGCTTTGAATACTGGCCAACCTTTTTTGATTAAATAACCAGAAATATAACCTCCGCCAATACTTCCAATGGTAGTTGCAGTATAAACCACGATTAATTCTAAACTTGGTTTCTTTAAATCCAATTGAAAAGTTTCTGAAAAATAAGATGGTAACCAGTAAAGGAAAAACCACCAAATTGGGTCAGTAAGCATTTTACCAAAAATAAATGCCCAAGTCTGACGAATGCCTAACAAATTTACCCATTTTACTGGTTCTTCATGCGAAGTATCTGGTTCATTATCTGACTGAATATACAATAATTCTTCTTTAGATAATTTATTTTGTCTAGCTGGTAATTCATAGCCAATCCACCAAAAAATTAACCAAATAAAACCGACACCACCAGTAATGATAAAAGCAACCTGCCAACCAAAAGTAGCTAAAATAAACGGAACCATTAAAGGAGCCGCTACTGCACCAATATTAGCACCAGAATTAAAAATACCAGTAGCTAAAGCTCTTTCTTTTTTAGGAAACCATTCTGCTACACTTTTGATAGCTGCTGGAAAATTTCCACCTTCGCCCAAACCTAATAATGAACGAAATACGCCAAAACCAAAAGTACTTCCGGCAAAAGCTGTTAAAACACCCGCAGTACTCCACCAAGCTACAGCGATAGCATAACCTAATTTTGTACCAATTTTATCAATAAATCCACCAAAAATCATTAACCCAACGGCATAAGCTGCTTGAAATGCCATCACTAAATTACCGTAATCACTTTCAGTCCAGCTAAATTCTTTTTCTAGTGTTGGTTTTAACAAAGCAATTACTTGTCTGTCAAGATAACTAATTGTGGTCGCAAAAAATAGCAACGCTACTACTCTCCAACGGTATTTACCTAGGGTATTTTCCATGAATTTTTATAAAATGAGGTAAGCTAAATAAGAGTTATGAATGATGAGTGATGAATGGTGAACAGGTCTGAAATATTGATTTATTCACAAAAAACATCGTTCATTTTCCATAGACTACTTAATTTAAAAGATTATTTTTTAGATTTTAAACCTTCAACATATTCCATCAAAGAGGCTACTGTATGAGTCAATTCATCAAATTTAGCACTTGCCAATAAACTAGCAGGGAATAACTGAGAACCCATTCCTACCGCTGTTACACCAGCAGAGAACCATTGTTTTAAACTTTCTTCTGTAGGTTCTACGCCACCCGTTACCATTACTTTCACGTTTGGCATTGGTCCTTTCATTGATTTTACAAAACCAGGGCCAACAACGTTTCCTGGGAAAATCTTCACGATTTCTGCACCTAATTGCGTAGCTGAGTAAATCTCATTCAAAGTAGCTGCTCCTGGAAACCAAGCTACTGCATTTTCTTGACAAAATGCTCCAACTTCTGCTGTGATGACAGGTTGAACAACAAAATCAGCACCAACTTCTATAAAAATTTTAGCTTGTTCTACTGTAAAAATTGTACCAATCCCTAATGCCATTTCTGGGCAATTCTCACGAATAAAAGGGTAAATCGCTTTAAAAACATCTAAGGCTTTTGCTCCACGATTGGTAAACTCAAAAGCACGCATTCCACCATCGTAGCAAGCTTTGATTACATTTTGAGTTAACGCAATGTCTTCATGATAAAACACTGGAACTACTGGAAAATCAGCCAGTAATTGATTTAATATTTTGGGTTGAAAAAAAGCCATGCTTGTTTTTTAATTTTTTAAGAAAATTGTTTGTCCATTTCTTTACAGCATTCCTCAATGGCTTCAACCATGCTCGACGAACCAATGTATAATGGCGAGCGTTGGTGAAGATTTTGAGGCTGTATTTCTAAAATTCTCTGTTTACCGTCCGAAGCTTTTCCTCCTGCTTGTTCAATAATAAAAGCTAGAGGTAAACATTCATAAAGTAACCTTAATTTACCATCAAGGTTATGACGAGTTGGAGGGTATAAATATACTCCACCTTTCAAAAGATTTCTATGAAAATCTCCAACCAAAGAACCAATGTATCTACCTGAGTATCTTTTTTGTTTACACTCTGTCAAATACTCTTGAATACATTCAGGGAAATCATAGAAATTACCTTCATTGCAAGAGAAAATTGTTCCTTCTTGATTTACTTGCATCTGTGGATGAGAAAGGAAATACTCTCCCAAAGAATTATCATAAGTAAATCCGTTTACTCCTTTACCAGTTGTATAAACTAAAATGGTTGAAGAACCATATAAAATATACCCAGCCGCTACTTGCTCGTCACCTCTTTGGATACAATCCTTTAAAGAAGGTACTGAACCGATAGGTGTTTTTCTACGAAAAATTGAAAAAATTGTACCAATTGAAACGTTAGAATCAATATTCGATGAACCATCCAGCGGGTCAATTGCTACGACATACTTAGCATGATTATTTCCAGTCAGAATGATTTCGGGTTCTTCCTCCGAAATGATAGCACAAACTTCTCCACCATTTTTAAGGGCTCTCAAAAAACGAATATCAGCAATGACATCCAATTTTTGTTGGGCTTCACCTTGTACATTTTGCGAACCTAACAGCCCTGTTACATCAGCCAATCCAGCACGATTGATTTCTCGATTCAGGATTTTACTTGCCAAAGCAATATCTCTCAATAATTGCGACAATTCCCCAGAAGCAAATTGAAATGCTTCTTGATTGCGCATAATGAATCGATCTAAAGTAATACCAACAGGTAAAGCTAAGTTTTCATTTTTCATAAAAAAAGCCAATATTAATTGTTAAACAAATAGGTTATTTCAAGTTTACGAGCTGGTTTTGAATACAACTCGTAAACGTCAATGACTAAAGGTAATTTTCAAGAATTAATTTTACTGCTTCCACTTTTTGTTGGGTTGCATCGCCGTACTCTTGGAGTTTTCCATAAGCAGCGGCAGCGGCAAAATTGATTACTTCTTGAGCTTCTTGTTTCTGAGATAAACCATAAATTAAGCCTCCCATAAAACAATCTCCACTTCCGATTTTATCTACTACTGAATCAGCAAAAAATACTGGTGACTGATATTGATTTCCCTCTGTAAAAAGAGTTGTATAATATTCAATGCCCGTTTTGTTGTGATCAAATCTATACGTATTGGCTACAAATTTACATTTTGGAAATGCCTTTTGAATGGCTTCGGAAGTTGCTTTCCCATGTGCTGGATAATCATAAGCATCCTGTTTTTCCAAACTTGTTAATAATAATGGGTCAATTTCTATCCCTAATAAAGTATTGGCGGCCCAAAGATTACCCATGATTACATCACAATACTGTGCTAATTCTGGCATAATTTCAGTTGGCTTTTTGCCGTATTTCCATAGTTTTGAACGGTAATTCAAATCTACAGAAATAGTAATATTCATTTCTGAGGCTACTTTCAATACTTCCAAACAAACATCGGCCGCATCTTGATTTAAAGCTGGACTAATGGCACTGAAGTGAAACCAAGAAACATCTTTCAAAACTGTTTTCCAATCAATTTGACCAACTTTCAAAGAGGCAAATGAAGAGTATGCTCTGTCATAAATCACTCCTGCATTCTTTAAATCAGCTCCTTGTGGAAGATAATACGTTCCAATTCTTTCACCAGAAGTATTTATAACCGAAGTATCAATGCCTTTATCAGCTATGTAATTTTTAATATCGTTCGCTAAAGAATTTTCAGGTAATGCCGTAAAATAACTCGCATTGATTCCCCAATTTGCTAAAGCCGTAGCCACGTTCAATTCTGCTCCGCCTACAAAAACTGGCATTGAGGTTTCTTTTATCCAAACGCCATTAGCTTTTGGTGAAAGACGCAATAATAATTCTCCGAAACAACAAACTTTGTTCATGATATATCAGCAGTGAGCTGTGAGCCTCTAGCCATGAGCTTAAGAACTCATCGCTCATTTCTCATCGCTAATAGCTCAAAGCTTACATCAATTTAAAATTTAAAATACTCCTTTGCATTATTATAACAGATATTCTGAACCATTTTACCGATCCATTCAATATCGTTTGGTAATTCACCATTTTCGATTTCGTTTCCTAATAAATTACAAAGAATTCTACGGAAATATTCATGGCGAGGGAACGATAAGAAGCTACGTGAATCTGTTAACATTCCCACAAAGCGACTCAATAATCCCATGTTCGACAATGCATTCATTTGTCTTTCCATGCCATCTTTTTGGTCTAAAAACCACCAACCAGAACCGAACTGAATTTTACCAGCTACAGAACCATCATTGAAATTTCCAATCATAGTTGCCATTAACTCGTTGTCACGTGGGTTAAGGTTGTAAATAATTGTTTGCGCCAATTGGTCGTATTCATCTAAACGACCTAAAAACTTAGATAAAGAAGCTGCCTGAGAGAAATCTCCGATTGAATCCCAACCAGTATCTGGACCTAATAAGCGCATTGCACGAGTATTGTTATTTCTCAAAGCACCTAAGTGGAACTGCTGAGTCCAACCTAATCCATGATAAATTACACCTAATTGATGTAAAATTGCCGATTTGAATAATAGAGACTCTTCAGCACTGATTGATTCGCCCGCTATTTTTTTCTTCAATACTTTATTAGCATCTTCTTCGGTGAAATCTGCTGCATAAATTTGCTCCAAACCGTGGTCAGCTAATCTTCCACCCATTGAAGCAAAGAATTCTGCACGAGTTTTCAAAGCTGAAACTAAAGCTTCAAAACTACTGATTTCAGTATTGACAAGTACTCCTAATTTCTCAATGAATGAAGCATAATTAGGATTATCAATTAAAATAAATCTGTCTGGACGAAATGTTGGTAATACTTTAGTATCCAAAGTTCCATCTTCTTTAATAGCTTGGTGATATTCTAATGAATCTAAAGGGTCGTCTGTAGTACAGGCAACTTTTACATTCATTTTACTTAATAAACCTCTAACGGCATATTCTGGTGACTGTAATTTTTCAGAACACTCATCAAAAATTTTACGAGCCGACGATGGATTTAAAATTTCATGTACATCAAAATAACGCTGTAATTCAAGGTGAGTCCAGTGATACAAAGGATTTCTCATTGTATATGGAACCGTCTCAGCCCATTTTTCAAACTTCTCATAATCAGATTTATCACCTGTACAATAGCTTTCATTGATACCATTCGCACGCATTGCACGCCATTTGTAGTGGTCGCCATAAAGCCAAATCTGTGATAAATTTCCAAAACTTTTGTTCTGAGCAATTTGGTCTGGTGGCAAATGGTTATGATAATCAATAATTGGCATCTCTTTAGCAAACTCATGATACAGTTTACTAGCAGTTGCAGTTTGTAAAAGGAAATCTTCGTCTAAGAATGTCTTCGTGTACAGCATTTTTGTTAAAATTTTGATTTAGTATTGAGAAATTAAATAAACGAGGATTGATTTTGAATCTTAAAATTGAAAATCAATCCTCGATACTCAATTTTCAATCCTATAAAGATACTCCTCGTTTCCAAGGAATAAAATCATCTTGTCCATTTCTAACGGCACAAATTTCAATTTCGCCACTAGCTACTTTTATTGCGTATTCTAAAATACGTTCGCCAGCCTCCTCAATCGTTTCTTCACCTTCAATAATTGTACCCGTGTTGATGTCGATAATGTCTGACATCTTTTCGAATAACTTTGTATTTGTTGCAATTTTCACAACCGGAGCAATAGGATTTCCTGTTGGCGTTCCTAAACCAGTGGTAAATAAAACAAGGTTTGCACCCGATGCTACTTCAGCAGTTGTCGATTCCACATCGTTACCCGGTGTACATAAAAGAGTCAATCCTGCTTTTTTTACTGGTTCTGGATAATCTAAAACAGAAGTAACTGGAGAAGTTCCTCCTTTTTTAGCCGCACCAGCCGATTTAATAGCGTCGGTAATCAAGCCATCTTTGATATTTCCAGGCGAAGGATTCATATCAAAACCTGACCCTACAGCCTTAGCACGGTCGTTATAAGTATTTACTAAATGACTGAACAATTTAGCATCTTCTGGGTCTAAACAACGGTCAGTTAATTCTTGCTCAACACCGCACAATTCTGGGAATTCAGCTAAAATTACCGAACCACCTAAACCAATCAATAAATCTGAAGTATAACCGATTGCTGGGTTTGCTGAAATACCAGAGAACCCATCAGAACCTCCGCACTCTAAACCAATACATAATTTACTTAATGGTGCTGGTTTACGGGTATTTTGGTTTGCTTCAATCAATCCAACAAAAGTTTGTTTCAATGCCTGAGCCATCAATTCAGACTCTGTACCAATATTTTGTTGTTCTAAAATATATAAAGGCTTTTTGAAGTCAGCATCACGTTTAGCAATTTCTTCTTGTAGAATACTCGCTTGTGCATTCTGGCAACCTAAACTTAATACTGTAGCACCTGCGCAGTTTGGATGCGTGATATAACCCGCTAATAATCCACAAAGTGCTTGAGCATCTTGACGAGTACCACCACAACCGCCATCGTGTAGCAAGAATTTTACGCCATCAACATTTGGGAAAAGTTTTTGCTTAGCGTCTTTCTCTCCTTGACTTTGTAAATCTGCTTGTAAAATTTCTTCAATCGTTTTTCCTGCTTTGTATAATGCAATCAAATCATGTGTTTGACTTTGATATTCATGTTTACGAGCATAACCTAAATCATCTACCAAAGCTTCACGAAGTACTTCAATATTACGGTTTTCACAAAATACCAATGGAATTACTAACCAATAATTAGCCGTTCCAACGCTACCATTAGCACGATGATAACCGTTGAAAGTTTTGCCTTCAAATTTTGTTAAAGATGGTGCTTCCCAAGCAGCATGGTTTTCACGTAATTCAAAAGAATCTACCGCATGTTTTACATTGAAAATATTGATACTTCCACCTTTTTTGATAAATGATTGAGCTTTCCCTACTAATACATTGTACATTCTAATCTCTGCTCCTACTTCAAAATCTTGCATAGCAAATTTATGTTTAGCAGCAATATCTTCTGTCAGTGTATAAGTCTGACCATCCAATTCCACAGTCTGACCTTTCGATAAATCTGCTAAAGCGACAATCACGTTGTCGTTCGGATGAATTTTTAAAACGTTTCTTTTCACGATGAATATTTGATGATTGGTTAAAATTTTAATTCTTTGAGTTCACAGAATAATTAAACTTAAAAGTAAGACTATGCTCTACTATACTCAACCAATTCACCTTTATTAAGATATGATTTTAAAGAAGCCTTCACTGTTTTTTCAATCATAAGATTTAAAAACGTTGCAACGCTTTCAGCAAAACCTGTAATACTTGTCAAATCTGTTTCCCAAAGATTTTTATCACTCAAAACCGATGTTACCAATTCTTCACTTGAGAAATTAGCCCATTTAGTATAGAAATACTCTGCTTTATCGTCTTGAATTTGATAATATTCCCCAGCGTGAATTCCATAATATTTACCATTTTCTTCTTTCACAGCCTTCATAAACAATAAATAAGCGGCAAATCCAAAAGCAATATATTCGGGTACGCATTGATAAATTTTATGATATTGCAAAAGCGTTGGAATATTTCGCATGCGCATTTTAGACGTGTACTGCACCGTAATACTTAACCATTGGTGGTCAAGATTTTGGTTACGGAAACGGTCTAGTACTTGCATACCAAATCTTTGTGCTACTTTATCATCTACTTTATAAGGAATACCTAAGCCAATTTCAGCCAACATTAAATTACTGACAAAAGCTGACATTACTTCATTTTGCATGGCTTCTTTCACCGTTTTGAAACCTGCTAAAAAGGCTAAACCACAACTCAAAGTATGTGTACCGTTGAGTAAACGTAATTTTAATTCACGGTATAAATCAATGTTGGGTTCAATGATTACTCCTTCGTCTGCTTGGTGAAATGATAATACATTTTTTACCTTCTGATTCCCTTCAATTGCCCACAAACGATATACTTCTGAAACAATCAATAAATCGTCTTGATAGCCTAATTCCACTTCGATATTGGCTTTTACGTCAGCACTTGGTTTTCCGGGTACAATTCTATCAACTAATGAATTACAGAAAGTTACCGATGATTCTAGCCAATCAATAAATTCTGATTCTAGTGCATTTCTATGTGCTAATTCAAAAATGATACCTTCTAATTTTTTACCATTATCAGTGATTAATTCTGTAGGAACAACCACCATTCCATGTTCTTTACTTCCTTCAAACGCTTTGAATCTAGCATGAAGAAATGCCAATACTTTGCCCGGAAAAGAAATTGGCGGACTTTGCTTAATATCATCCTGCACCAATTGAATTCCTACTTCGGTGGTATTTGAAGTAATAATCTGTAAATCAGGATTTTTAGCACATTCTAAAATAGCATCCCATTCTGTTTTAGCAGACAATACTCTACTGATAGCAGATGAAATGGTATTTTTCTCAAATACATTTCCTTGTTGAATACCTCTTTCACAAATGGTATAAAGGTTATCTTGGCGCTCAAAAGCTTCAGCATCGCCTCCGTCTGTTGATTTCACCACGACGATTCTACCATTAAAAATACCTTGCTGATTGGCTTTATTAATAAAGTAATCTGGCAAGCCTCTTAACAATACGCCCGTTCCAAATTGTAATACCTTTTCAGGTAAATTGAACAAAGATTCAGGAAGAGCAGCGTTGCTTTTACTGAGATTTTTATGATTTTGAGAAGTATTCATGATGATTGAAAATCTTTAATAGAGGATACTTTAGTTGGATTGTGAATTTCGACAACCCAACTATTGATTTATATTAATTAATAATGCTTGATTCTTTTTTTAGCTATTAGCAGTGAGCGATGAGCCATGAGCTTTTAAATATTTTAGACTTTAGACTAAAATATTTAAAGATGAAGAGATTTCTAGTGTTAGAAAAACAATCACTAAATCACAATTCACTAATTCCTTACACAAAGTCTGCTCGCATCGGTGAAAAGACATCTATCAATTCTCCAGCTTCTAAGCAAGCTGCCCCGTGCAATACTTCGGATGGAACAAAGTAAACATCGCCTTCTTTCAGTACCTTTTTGTCGTCGCCAATGGTGATTTCAAAAGCACCTGCGGAAACGTAACTTATTTGCAAATGTGGATGAGAATGAATCGCTCCGACCCCACCTTTTTCAAAAGCTACTTTCACCAGCATAATGTCATCGTTATAAGACATTACTTTTCTTTTAATGCCTCCTCCGAGTTCCTCCCAAGCTACTTGTTCATCAGTCACTAAGGTTAATTCTTTTACTGACAACATATTATTTTTGATTGCTATAATTGCTATATATGTTTTTGGATACTTTTTTACCGAACTCTACTTCCTTCTTCGCTTTTGAAGTATTAGTATTCGATAATTTAATGCCTTGTGAACGCTCACCAGAGATTTTCAACAGTACCTCAGCATTTTCATAGCGAATATCGTCAAGACTTATGTTTTTACTGTTCTGTACCTGCATGGTCGTTTTATCTTTTGTTATCAACGTAACATTTTTCAATGAAATATTTTCCGCTTCAATACAAAGTAAACCAGTATTGACTTGTAAAACAGCATTTTCAATCAAGACATTCTTCACACTCATTTCAGGTAAACCTCTCACTTTGATGCCAGTTTCTGCTCCTAAGCAATTAATATTAGTTACATAAAAATCTCTGAATTGTGGCGTTGCTTCTGATAAAGGTTGAGCATCCATTTCTGGTAATTCATCTGATTCTCCATTTAAAGCAATAGGGTCTTTTTTAGCGTAATACATATCAAATAACACCGCATCACCAACAATTTCTGTCATTTGAATATTGTTAACGTAGATGTTTTCTACGATTCCACCTCTTCCTCTTGCCGTTTTAAAACGTAAACCCACATCAGTTCCCAAGAAAGAACAATTAGAAACATACATATTTCTTACTCCGCCCGACATCTCCGAACCAATTACAAAACCACCATGAGCATGATATACTTTGCAATCTTTAATGATAAAGTTTTCTGTGGGTACTCCTCTTTTTCTACCTTGCTCATCTCTTCCAGATTTAATTGTAATACCATCATCACCAGTATCGAAAGTACAATTTTCCATGATACCATTTCTGCAAGATTCTAAATCAACACCGTCACTATTTTGAGCATACCAATAGTTTTTTACATCTACATTTCTCATCGTGATATGGTCACAAAGTAATGGATGGATTGTCCAAGCTGGTGAATTTTGCAAATGAATATTTTCTAATAAAATGAATTTACAACGAGTAAGACTCAACATGTTTGGTCTCAAGAAACCTTTAATATCTTCGTAATCTTTAGCCGTTTTTCCATTTGTAAGTTTAGTTCCACCAACAACTTTAGCACCTTTTCTTGATTGTTCGTTTGGATACCAAGTATTTTGCTCTTCATCTAAAACACCTCCAGATTTTATCAATTTTTTCCATTGAGGTTCTGTTTGTTTACGTTTTTGGATAGCTCTCCAAACATCTCCACCACCATCAATTACGCCTTCACCAGTTAAACCAATATCAATTAAATCAACACCTGAAATAGGTGCTTGACAACGATAAGCTTCTTCGCCTTCCCAAGTTGTTGCTATGATTGGATAATCATCAATATTTCTACTGAATTGTAATATTGCTCCTTTGGCAACATGTAAATTCACATTCGATTTCAACACAACTGGACCAGTCAACCATAAGCCACTTGGAATTAAAACTGTACCTCCACCCGACTCTGCACAAATGGTAATGGCATGATTGATGGCTTCCGTATTTAAAGTAATTCCATTTGACTTTGCTCCATAACGGATGATATTAAACGTATCCTTTTTAAAGACTGGCGTGTAATACTTTGGCAATTCAAATTCATACTTTTCATGAAACTCTGATTTCTTTAAAAAACTCTTCAAACCAACATTCGCTTCTACAACTCCTTCAGCCACTAAACTAGCCATAACCGATGCACCATACTTTGAAAAATGTGTATCGTCAGTAACTCCTTTTGGAAATTTACCAAAAACGCCACCAATGTAGTGCATAAATAATTTCTTTGAACCTTCTATGCCATGTTGTTCAATCACTGCTTTACTTTTAGCATGAAGGTCAATCAAGGCTACTCCAAATTCTTTTGCTACAGCTTTTACCACAGCAGGATACTCTCCATGCTGATCGACGAACTGTCCATTACTATCAAACTTTCTACGCATTACGGGTGTAATCAAAACAGGATTTGCCCCTTTTGCTCTAGTTTCATTGATAAATTTAATCAGGTTATTTCTATAAGTTGTTTGCGGAGCAGCGTAACGAGTACTATCGTTAATCTTCTGGTCGTTGTGACCAAACTGAATTAAAACCCAATCTCCTTTTTTCAATTGTTGGCTTACTGCATCCCAACGTTTTTCAGTGATAAAACTTTTAGTACTTCTACCATTTACAGCATGATTCTGTACTTGAACAGCCTCATTAAAGTAATTTGGAAAAACCATTCCCCAACCCGTTTCTGGACTATCTGCTGGAGCTTTATTGGCACAAGTTGAATCTCCAATGAGAAATACAGTTACTTTATCATCTGCGCTTTTGAAAGCCATCAGGATAACACAAAATATGATACCTAATATTTTTTTCATTGTTAATAGAGATTGTAATTTTTTATAAAATCTTGAGAGTGAAATAAACTGTCGGTTTCGATAGTTAAACAAAACCGACAGGTAAGCAAATTAAATATTCTTATCTTAAAGATGGAATTTCTACAAAATCCATATCTGTAAATAGTTGATTTTCGCCAGCCATTGCCCAAATAAATGAGTAATTTGCCGTACCACAACCTGAGTGAACCGACCAAGGTGGTGAAATAATAGCTTGGTGATTTGAAACAAACAAATGACGAGTTTCCTGAGGTTGTCCCATCAAATGCAATACTGCTTGATTTTGAGGAACATCAAAGTAACAGTACACTTCCATTCTACGGTCATGTGTGTGTGCAGGCATTGTATTCCAAACACTACCATTTGCCAATACAGTTAAACCCATTACTAATTGACAACTACGGATACCATCTAAATGAATATATTTATAAATCGTTCTTTCATTAGAAGTAAGATTACTTCCCAAATTCACTGGCGAAGCCTCTTCTTTTTTCATCAAACGTGTTGGATAAGCTTGATGAGCTGGAGAAGAAATCAAAAAGTATTGAGCTGGATTATTGGCATCGATACTTTCGAATGAAACTGACTGAACGCCTTTTCCTAAATACAAACAATCTAATTTATTAATCAAAAACACTTCCCCATCAGCTGTAATTTTGCCATCACCACCAACATTGATAATACCTAATTCTCTTCTTTCCAAAAAGTATTCACTTTTCAAAGCGTCATAATTTGGTAAACTTACCGCTTCACCAACTGGCATTACACCACCAGTGATTACTCTATCGTAATGAGTATAAGTTAAACTTACTTGGTTCGCTTCAAACAATTTTTCGATTAAAAAATTAGCTCTTAGGCTTTCCGTATTCATTCCAGCCACTTCTTTTGGGCTACTTTCGTATCTACTTTGCATAGGATTAAATATAAATAATTGAATAATAAAAATATAAGATGATTAGCGTCCCATCCAACCACCATCTACAACTAAAATCGTTCCGTTTACATAAGCACCAGCTTCTGAAGCCAAGAATACTACTGGACCCATGAAATCTGTAGGCTCGCCCCAACGACCAGCAGGAATACGATCTAAAATTGATTTACTTCTTTCAGCATCAGCTCTTAAAGCAGCAGTATTATCTGTAGCGATATAGCCTGGAGCAATCGCATTTACATTAACCCCTTTTGAAGCCCACTCATTTGCCAAAGCTTTTACCACACTGCTAATTGCACCTTTTGAAGCTGCATAACTAGGAACGTTAATACCACCTTGAAAACTTAATAAAGAAGCCGTAAAAATAATTTTACCTGAACCTCTAGCTACCATGTCACGACCGAATTCACGAGCCAAGATAAACTGAGCATCCAAATTGATTGATAAAACTTTATCCCAATATTCGTCAGAATGTTCAGCAGCTGGGTTTCTTAAAATCATTCCGGCATTATTAATCAAAATATCAATATTACCATGTTTAGTTTTTACTTCATTAATAAAAGCATAAAGTGTTTCTCTCTCACTTAAATCTACATTATAACCTGTAAAATTTCTACCAAAACCTCTCACTCCTTTTTCAATTTCACTATTTTCTGGTTCAATGGTAAGGGCTGCACCTACGATGTCTGCTCCTGCTTCTGCCAAAGCCAATGCCATTCCCATTCCGATACCTCTGTCACAACCAGTAACCAAAGCCACTTTACCTTCTAAACTAAATAATGATGATAAACTCATAAGTTCCGTTTTTTTTAATTATTCCAAGATTTTAAAAAATTAGTAAGAAATTAGTCCTACTAAGCCCTGAACAAACCTATACTTAATAAATACAGCGTTCAAGTAAATATTGGAATATTTTTATGCAAACGTTATCGGGAACGTTCTCATTCAGAAACATTTTTATACTTATTCAATAGATTTTGATACTTTTAGTAGAATATCATTATTTTAGGTATTTTTAGCTCATAAAAAACTTATACTTTTGTAATTGTACAAATCAAAGAACAAAACATTGGAACTGATTACAATCAAAGATATTGCTAAAGCATTGAATTTATCCACTTCCACAGTGTCAAGAGCTTTGCGTGGAAGCTACGAAATTAATCCTGATACTAAAAAACTGGTTATTGAATATGCTGAAAAGTATAACTACCGCCCAAACCCAATTGCACTGAGCTTAAAAGAGAACAAAAGCAGGTCGATAGGAGTAATTGTTCCTGAAATTGACAACCCTTTTTTCTCGCAAGTAATTAATGGAATCGAAGCAATTTCATACAATCGTGGTTATCACGTTGTAATTTTTCAAAGTCATGAATCTTTTGAAAGAGAAAGTATCAATCTAAAACATATTGCTTCAAGAAGAGTTGATGGTTTGCTGATTTCTTTAGCTGGCGAAACGAATGATGTTTCTCAACTCAAAGAACTTCATGAGAAAGGAATGCCAATTGTTTTGTTTGATAGGGTTTCGGATGAAATTAACACTCATAAAGTAATCTCTGACAATTTTGAAGGAGCATTTACGGCTACGGAACATCTTATTCGTGAAGGAAGAAGAAGAATTGCGCACATTACAGCTTCGCCTTATTTATCAATTACCAAAGAAAGAGTAAAAGGTTATATCGCTGCGCTAAACAAATATGAAATTCCAGTCGATGAAGCCATGATTAAATACTCCAATTATTCTTCAGAAAATATGGAATTAATCATCGATGAACTTTTATCTGAAACGAATCCACCAGATGGAATTTTGACGGTAAGTGATAGACTCGCTTTAGGTTGTTTGGCTACTTTAAAGACGAAAAAAATCACAATTCCTGAACAAATCTCAATTGTTGGCTTTACAAATCTCAAGGCTGCCTCTATGCTAGAACCAGCCTTGACGACCGTCGTTCAACCTTCTTTACAGATGGGTCAACGTTCTGCGGAATTACTGTTGGATTTAATTGAGCGAAAGACTTCAAGTATTCCCACGACTTATCAAACATTCAAACTTTATACAGAATTGATTATTAGAGAATCGTCGGTGGTTGGATAAATTTCTCAGCTTTCGGACATCGGACATCAGTCGTCGGTTGTATAAGCAACTAAAGGCTTACACAAATTGAAAGAATAGAAATTTTAACAATAACTTGCTCTCTTTTAATTTAGAAATCAGAAATCAGAAATCAGAAATCAGAAATCAGAAATCAGAAATCAGAAATCAGAAATCAGAAATCAGAAATCAGAAATCAGAAATCAGAAATCAGAAATCAGAAATCAGAAATCCTAAACCGTCACCATCGCCTTAATCACTCTTGAACTTGGATCAAGCCATGATTCAAAAACATCAGGTAATTCTTCAAACGCTGCTTCATGCGTAAGCCAAGCCTGT
Organism: Arcicella lustrica; assembly: GCF_034930985.1. NCBI lineage: Bacteria > Pseudomonadati > Bacteroidota > Cytophagia > Cytophagales > Flectobacillaceae > Arcicella > Arcicella lustrica. The sequence goes on from NZ_JAYGIM010000014.1 coordinate 213,661, forward strand.
GTTTGAATATTTCCTTCTTCCATATTTTTAATAATCATTTTAAAATCAGCTGGAAGTGAGTTTCTACTAGCAAATAGTGTCATTTCCTTGCGGTGAAAATCTGGGTCAAAGAAAGTAACATCTCCTTGAAATAAACCAACGAAAACTAATTTTCCACCAAAAGCTAAATATGAAAATGATTTCATCATCGACTGAGGATTACCCGTAGCGTCAAAAACCACCGTTGGTAATACTCCATTCAAAGTAGCTTTTAAATCATCAGCAGTGAAACCTTCTTTCGCCAAAACTGAAACATCAGTATCAAACAATTGCTTCGCAAAATCAAGTCTTTGTACATTAAAATCCATCACCACAATTTTAGCTCCATGCAATTTTGCAAACTGAATGACAGATAAACCAATCGGACCAGCACCAATCACCAACACAATATCATTCTGACTAACACTTGCTCTTTGTACAGCATGAGCGCCAATACCCAAAGTTTCTACCAAAGCCAATTGTTCATAACCTAAAATCTTTGAACGGTGTAATTTATGAGCAGGAATTTTCACGTACTCAGTCATTCCACCGTCGGTATGCACACCCATTACTTTGATGTTCTCACAACAGTTTTGTTTGTTATTCAAACAAGCTTGGCATTTCCCACAGTTTAGATAAGGTTCAACCGATACTTTATCACCAATACTTAATTCACTTGTATCAACAGCTTTTCCTAAAGCAATAACTTCTGCTCCTAATTCATGGCCAAGTACTCTTGGATACGAAAAAAATGGTTGTTTTCCTCGATAAGCATGATAATCCGTTCCACAAATACCAATTTTATGAATTTTGATAAGCGCTTCGTTATCGGCCAACTTATCATCTATTTCCCTTGAGATTAACTGAAACTCGCCAGGTTGATTTAGAATAATTGTTTTCACTACTTTTAATAAATTTAATTATGCTTGATTAAAAATTGTTCCGAAATCATTTGTAAAGACATTAGGTTTCCAACTGCGAACAAATGAGTTCGCAGTGATTTTAACCAAACATTACAAATAACTATTTGATTAGACCTATATGGATTTTCGTAATTGTCTTATAATAAGATTTTAGAACATGAATCCTTATAGGATTATGCTCTAAAAATCAAGTTTATGCTTTTACTTTCGAACCTTTCCAACCGAAGTAAAAAACAACAAAAAAGCAAAGCAATGGAACAGAATAAGCCACTTGAATACTCATCAAATCTGAAATTCTACCCATGATAAGTGGAAAAATTGCTCCGCCCACGATTGACATAATTACTAATGATGAGCCAATTTTAGTTTCTTTTCCTAACGATTGAATACTTAAAGAGAAAATTGTTGGAAACATGATTGACATAAAGAACTCTACACCAATCAAGCCATAAACCGAAATCATTCCGCCATAAATAACTACTACAGTCAACAAAACAATATTTGCTAAAGCGTATATGGCTAGAAGTATATTTGGACTGATGTATTTCATTAAGAAAGTACCTATGAATCGTCCAACCATAAAACATAATAGCGCAGCAGATAAATAATTGGCAGCTGTTTTTTCATCAATACCAGCCGTTTTCCCTAAATAGCGAATAAAGAAGCTAGATACACACACTTGTGCGCCTACATAAAAAAACTGAGCTGCAATTCCCCAAATTAAATGTTTATGACGCATAATCGACTGACTTCCTGTTGGTAACTCAATATCATGCCCAGCTTCAGTAATTTCAGGCAATTTACTTTTGTACAATAAAACAGCAACCAATAAAACGATAATCCCGATGATTAAATAAGGCAATTTTACAGTTGCTGCTTCGCCATCTAAAAATGCACTCATTTGCTCTGTCGTCATTGAAGCGGTTTCAGCACTGGTTAAAGTATTGCCAGATAAAATAAAAAGTCCTCCTAATAACGGAGCAATCGTAGCTGCCAAACCATTGAAAGATTGAGCAAGGTTTAATCTTTGAGCTGCCCCTTCTGGTTCACCTAACACAGTCATATATGGATTGGCAGCTGTTTCTAAAAATGTTAACCCACTAGCAATCACAAATAAAGCTGTTAAGAAAAGTCCAAAAACTCTTGTATTAGCAGCAGGAATAAATAAGAAAGCACCAATAGCAAATAAAAGTAAGCCTGCAATGATACCAGTTTTATAACCAAATCGTTTCATTACCATACCTGCTGGTATAGCCATGATGAAATAAGCAATAAAAAAAGAGCCATCAATTAATGAAGATTGAAAATCAGATAACTGACAAGCTTTTTTAAGGTGTGGAATTAGAATTGGATTTAAATTATGTGCAAATCCCCAAAGGAAAAACAAGGTAGTCAATAAAATAAAAGGTACTAAATATCTGTTTTTCATAAATAAATATTTTAATAGTTTAAGATTGATACATGTTGAATCGTCTATAACAAGTAGAAAAAATCATAAAGTACTCTTCTTTTTCATTAATAATTTGATAATACAAAGAAAAAACATTTACAAACATATATCATTCACATTATTATCAAAGATTTATGGTATTTTAGCATGATTCTTTCAGCTTTGCCTCTTAAATAGAGATTTTTATATAAAAATTAAGATAGTAGGTAAAAGTACAAAACCAATAGGTCAAAAAAGCTCATGGCTCAAAGCTACCAGCTCTTAGCTTAAATTAAAGATATGTTTTCATTTTTTAAAAAATCATCAGATACTCCTAAAGTCACAGATTTTTCATTTATTGGTACAGATATTCATTCTCATCTCATTCCTGGAATTGATGATGGCTGTACAAATATTGAGAACTCAATTATTTGTATACAAAAATTAAAAGAATTAGGCTTCTCTAAAATCATTACTACGCCACATATCATGGCTGAAGTATATCCTAATACGCCTGAAGTGATTAAAGACGGATTAAAAACCTTAAAAGAAGCACTTGTTGAAGCTAATATTGACATTGAAATTGAAGTAGCAGCAGAATATAAAATTGATGAGCAATTTACAGGATTATTAGAGAACGATAATTTATTAACCTTTGGAGATAAATATATTCTAGTAGAGTTTTCATTTGTGGCAGCCCCAATCAATTTAGAAACTACCATTTTTAATTTGCGGACAAAAGGTTATCGACCAATCATTGCACATCCTGAAAGGTATTTATACCTGAGTGAAAACCTTAGTAAATTTGAAGAATTAAAAGCATTAGGCTGTCATTTGCAACTAAACTTAATGTCTTTAGTAAATCAGTATGGAGGCAAAGCCAATGAAGTAGCTAATAAATTATTAGATATGAATGTCTATGAGTTTTTTGGAACAGATTTACACAGACCAGAAGATTTGAGAATATTAAATAAAGTATTACAGTCCAAAAGTATTCTCAGTAAAATATCAAAATTGAAACATTTAAATCAAAAAGTATAAAATAAAAAAGGCTTTAGAATTTAGTTCTCAAGCCTTTTTTATTTCTATTAATATGCCATGTCTTCACCTCTGAACATATTATAGACAGTCATAATTACTATCTTAAAATCAAGCCAAGGCGTCCAGTTTTCGATATACCAAATATCAAATACAACTCTTTTTCTCATCAAACTGAAATCTTTTGTTTCACCTCTCAAACCGTTTACTTGCGCCCAACCAGTTACTCCTGGTTTTACCCAGTTACGTAAAGCATAATTATTTATCAAAGCCTGACTTTCAATGTTATGTTGTACTGCATGTGGTCTAGGTCCAACAACTGACATTGAACCACCTATTACATTTAAAAACTGTGGAAGTTCATCTAAATTAGTTTTTCTCAGGAATCTACCGATTTTAGTAATCCTTGGGTCATTTTCAGTAGTTTGTTGAAATTTACCATCGACTATTACTTTGCTTTCGCTATACATAGTCCTAAACTTCAAACAACGAATGATTTCTCTATTTCTTCCCCATCTTTCTTGAATAAAGAAAATACTTCCTTTTGATTCAAGTCTAATCAGTAAGGCTATTATTGGGAACAACCAAGAAAAAATAAATATCGACAGCAATAAACTAAAAATCAAGTCAATGGTTCTTTTAATTAGTCTCCAATGCAATTGATTCAGAGGTTCGTCTCTTACTGTAATCATCGGAAAATTACCGAACATTCCCATTTTAAATTTATTCGAGCTAAATCTGAAATAATCAGGAATAATTCTAGTTCGAATAGCATTCCGTTCACCAGCAGCTATAATTTTATCTAACTGTTGTTTATTGAACTGAGGCATTGCAACAACAATTTCATCAATGCTATTCTCAATAATAATTTTATCAACCTCCTCAAAATTACCTTTATACAAACCGTTGAGATACACAGACTTTGTTTCATCTATAAAACCTACTGGATTATAACCGAATTGAGTATTATTCTTTACAAAATCAAAAAACGAAATACCCATTTCTGAGCTACCTACAATTAACAAGTTCCTAGTATTTCTACCTTTTTTTCTAAGGAATTGGAAAAACTTTTTTAGTAAATATTTTTTGATAGCAAGAAACAAAAAAAGCATTCCGCAATATTCCACAACAAACCTACGAGCATTATCTCTATCATTAAGAAAAAATAAAAAGAGGATTATAACTAATGCTTGAATAGCAATAACTGGTACTAATAGTAGAAATTCATCAATAAATTTAAGCGTTCTAAAATCATCATAAACATGAATAATTTTACTAGAAAAGTACCAAACTATTACTAAAATCACAAAAACCTCTCTATCGTGAATAAAATTATTACGATTACTAACTACTGAAGTCAGATAAAAAGAAAGTGACAACACTAAAATATCAGTGAGTAATCGTAAATAATAATGTTCTCTTCCAAAGTAGTCTTTCATCATAAATTTATATTTAATGTGCTATTGATTGATTTCTCATGGGGCAAATTTACAATCTATGTTGGATAGTCACAAAAAAATCTATTAAACGGTATATTTATAAGAGTGTTACAGTTTTAAAAAACTGAGTTTAAGCATGTAAAAAAGAAACAACAATTTATAAGTATCTGATAAACAACGCTGTAAAGAATTATTTTTCCTTAAATTTCAATTTACATTGAAAATAAAATATTTACAAAATAAACACAATAAAAATCAAAATATTACAATATTTTGATTTTTATGACAAAAAGCAATACAACATAATATCGTATTGCTTTTTGTTATGATTGAAACACATAATTCTCAATAAATTAATATGCCATTTCTTCTCCTTTAATTACATTATAAACTGTCATGAATATAATTTTGAAGTCTAACCCTAAAGACCAATTTTCGATATACCAAATATCATATTTTACTCTTTGTTCCATCTGCTCAATAGTTTTAGTTTCTCCTCTATATCCATTTACTTGAGCCCACCCAGTGATTCCCGGCTTAATCCAATGTCTCACTAAATAGCTATCTACCTCATCTTTAGTACGAATATTATGTTCATGCGCATGTGGTCTTGGTCCAACTATTGACATATCACCTAATAAAACATTTATAAACTGAGGTAATTCATCTAAACTTGATGATCTCAAAAACTGCCCTAATCTAGTAATTCTTGGGTCATTCATTTGAGCCTGATTAAATGTACCTTTCTCAGTAACATCCTTACTTTCAGCTTTCATCGACCTAAATTTAAAACATTTGAATTTCCTATTATCCTTACCCCAACGATATTGTCTAAAAAATACAGGTCCTTTAGAATCCAACTTAATTAAGATAGCAACGATTGGAAATAACCATGAGAAAATAAATACAAAGACAAATAATGAGAATACAATATCAAAAACTCTTTTTACTAATCTCCAATGATATTCCTGTAGAGGTTCACTTCTAAAAGTGATTAATGGATAATTACCAAAAAACTTGAATTGTAATCTACTTGGATAATAAGTAATATAGCTTGGAACAATTTTAGTTCTAATCGCCCTTCTTTCTGATAATACAAATATCTTTTGCATCAAATGATTGGAAATCTCTTCAGTAGTGATAATGATTTCATCAATTTTATAGTCTTCATTCATTATTAGGAATTTTTGCAAATCTCCTAAATAAGTGTTTCCACCAAAATCATAACCCTCTTCCTCTTTAGCGATAATACCAATTACTTTAAATCCATAATGAGGGTTATCTTGAATTTGTGATATTAGATTTGAAGTAATTTCATTATAACCGACAAAAACTACATTTTTTATATTCCCTCCTTTTTGACGATACTTCAATAGTATTTTTTTAATAATGTAGTTTTTAATAATTAAGACGATTGATAGAATGATAATGTAAGCCAGAACAAATCGTCTAGTATATTCATGCCTATTCAAAATAAATAAAACCTGTCCAGCTAATATAGACTGTATTAGTACATTCTGAAAAATCAACAACAATTCTCCTATATACCTTTCTGTTCTAAAATCATCATAAGTACTAGAAATTTTAGTAGAAAAGTACCAACCTATAATAAGTAATATTAATAATATGCTATCACTTTTTTCAAATTCAGGTTTAGTGATAAACGAAGAAAATACAAAAACACATACGATAGCGATGATATCAGACAACAACCTGAAATAGCTCACTTTACTTATACTTTGAGGCATAATAGAAAATATTTATTTGGATGTTAGCGAATTATAAATGCTGAATGACAATAATTGAATTTAAACTTTTAGCCCAAAATGAAAAACAATTATTTCTTAGAATATTCACAAAAATGGCACAATCGTTACCGTTTAATAAATAGATGAGGGATTTCTAATAAATTTAACTTAAATAATCGTAAATTCGAATACTATTTAATATTGTTTATCATTTACACATCTTAACCTTCTTTACATTATGAACAATGAATCAAAATACACACTTCAAATATGGGGACGAATTACTTTAATCATCCTTTTGGCAGCACTGACTTATTTTATTAATTTTTAAAGAATAAAATAAGTATTAAAAAAGCCACCATCTTTAGAGATTGGTGGCTTTTTTATTTTTTACCTTTATATAAAAAGAATAGATTAAATAATCCTACTCACCAATCTTGTTTAGGATTTAAGTTCTTTTATACAAACTGTTAAACTATCTCTCCAATAAGGAATTTGAATTCCTAATGAACTTTTAATCTTACTTTTATCCATTACAGAATAAGTAGGTCTTGTTGCTTTTGTAGGATATTCAGAAGTCTTAAGTGGTTTTACTCTAACAGAATAATCAGACAACTCAAAAATTGCTTTTGCAAAGTCATACCAAGAAGTCACGCCTTCGTTACTGTAATGATATAAACCATAAGCATCACTTTTAGAAGTAATTATTTCCAAAATACAACCTGCTAAATCAACTGCATAAGTTGGCGAACCTACTTGATCAATAATAACCCCTAATTCATCTCTTTCTTTGCCTAATCGTAACATCGTTTTAACGAAATTATTAGCAAATTCAGAATACAACCAACTAGTTCTTAATGTAAAATATTGACTAGTAATCTGTGAAATCCCTTGTTCCCCTTCTAATTTTGTCAAGCCATATACGTTGATAGGTTCGGCAATATCTTCCTCATTCAAAGCTTTGGCAAGATTTCCTTCAAAAACGAAATCTGTAGAAATATGGATTAAGGTTGTATTAAATTGAGCACAAGCTTTAGCAACGTTTTCAGCCCCTGTTTTGTTAATTAGCCTTGATAAATCTATTTCATCCTCAGCTTTATCCACGGCTGTGTATGCTGCACAATTAATAGCATATTTAGGTTGATATTGCTCAAATAGACCTTTTAGCAATTCTTTATCAAGTATATTACCTTGAATTTCATCTAAATAAATCAACCCTTCTATTCCACGGGTATCTGCTACTTTCTTTAGACATTGACCTAACTGTCCAACACCTCCAAAAACTAAAATATTCATATTATCTTCAATTAAATAAAGTATGATTCAAATGTTGGCAATATCAAGTCTTTATCAGATATATTAGGATTTTCAACTGGCCACTCAATCTTCAGAACAGGGTCATTCCAAATGATTCCACCTTCAGATGCTTTATTATATCCTGCGGTACATTTGTAAGAGAATATACTATCTTCTAAAGCTAAAAAACCATGAGCAAAACCAACTGGGATATAAACCATCTTGTTAGATTTTCCATCTAATTCAAAAAACTCCCATTTCCCAAAAGTTGGAGAATCAGGTCTAATATCAACTGCCACATCCAGTACTCTTCCTGTAATTACTCTAACAAGTTTCCCTTGGGCAAACTCTCCTTGCTGAAAATGCAAACCTCTTAAGACACCCTTTACAGAGAAAGACTGATTGTCTTGAACAAATTCTGATGGCAAACCTTGTTTAGCCCATGTAATGCTGTTGAATGATTCAAAAAACACTCCCCTAGCATCTTCAAACACAGGAGGTTCTAAAATCAAAACGTCTTTTAAACTTGCTTCTGTTACTTTCATTTTGATAAATTTAGTGTGTTGCTACAGCTTTATTAAAACATTACGCTTTCAACAACCCCAAAAGATATTTACCATATCCACTTTTCACCAGTGGTTCTGCTACTTTTCTGAGTTGTTCTTCATCAATGAATCCCATTCTGTAAGCTACTTCTTCAATACAACCTACTTTTAATCCTTGTCTTTCTTCAATTACTTGTACAAATTGTCCAGCTTGCATCAATGATTCAAAAGTTCCAGTATCTAACCAAGCTGTTCCTCTATTCAATACACCAACTTTTAGTTTTCCTTGTTTCAAGTATTCTTTGTTTACGTCTGTGATTTCATATTCTCCTCTTGGTGAAGGTGCTATGTTTTTAGCGATTTCAACCACTGAGTTATCATAAAAATACAAACCTGGAACTGCATAATTTGATTTTGGTTCAACTGGCTTTTCTTCAATTGAAAGTACATTGAAATCTTCATCAAATTCTACTACTCCATATCTTTCTGGATCATGGACTTGGTAAGCATATACCACACCACCTTCTGGGTCGTTGTTAGATTGAAGTAATTTACTTAATCCACTTCCATAAAAAATATTATCTCCTAAAACCAAAGCAACTTTATCATCACCAATAAACTCTTCTCCAATTACAAAAGCCTGAGCTAATCCATTTGGTAAAGGTTGTTCAGCATATTCAAATCTACAACCCACTTGCGAACCATCTCCCAAAAGCTTTTTGAAATGTGGTAAATCGTGAGGAGTTGAAATAATTAAGATTTCTTTAATGCCCGCCAACATCAGAATTGAAAGTGGATAGTAAATCATTGGTTTGTCGTAAACAGGCATTAATTGTTTACTTACTGCTAAGGTTAGTGGATGAAGACGGGTTCCCGAACCACCAGCTAGAATAATTCCTTTCATTTTTTCTTGGTTTATCGGTTTGTGTACATTGAATCGTAATATTTCTGATAATTTCCAGAAGTAACATTATCAAGCCATTCTTGGTTGTTCAAGAACCAATCTACGGTTTTCTCGAGACCCTCTTCAAATTGTAAAGATGGTTTCCAACCTAATTCGTTCATGATTTTTGTAGCATCAATGGCGTATCTTAAATCATGTCCAGCACGGTCAGTTACATAAGTAATTAACTGTTCAGAAGTACCTTCTGGTCTTCCAAGTTTACTGTCCATCGTTTTACAAACCAACATAACGATGTCTATATTTTTCCATTCGTTAAAACCTCCAATATTATAAGTTTCGCCTAGTACTCCATTATGGAAAACTGTATCAATCGCTCTAGCATGGTCAACCACAAACAACCAATCTCTTACATTTTCACCTTTTCCATAAACAGGTAATGGTTTATTGTTCAAGATATTGTGAATCATCAATGGCAATAATTTCTCAGGAAAATGATTTGGCCCGTAATTATTAGAGCAGTTCGTAATAACAACTGGCAATTTATAAGTATTACCATAAGCTCTTACAAAGTGGTCAGAAGAAGCCTTTGAAGCAGAGTAAGGAGAACGAGGGTCATAAGGAGTTGTTTCTGTAAAGAAATCTTCTGGATTGTGTAACTCTCCATAAACCTCATCCGTAGAAACATGATAAAAACGCTTTCCTTCATATCCAGAGGCTTTCCAAGTATTTTTAGCAGCGTTCAATAAATTACAAGTACCTACAACATTGGTCATGACAAAAGCCATTGGTTCAGAGATAGAGCGGTCAACATGAGATTCAGCAGCTAAGTGAATAACCCCATCAAACTGATGTTCAGCAAATAAAGCGTCGATAAAACTAGCATCAACAATATCGCCTTTTACAAAAGTATAATTAGGTTGATTTTCAATATCTCTTAAATTCTCCAAATTTCCAGCATAAGTCAATTTATCCAAATTGAAAATTTGATAATCGGGATACTTTGTAACAAATAGTCTGACAACATGTGAGCCAATAAAGCCCGCTCCGCCTGTGATTAATAGTTTCTTCATAGGTTTAAATTAATATTTAATAATAAACTACCCACACAAGTATAGTTTATTATTAATAAAAAAATTACTTTGTGAATAATTTAATATCAGCCTCCATCATATCCTTCACCAGAGCAGGTAAGTCATATTTAGGTTCCCATCCTAATTTAGTTTTAGATTTAGTTGGATCTCCAATCAATAATTCTACTTCCGTCGGTCTGAAATAACGTGGATCAACAGATACTACCACTGTACCTACTGGAACTTGATATAACGGGTTAGAGCATGCCACAATCGTTCCTACTTCATCCACACCTTCTCCAGAGAATGCTACTTCAATACCAACTTCAGCAAATGCCATACGCACAAATTCACGTACTCTTGTTGTTACTCCTGTAGCGATAACATAATCTTCAGGTACTTCTTGTTGTAAGATTAACCACATCGCCTCAACATAATCTTTTGCATGTCCCCAGTCACGTTCGGCATTTAAGTTTCCAAGATATAATTTTTCTTGTTGTCCCAAAGCAATCTGAGCTACTGCTCTTGTAATCTTACGTGTTACAAAAGTTTCACCTCTACGTGGCGATTCGTGATTAAATAAGATACCATTCACAGCAAACATATTATAAGCTTCACGGTAGTTAACAGTAATCCAGAATCCATACATTTTAGCTACTGCATAAGGTGAGCGTGGATAAAAAGGAGTTGCTTCTGACTGAGGCACTTCTTGTACTAATCCATACAATTCAGAAGTAGAAGCTTGATAAATTTTTGTCTTTTCAATCAAACCCAATAAACGAACAGCCTCCAATATACGTAATGTACCAATACCATCTACTTGAGCAGTGTATTCAGGTTCGTCAAAGGATACCTTCACATGAGACATGGCACCTAAATTATAAATCTCATCTGGTTGTACTTCTTGAATAATACGAATGATATTAGTTGAATCAGAAAGGTCTCCATAATGCATAATAAAACGGACACCATCTTCATGTAAATCTTCATATAAATGGTCAATACGAGCAGTATTGATTAATGAACTACGACGTTTGATACCGTGTACCTCATATCCTTTTGATAATAATAATTCTGCCAAATAGGCTCCATCTTGTCCAGTAATACCAGTAATAAGGGCTTTTTTCATACTAATTTTTGATTAATTTACTGATAAAATCATCAGTGTGTTAATTAGAAAGATTTAATTTATATTTCAGTTTTAAAGATAAGTATTTGTTTTTCAGATAATAATATATAAAATAAAACTAATCTTTTATAACCTTAAGTTTGCATGATTATCAAGAAAATCTTGATAAGCTAAAGTAATACCATCTGATAAATCAATGGTATGCTTCCAACCTTTTGAATGTAATTTTGAAACATCCATTAATTTTCTTGGGGTACCGTCAGGCTTGCTACTATCCCAAATAATTTCTCCTTCAAAACCTACAATATCTTTAACAGTATTGGCTAACTCTTTAATAGTAACATCTACACCAGTACCAACATTTATCAATTCAGCTTCTGAATAATTATCCATCAAATAAATACAAGCTGCCGCCAAATCATCGGCATGAAGAAACTCTCTCATTGGAGAACCAGAACCCCATAAGATTACCTCCTTAACTCCTTTTTCTTTTGCCTCATGAAATTTACGAATCATCGCAGGTAATACATGCGAATTTTGCAAATCATAGTTATCATTAGGCCCATACAAATTAGTAGGCATCACCGAGATAAAATCACATCCATATTGCGCTCTATAAGCTTCACACATTTTAATTCCTGCAATTTTAGCAATGGCATAGGGTTCATTGGTTTGCTCTAATAAACCTGTCAATAAATACTCTTCTTTTAAAGGCTGGGGAGCCAATTTTGGATAAATACAAGAAGAACCTAAAAACATTAACTTCTTCACATCGTTCAAGTAAGAAGCATGAATAATGCTGTTTTGAATAGCTAAATTTTCATACAAGAAATCTGCTCTATAAGTATTATTAGCAACAATTCCTCCTACTTTAGCCGCCGCTAAAAAAACATAGTCAGGCTTTTCTACAGCGAAAAAAGCTAGTACTGCTTCTTGATTTCTTAAATCTAGTTCTTTTGATGTTTTTAATACAAAATTTTTGTACCCTTCTTTTTGCAATTTTCTAAGAATAGCAGAACCTACCATACCCCTATGACCTGCTATATATATTTTGGAGTGTTTTTCCATTTCGATAATTATCTGAATTTAATTAAGATTTTTTCTTTTACTATAAGAAATATAAATGCAGTGTTAGTTATAAAATATCTCTTAAATAATCTCTTCGGGTCTTGCATTAATCTATAAAACCATTCAAGCATATATTTTTGCATCCATAAAGGTGCCCTTTTTTCTTTACCTACCAACATTGGAAATGCTCCACCAACTCCTAACATTACAGCATTGATTTTTCCTTTCATAGCGCTCATCCACTTTTCTTGTTTAGGACACCCTAGTGCTACAAATAAAATGTTAGTTTCTACATTATTAATATTGTTAATATGTTCATGTATCTCAATATCGGTTAGATTTCTAAACGGTGGAGAAATTGCTCCTACTATGTTTAAAGATGGATATCTATAAGAACAAAAAGACACTAAATCAAGTAGAACTTCTTCTGTTGCACCATAAAAAAAAACATTTAATTTTTTTATAGAAGCACTCTCCAATAAAGATGGCATCAAGTCAGGGCCAGAAACTCTGTCTTGTTCTATTCCATAAAGCCATTTAAGTGATTTAACTAATGGCAATCCATCTGGAGTAATTATATCTGCACTATTAACTATGTTTGCAAATATAGGGTTGTAATAAGCTTCAATACACATATGTACGTTTGAAACACATACATATGCTGATTGTCTTAATTCAGCAATTGAGACAATCCTTGAAACAAATTCATGATATTTACCTAATGAAATAGTAATACTTAATAGTTTATGTCTGTTCATAAGATTTGAGGTTCATTCTATTTTTCTAGAAATAATTCAGAAATTGTCAAACCTGACACTGAACGAAATTTAGAAGTATAAACCCATTCATTTGAATTGAATCGTTGAAAAATCATAAAAGTTTTCTTCCATGTAAGTAATCTTAGTAAAAAATTGAGTTCAGTAAATTTTCCAAATAGCCTGTATAATATTGGAAGTTTTTCTAAGTTTGAGCAAATCTCATCAACTTCTTTTATGTATCTCTCTTTGAGCACAATTGATCTACTACTTTCACGGAGTCTAAAAGAAGATAATGGCAAATTGATTGTCCATAATTCAGCATACTTTGAGAATTTAATCCATAGTTCATAGTCAGCTGCTAGCTTGTAATCCAAACTTAGCCCTCCTACTTTTTCCCACAAGCCTCTTCTCCAAAACATTGACTCCTGTTGAAGAAAACCAAAACCACCTTCTTTATACCAACCATTACTAATTCCATATTTATACTTTGCTGAAGCATGATTATAATTTTTTTTCAAAAAACCATCTTCCGTCAAAAAAGAAGGAATTCCACATATCCAATCTATGGTATTATTTTTTCTAAATACTTCAGCTATCATTTTAAATGTCCAAGTGTGGTAAACATCATCAGCATTAAGCCAACAAAATATATCACCATTAGCAAATCTAAAGCCCTTGTTAATAGCATCATATTGTCCATTGTCTTTTTCAGAAATAAATGTGTCTATATATTTTCTATATTCGGATAATTTCTCAATTGTTCCATCTGTAGAACCACCATCAACAAATATAATCTGTAAATTAGGGTATCTTTGATTAATAATACTTTCCATTGTTGAAATAATATAGTTTTCCATATTATAACAAGGAACCACAACTGAAATTTTAGGAAATGTAGTAGTATCGACATTCATATGATTTAACCAATTTAATTTAATAAAAGACTACATTACTGATTTAAAAAAAGTTTCACCTATTATTTGTTCTTTCTCTAAATATCTTCTTCTTCTCTTACTTTGATTTTCCTTTATTTCTTTATATTCAGTATCATTTAAATCAAATACTTTTAGCAATGTTGTTCGTAAGTCGTTAGAATTATTTTTTTCAAAAATGAATCCATCAATCCCATCTAAAATGTGATGCTGAAAACATTCAAGATTACTTGCAATAACAGGTAAATTATAATTTATAGCTACAAGAAGTGGTCCACTTTGAGTAGCATCCTTATAAGGTAATACAAGAAAATCAGCGTTACTAAAATATTCTTTTATTTGATCATTACTAACAAAACCTAAATGCAGATTTAAACTTAAGTTTTCATAAAGATATTCCTTGTAAAAATCCCAATTATCAGCCTCTCCTGCAATAGTTAATTCATAAAGGCTACTATCAACTCCATGTAATGCTTTTAACAGTATATCAAGCCCTTTGTAACTTCTAATATAACCAAAAAAGAGGAGGCGAATCTTTTTCTCATCCCCTTTAAATAAATGCGTAGAACTTGTTGGTTGACCATAACCTTTTAATGGCATTTCAGAATAAAAACCAACTTTTATTGGATGTTCCTTTTTGAACTTATCATATTCTAATGGAGAATAAAAATGAAATATAGAATTCGAATTTAATATTATAGATTTTAACTTATTTCGTAAAAAACCATCCATTCCTTCATGGTTTTCATAGTCGTGTATGGCAACAATTTTTTTTAAAAAAAAACCAAAAATAATAAAAATAAAATTTATGTACGGATCAAACATATAGACATAATATAATCTAGTATCTTTATTACTAGACTTCCTGATAGTAAAGAATAACCTAATAAATAATAATAGATTTGATATATTTCTAATCCTGCCTTTTCGTCTCCATATACATACTTTAATTCCTAAAGATCTCAAATAATTGACTTCCTCTAAATTGAACTTATCTTTATTACGTTCCGCAACTAAATACACTTCAATGTCAAAATAATCCTTCAAATAAGGCAACATTGTATAATCTGTGTCCCACCAACCTGATTCTGTTAGATAACAAAGTTTAGTTTTCATATCATGTATAATGTTTTAATTCCTGCATTTCTCCCAGCCTGCAAATCACTTTCTTTATCTCCAAACAAGACGCTTTCTTCTAAATCAAGATTAAATTCCTCTTGGGCTTTTAATATCATACCCGGATTTGGTTTACGGCAAGAACATTCACCCGTAAACTCAGGATGGTGAGGACAAAAATATACTTTAGTTATATAAACCCCTCTTTCTTCAAACTGACTTAGCATCCAATCAGTTAAAAGATTAAAATCATTTTCAGTATAATAACCACGAGCAATACCAGCTTGATTCGTAATAACAAAAATTAAATATCCCTCATCTTGATACTTTTTACACACTTCAAAAATTGAGACCCTAAATTCAAAATCACTAATGCGATATACATAATTTTTATCAACATTAATCACTCCGTCTCTGTCTAAAAAAATCGCTTTTCTCATTAGGTTTAAGATTTTTAATTAATAATGGATTCAGCTCTAGCATAATCTTCTGGAATACCTATATCAATGAATGGTTGTTCAAAAATTTGCCCCGATAAGTTTCCTAATTGTGCTTCTTTCTCAAGAATCTCTGTTTCAAAAGAAAATTTTTCAGGAAATATTTTTCCTTCCAAAAAATTTCTTTTTATTAAATAAATACCACTATTGATTAAACCTTCCTCACAAAACTTTTTTTCATTAAATTGAATAATGTTATGACTCACATTATCTATTAATACAGTTCCATATCTATCAAATCTAAACATTTTTTTTAAAGCAACAGAAAAGTTAGACTTATAAAGTCTACTAACATTAATAAAGCTTACAATGTCAATTGGAAAATAAGAATCTCCATTTAGGACTAATACATCTTCCGACTTGACGTAATTTAAAGCTTTAACAATAGCCCCTCCTGTACCAAGAGGGGCATCTTCAACTGAGTAATTGATAGATATTCCCTTAAAGTTTTCTCCAAAATGTGATTTAATTACTTCATTTTTATACCCTACGGCCATTATGATATTATCAATGGGTACTGTAGTAACCCAATTTAAGAGATGTTCTAAGAATGGAACATCTCTTATTGGAGCCATTGGCTTTGGTATATCTTGAATAACTTCACGTAATCGCGTTCCTAATCCTCCAGCAAGTATAATTACATCCATTTATTTAACAGTTTTATATTCTCCAAAAATTTCTTCCTCTACTATACAGCAAATAATATGACCTATTAAAATATGTACCTCTTGGATTCTAGGAGTTTCATTTGAAGGAACTTTTATACAATAATCACAAATATCTTTCATTTTTCCTCCGTTCTGACCAGTAAGTCCTACTGTAATTATTCCTAATTCTTTACAGGTTTCAAAAGCTTTTATTACATTAGGAGAATTCCCTGATGTAGAAATTCCGATAAAGACATCTCCTGATTTACCTAATGCTTGTAGTTGACGAGAAAAAAGTTTTTCATAACCATAATCATTTCCAATAGCAGTAATAATCGACGTATCTGTCGTCAATGCTATTGAAGCTAAACCTGGTCTATCAAAATAAAATCTACTAACAAATTCTCCAGCAATATGTTGAGCATCAGCAGCACTACCTCCATTACCTGCCAATAATGTTTTATTTCCTAATTTGTATGCTGATGTAATAATACTGGTTACTTCATTTATTAAATCAATCTGTTGACTATCTTCTAATAAAGCTTGCTTTACAGAGATAGACTCTTTCACTTGGGATTTTATAAGGTTAAAATTCATAGTTCTACTTTTTTGTTTTTTATTATTAAATTATCTTCCATCCATGACAGCCCCCTTCACTAAAATTGAAATTAACAACTTTCCCTTCTAGTTTATTAAGAGCATTGATTACATTTACTCGCTTTGTAGGATTTACTACAAACATTATAAACCCTCCACCTCCCGCTCCAGAAACTTTACCAGTAATTGCTCCAGCTTCTATTGCAATTCGAAAAATATTATCAATATCAGAGTTTGAAATTGAGCTTGCCATTTTCTTTTTATTTTCCCATGATTCCCCAAGTATTTTTGAGTACATTAGTATATCTCCTTTCAAGATTGCTTCTTTCATCACAATAGCACTCTCTTTAATCCTGCGCATTGCATCTATTGCATAAACATTGCCATCTTTAGTATTTTTTTTCTGTTCATCAATAATTTGTGCAGATGAACGTGAAGCTCCTGTATAATACAAAATCATTGATGCTTCTAACTCATCAATAATCCAACGCTTTACTCGCAACGGATTTACAATAACTCTATCATCTTTAAAAAACTCCATAAAATTAAACCCTCCAAAAGCAGCAGCATATTGATCTTGCTTTCCTCCACTTAACCCTATATCTATACGTTCTATTTCAAAGGCTAGTTTAGCAATATCATATTCTCCTAATGGAAGACTATGCCATTCCACAAAAGCTTTTATAATAGCAACAACCATAGTTGAAGATGATCCTAAACCACTACCAGGAGGTGCATCGGAATAAGTTGTAATTTTACATGATTTAAGTTCTAGATTATAATCTCTTACTAAACGATTATAGACTCCTTTAATTAAGTCTAATTCTCCATTTAATAGTAAAGATGATGACAGAGGCATTATCAACTCAACATTGATATCAGGAGCAGACAATATTATTGATTTATCATTATTCTCTTCAATTGTGCAAAATGCATATAAATTTATTGTCGCATTAAGAATCAAACCACCATATAAATCACTAAATGGTGAAACATCTGTACCACCCCCAGCAAGTCCTAGTCGTAATGGAGCTTTCGAACGAATAATCATAATTTTAGACCTTTCTTTAATTGATAAGACTTTAGATAATTAAAACATATAAACAAAAATTCCACCAGTGATATTTTATAAATTTTATAACTCACTCCTAATCTAAAAACACCTTTTAAAAAATTTCCAGATAAGGATTCAGATAAAGTATAAAGTATTTTCTTCTTTTTGTACTTTGGTAAAGTAGCAAGAATATTTTTTTTTAAAATCATATCTTCATTATTAGTAAAATCTTTTTTTGATACAAAATCTAAAATCCAATCACATTCCATTGATATAGCTTTTAATTTCAGATCAACTTTACCTGTTGATGAAATATTATTTGAATGCCTCCTATATCTAAACAAAACTTTTTCAGTATGAGCAATACCATTTATTGATGCTGCTAAATAAGAAGTAATATCATCTGAAGCCCAAGCTAAAGGTAAAAAATAAAACCCTCCATTTAATTTTAAAAATGAAGTTTTATATACAAAGTCTGATAAAAATTGTATCCTCTTTTCTGTTATCCTATGCCAAATATTATTTAATACAGATTCAAACTGAGGGTTTGAAGGTGTTAGTTCTATTCCAAGAGACTTCTCATCTATTATTAAAGATCTACAATGATAAACATTTAAATTAGGGAAGCTTCTTATTAATTTATCAAATTCAGAAAGGTAGTTTTTCTCTAAAATATCATCATCTCCCATTAAAACAAAATAATCTGAAGTTGATTTTTCAAGACATCTATTCCAATTAGTAACAACATTTTCAGCTCCTATGTTAAAGTCATTTTTATAGTACTTTATTCTTTCATCATTATATGATAGAACAATTTTCTCAATTGGCTGAGGAGAAAAATCATTTACAATTATAAGTTCAAAGTTTGTGTAATCTTGATTAAGAATACTTTCTATACAATCCCTCAAATGTTCTGCCTTGAATGCGGGAATACCTATCGAAAATTTTAATCTATTATCCATTCTAATATACTTTTCAAGTCAAAGATTATAACCTATTTATTAAACTCCTACTTTCATACCTAGCCCTAGCTTTAACTTGAAATCTTAAACTAAATGCTACAAAAAAACAAAATAGTTGAAAAGATGAAATCGTACCAGTAGCTATTATAAAAATAAAATAGCAGAAAACTAATATCATATTTACTAATACAAAATATCTTGAATTATCTTTGATAATAATATAAGACTTAATGTGGTATAATAGTACACTTATAAAAAGTAGTAAATAAATAAATATTCCAATAATTCCTTGTTCAATCATAAGAATATAGACATGGCTTTCAAAAGCATATAAGTCAGAATCTGTTAATCTATCTGATACATCAACAGCAAAACCCATATTTTCATATATATAATTCAAACCGTTTCCAAAAATTGGGCTTTTGTAAAAATACCCTAATGAAAGAATAAACTGAACTTCTCTTAAATTTATATTACTACCTTCAACTTTAGTACCTCCACTCAAAAAAATGTCAACTATTGCATCAGCTTTATCAGCCATAAATGGTATTTGAATAAGCGCTATAATAAGAAAAAGAATAGCTATAAAAAGTTTATATACATTCCTTTTATTAGTCAAAACCACTATTAAAATTGATATTCCTAAAACAAGGATTAACAAAATAGTTCTTGAATCTGTTAAGAATATATTAAGAAGGATTAGAGCTATTAAACAATAAAGTATATACTTCTTAATTATTTTTTTTTCATTGATTACAGAATAAATAACAAAAAACAAAATAAAAACTAGAAATATTCCGTAAAAGTATGGATGAAATGTAAATGAACTAATTCTAAATCTTCCATCAAGTCCTGTCATATAATCTTTCGAAATATTTCTAAGTCGAAATGATTGAGAAATAATATCAATATATGGGTTAGAGTGTGTAACTCTACAAAATAATCCATATATACAAGCAATAAATGTTATTAAGTAAAATTTATCTAAAAGATTATTAAAATTTATTTTATTCCTTAAAGCAAAAAAAACTATAAAAATCGTAAAGGCACTTTCAAATAAAACAAGCATTGGTCTAGATATTTTTTGATATAATCCTAATCTTGAATCAAAAAATCCAATAAGCATTGTTCCACCTATAAAAAGAATTAAAGCTCTTTTTATAGGTATATTTCTATAATCAAACTCTCTCGTTCCTTTTGATAATAATGTAGATAGTAAACAAAGCGTAAAAAATAAATAGATAGATCTATCAAAAATTACTACGCCAGGTGGGACCATAAAATAGCCTATAAAAAGCCAAAATATCTTATTTTCAGGCTTAGATAATATAATTAATACTCCAATAAATAAAAAACAAACTAATAACAATGTTTGATTCATCTTATCAATTCCAATTAAGTTAAGCCGTTACTCGTTCGATTTATATTTACTTAAAACTTCTCTTGTAGCATCTAAATACTGATGCCCCCATTTTTCACAGGGTTCCAGATGATTTCCTTCAGCCCACTCATTCCAAGCATTAATAAAAAGAAAGTTTTCAGAACTTGATTTGGGATTCCATCTTTTACAAATATCATTAAGCCATTTTTTGTATAATTCAGGAGTTGAATTTAAAAAAATTCGTCCGCCCCCATTTCTTCTTCTAACATAATTATCCCACATTGGTGTTATTCCTGGAAATAATGTAAAATCCTTATTATATTCAAAGTTCTCTGAGTATTTTACAAGTTGCTTGTACTCATATATTTGATATTTCTGTCTCAGAGTAATCCCCATACCTAATTTTACTAAAACTCTTCCTAGCAATGAAATCTTTCTTTTTATCTCATATTTATTAGGTGGGAATTGCGCTGCAAAATCTAATCCAAATTTATCAGGATGTATGTTACTTTCAAATGTCCAAAAGAACCCTAAATATAAATCTGGGAAACCCAATTTTTTAGCTTCGTTTCTCCATATGTTAGCAGTCTTCTTAAAATCAGGAAAAAGTTCAGGCCTATACACTACAAATAATGGCTTCCCATCAACTTTTATATATCTAGAATCTGTAAAAACTTCCTTACACAAAAATTGGATGTGTGCCAAGTCATCTTCTTCGTTATATGCTTGTTCTAATAGCATATTTTTACTTCTTCCATCCCAATTTCTTGACCAGTTCTCATTTGCCCAGCATAAACAAAATGGGAAATCTGGTTTTTTTGACTCTAATACATTATTTATAGGTAAATCCAATAATCTTTTGCCTTTAAACCAATAATGATAATAACAGAATCCATGAATACTTGAATTTTTAGCTAATTCAGCTTGAGCTTCTCTTATTTCTGGTAATCTTAAATCATAGTAGCCTAAATCTAATGGTAAATGTGGTTGATATTGACCTTTAATAATCACTTTTCCTTTAACTACATTTCTCCATTCTGTGAACCCATTTCCCCACCACTTATCATTTTCTTTAATTGGGTGATACTGAGGCAAATAAATCGCAATTCCTTTAATCTCTTTCATTTTTTTTCTTATTGATTATTAAATTTAACAAAAAACTACGTTCATCGACGTTAATAACAAAATAGTATATTACTGGAAAAACCATAACAACGTAAATAATTTCCCAAAATACAATAGTAACGTACGAATTAGACACTTGGAAAAAGGATTTGAGTGTATATATTAATAAAAAAATTGAAAATATTTTTAAAGCAGGAATGAAAAAGCTTTTTAAAAATAACTTCTTTGAATCATAGCCCATAACTTTTCTATAGTAATAAACATAGTAAAACGACAATTGTAAAATCACATAAACTAAATATGAAATTATTACCGCACCTAAACCTATATATGGTACAAAAAACCAAGCTAAACAAAGAGAAAATATTGTCGAGAATCCTGAAATATAAACAATAGGTTTCAAATTGTCTGAAGCTAAAACTAAACTTGATAAAGCAGAATTATGTGATCCAAGTAAAGAAAACACCCATAAATTAAGCCAGATACATAGATAACTATATTTAGACCCCACGTATATATCCAACAGCTCATTTGAAACAAGTATAAATCCTGTCACAATTAAACATAAAAAAATAGTAATAAATTTTGTACCATCGAAGGCAATTTTAAGTTCTTTCTCATAATCACCTGCACTTACAACTTTAGTAGCAGTTGGCAATATAACTCCAACAAAACTAACTCCCAACATCATTACAAGGTTTGCAAATCCTTCAATTATTCTATAATCCGCAATTGAATCAACCCCTAACTTTATCCCTAGAATAATAGGTCTAAAATAATTAGCAGATATTTGAAATATACTGAAAGAAAAAATGCTTAAACTATATAATAATACATTTTTAAAAACATCATGAAAATAAATAAATCTAATTTTTAAAGAAGGATTTATAGTCCTTACTTTATAAACAAATATTGGAAAAACAATAATAGAACAAATAGTTTGTAGAGTAAAAAAAAGGATTAGCGATAAGTTAAATTGAATTGTTATTACTATTATTAAAACTTGTAAAAGCTTGGGAATAATCATAATTTTTTGATGCCATCCAACAAGTTCATTTGCTCTAATATATTGTTCAAAAGCACTTGAAATCCAACTTACCAATGAAGTAAACATTACTACATATAATAGATACTTTAATGTTTGTGCTTGAAATGCACTTATTTGAAATAAATCCTTTACAAAAAAACTTATAATAAAAATTGTTATAACATTAATAATTCCAATTATACCATAAAGGACTAAACTAGATTGAAATAGTTTCGAAATTATATTATTATCCTGCTTGACAATTGATGAAGAAAAAAACTTCACATTACCTGAAGCAAGTCCCATATCCATTAACCTAAGATAAATATTTATTGACATTGCTAAACCAATTATACCATAATCGGTTTTCCCAAAATAAACTAGTAATATTGGAACTGAAAAAAAACCATAAATAGCATTTAGGATATTACCTAGTAAACTCCAAAAGAAACCACCAAAAATATTTTTAGATTTACTCATTTATAATTAAATTTTATGATAGTTATTGATTCCCATTCCAAGATTTTGAACTAAAATAGTTTCAATTGATTTATTTAATTCAGAATGACTCTTAGTTTGAAATAATGACATGAGATTTTGTAATTCTAATTGGCTTACAAAAATATCATCCAACCCTTTGAAATTTTCATTTTCCATATATCCAAATCTAAATGGTATTAATCCATAATACATTGCTTCAAAATAAACAGTAGTGTTATAACAAATAGCAAAATCATATTGATTATCCTCTAAAATTTCTTTTATGGTATAATCAATAGGTATGAAAGCAAGCCTATTTACAGAGATAGCTTCTGAAAGAATTTCTTTATTAGACAATGGATGAAGTTTAATATGAAATTCAATTCCTAAATCAATAGCCAGCTTACCTAAAATATTTATGAGCATTATATTACCATCTTGATAAATATCTCTAGCTAAAAAGACTGCACAACATTTAAATGTTTGCTTTACTGTTATTTTTTTTAAGGAGTATTTTGGATTTCCAGCTACAATGATTCTTAAATCAGAAAAACTATAATTAAGTATTAAATCTTTTTTACTTGACTCTCCCCACACTAGGACAGTCTTTGCTCTAATATTCTCTGCCGTTATACAGTCAAACGGCTTAAACAATTTATAATCAATATAAGAAAGACCATGAGAAAGCTGATACGTTTTAATTCCAATTGAATTAAAAAACTCTGTTAATAAGCACTCATTATCAAAAGAGCTATTAAATGCTATATATTTTTTATCTGTAGTATCAAAATCTAAAAATAATTCACTTAAAGATTTAAGTACATTTCTATAAAATAATGCTCTTGATGCTAAATAAACTCGTTCTTTAATATTAAATTCTTTACTATAAGAAAATAAAAAATAAAAAAAAACTTTAAAAGTTATTAACAAATTGAAATTATAATATAGTCTATCTGCAATTTTATATAATGGTATAAAATCAGAATCATTTACAAACGTTCTAATCTCATTAATTAATTCGTTATAATCACTCCTATTTGCACTAACTGTAATCAGACTATTTTTCAAAAGAAATGCTTTTTTAATTTCTTTAAGATTGGGAATCTTAAACAATTGCCGAACTATTTTCTTTAAACTAAAGTAATCATTATCATACATTCTATAAGTCAATTTAATAAGATCTGTTGACAATAGGATACTATAATCAAACCCCTCTATTTCTAAGGAAAGCTCTTTCTTTAATTCACAATATCTATCAAATGATTTTAATGGTGACATTTTTTGAGTTGTGTTAATTAAGATTAAAAATTGCTAGAGATATATCTCCAACATTCTCTTTTGTTTTTAACCTATAATCTCCTGTAATTGTCAGATAATATCTACCTTGATTATAAAAAATAGATGGGTAATGACACCATGATGTACTTTTAATAATAGTATTTAAAGAGTTTTTGAATAAATCATTTCCTGAACATATTCTTATATGCATTACATTTCTACCATAAACAATTCTATTCATAGAGTTTATTATTGGGTCATCAATATTCCAAATCATAGCTAACCTATTATCCATTGTTTTGTATAATAGAGGTTTAGCATTTTGTGTTCTATATCCATATTCTTCATTAATAGAAATGGGAGAAGAAAATGATATCCCCCCATCAATACTCTTACTGAATAATAATCCTGAAATATCATTCCTACCAATAAATATTAATTCTCCATTGTAAAACTCAAATGCAGTTTCAACAAATTGCTTAGAAAATTGTGAAGGCATTTTAGTTAAATCTATAAAACCGATAATTTCAAAAGTATCACTAAGTTCATCTATTTTTAGTAATACTGATGTTCCAAAACTATGTTCTTTACTTGAAGAGAAGTGCCCAATTGTTAAACAATAATAAGTTTTATTATTATATATTTTAGGTTCACTTGTAAGAAACATAGAGTTTTTTTCTGGCCCAAAATCTATTTTCATTTTTCCTTTAAGGTATTCTAATATATTATCAATATTAAATTCTACTTTAGGTGTGTTTACTGTTAATCTAAGTCCAGATACTTGAGGTTCAGAAAATAATTCTGTTTTAGGATCAAAATCTCTGTAACAGTAAGTCTGTTTTGACAATATCGTTACTCGAAAGAAAAATCTTATTTTACCTTCTTTTGTAAATGAATAATTAGCAGTATAAATTGGTTCAAAAAAAGATCTAAAGTTCTTATATTGCTTATTAGGTTCACATATATCAAAATATTTTCTTGATGATAAATCTTTTTGATTGATTACACACAACCTCAACTTTTGTTCTTTGTCACCCTCATAGTTAATAGCATCATTACAATAATAAACAACATATATTTTATCATCTTTAACAAAGACTTTTGAATCGTGAGCAAATTTTTCTTTGTCAGTATTAGATATCACCAATCTTATATTATTTAAAGAATCGCCTTTAACAATTGCTTTCTTAATAAAATCATTTTGGGGTAATCTTATCCAAGTGTACCTATTATTACCTGATATTACAGCAATATACCATTCATTATTAATTAGACCAATTTGGTTCCCAAAATCAGGTTTAGTAAGATTTAAGTCCGATATTAGTTTTATGAAAACATTTTTCCTGTCAAAGTTATATTTCAACTCATTCCAAAAATTACCATCATACATCCGAAAAACTAAATTATCTAAATCAAAAACTGTTGCTCCAACTTTTGCATTTTGAATTGTTTTTATAGTTTGAAAATTAGAATATGACTTTACACTATTTATTCCAAAAAGTGAATCTATTGGAGGATTAACATCTCTACAAGCACATGCAAATAGAAAAAAAAATGGAAAAAGTATTAATTTCATAACAGTTTTTAGTGGTTCTTTTTTAAGCAGTCAACAATTTATATTAAATATCGGATGTGTAGATTTATTCGAAAATTTAAAAATAAGTAGATATGAAATACTTACTAATTAGTAAATAACTTATTATGATAATTGTTCTAATTTTTTATTTTATTAAATTTACAATTGAACTAGTATATGTTTAAAATATACTAGTTGCTCTTTTCATTAGGAATATATTTATGATGTTCTTTTGCATGTACTTTCTTCTCTTTTTCTCCACAAATAATAGTTGCTTTTTTAACATCCTCAACAAATTGCCTTAGTTCACCCTTGGAAATATCTAGTGCAACACTATCAAAATGTACCCAATCTAAATTTCCTAATTTAACATGTTTCTCAATCATTAATGCTCCAGCACTAATTGCCATTTGTGAAGCCAATGCTCCTACATCATGACTTGAGTATCCTGGAATAATATTTGGAAAACGCTCGTGTCTTATTTCGTTATAATGACGAATAACGGCAATATTACAAGCATCAGGTGGTGCTGGATAAGAGGAAGTACATTGTAACAAATAAAGTAATCTATTATTCGTAGTAAATTCATTTAATACAAATTCTTCATATTCTTTATCCGTAAAACCTGTTGATACAACAATATCACCGTCAAAAGTATCTGCAACATATTTCAAATAATTTCTATGATTAGAAATTGTACTTGGAAGTTTGATAAGTGGTAAATTGTATTGTAAAATATACTCATAAGAGTTTTTGTCTAAAACAGATGTAAACCAAAAAATCTCATTCTTTCTACATTCATCTATCAATACCTTAAACAAATCATCTGTAAGTTCGACTGATCTCCGATAATGCCCTAATGTATTTCCGAAAGGAGACTTGTATGGTTTAGAAAGCTCTGCCTCACTATAGAATGAATCTACATCTCTCCTTTGAACTTTAATAATATCAGCACCTTCATCTTTTGCCATTCTAATCATAGTGCGTAATCTCTTTTCATCACCTATATGATTATTAGTTAATTCAGCAACGACCATTGGTATCCCAGCAAATATTTTTTCTTTTACTCCTAGATACAAATCATTATTACTTTTGTGCTCAGCAAAATCTGTGAAATTACCTTGATTAAATAAACCAATAGATATATCACTATATGGCTTACGTCCAACATGAAGTATATTAATTGAAGGAACTTCTGTTTCTATATATGATTTAATTCTAACAAAAGTATCCTCTTGAGTACGAAGAACAGCATCCCTGAACTGTTGACTATGACCAGAATAGTCTTCTATTAGTGTTGTATTTGAATCAGACCCAAAATCAAAACCCAAAAAGTATATATCAAGCTTTTTATTTAGCTCCTTAGCCATTACGATTCCTAATCTAATAGCTGACAAGAATAAAAAATCTGATATAAAAAGTTCATCCCCATGTGCTGAAAACAAATAGCTTTCTGTTGTTTCATAAGTATCTGGGAAATATGAAACTTGAAGACTATTAACCGACTCTGGCATCTGTTTGTCCGAGATATACAAAGAAGCCTTAAAACCGTTCTCTTTAATACTTTGATATGCCCATAAACTATGAACCAATGCTATATCACCTGCATAAAACCGTTCTGAATCATTGATATTAATGACAACACCATTTTCCAATTGAGATTTAGCAATTTTCCTTAAACTTGCTCCTTTTCCGAGTATATATACTCTATCTGTTTTGGATTTTGAAAATATATTTCTGATTTGGTTCAAGAAGTTCTCCATGATATTGTGTGTTATTTACTGTTACTGATAATCCATTCTCTAAAGCTAAATTTAACCCTGGTATAATATCCCAAACTTTTGCACCTTTAGGGTTTTCAAAACTAAAAAATGAACCAGTAACTACATTATACATATTATATACTGCACAACCGATAATTCTATATTCAAAACCTGGTTCTAGTTTTAAAATATCTTCCTTGGTTAGACTAGAAGATATTCCACATATTCTTGATTCAAATTTCTCAAAAATATCTCCTGTCTTGAGATAGCAATTTAATTCTGGAAGAGCTAACATTGATTCATTATGAACACCATTTTCATAAACACAAATTGCAACTCCCCACTCCTTTAATCCTGATGTAAAATTCTCAGTACCATCAATTGGATCTAAAATGATTACCTTATCTTTTTTAGAATTAATTACGTTTTCTTCTGGAGATTCTTCAGATACCAAAAAGTAATCAGGAAACTTTTCTCTAATAAAATCTTTAACTATTTTCTCACAAAGAATATCTCCCTCAGTAACATAGCTATCATCCTCCTTTAAGATTCTTGTATTCCTTTTAGATAAAATCTCAGGTAAAAAAAGGTTGATTTCATTTACTATTAAACTACATATAGACATAATAAGCTTGTTTTAAAATAACGTTGAATCTTCCTTCATTTTATGATAAACCTGTTCAGCTATAAAAAAATCAAGAGGTGTATCAATATCTAAACCTTCTACATGCGAAACAGTGAAAATTTGTGGATTAGGTCCAATAATTGTCCTATATTTTACAAGCGTTTCTTTCCGAAGTAAACATAGTCCGAAATTTATAGCTTGTACATCTGTCAATTCTTGACTTTTAGGATGCTTATCAAGAGAAAAATTTAATGGTTTGTCTCCTCTCCATAAAAACTCTTTAACTATGCTAGCAGTAACAATACTTCTATTTAAAGCATCGTCGAATTGATTAATACATTTACTAAAAGTCTCTGGTTTAATAAAGGGAGAAGTAACTGGTGTATAGGCAACTATATCACAATCTGTATGCTCTCCTAAATACCAAAAATAATCATTTGCAGAACATTCAGATGAAGCATAGTATGGTTCTCTTTGATGAAAACCTACACCATTTTTAATTGCAACTTCAATAGCTACCTCTGAGTCAGTATTCACTATTATTTCATCAATTTCCTTGACCTTTTTTAGCGCATTTATTTTAAATTCAAGTAAAGATGTATCCCCAAATGGTTTGACATTCTTATCTTTTACTCTTTCCGATCCTTTTCTAATTGGTATTACTGCAGTTATTTTCATGAAATAATTTTAACAAGCTTAAAAATGAATCACTTATCCTAGTTTTTTTAACAGATTTGAAAAAAAACTTTTTTTCTTCTCATTCTGACCATAAGCATAACCATATCCATATCCATACCCATAACCATACCCATAACCATATTCTTTAGAATTACGATCGTCAACTCCATTAAAAATAATATTTAAAGATTTGAATTTATTTCTTTCTTTAAAGTCTTTTAAAACTCTCAAATAAGATTTAGGAGTATGTTCATATCTCATTAAATAGAATACAGCAT